>PKYI01000124.1 GCA_003133645.1 Acidobacteriota bacterium | reverse complement strand
GCGGGATCTCGATCATCGTGCCGTACAGGTGGTCGATCTTGGCCACCCCGTACTTGGCGCACACCTCGGCGTGGACCCGCCTCGCCAGCGCGAGCTGGTCGTCGAGCTCGGCGACAAGGCCGACGACGGGAACCATGATCTCGGGGAAGACCTTCTTCCCCTCGCGCGTGAGCTCGATCGCCGACTCGAGGATGGCGCGGAACTGCATCTCGGAGATCTCGGGGAACGTCACTCCGAGGCGCACGCCGCGGTGGCCCATCATTGGGTTGGACTCGTGCAGGTCGTCGGCCCGCTTGTCGAGCTCGGAGGCGGTGATGCCGAGCGCCCCGGCCAGCTTCTCGCGCTCATCGGCCCGGGTCGGCACGAACTCGTGCAGCGGCGGGTCGAGGAGGCGGATCGTCACCGGCAGCCCATCCATGACCTCGAGCGTCGCCTTGATGTCCTTCTTCACGAACGGGTACAGCTCAGCGAGGGCGGCGCGCCGCTCGGCCTGGCTGCCGGACACGATCATCTTGCGCAGCAGGAACAGCGGCTGCTCGGAGCCCTTGCCGTAGAACATGTGCTCGGTGCGGAACAGCCCGATCCCCTCGGCGCCGAACCCGCGCGCCTTGGCGGCGTCCTCGGGCGTGTCGGCGTTGGTGCGCACCTTCATCGCGCGGATCGCGTCGGCAAGCGCCATGAACTTGACGAAGCGGGGGTTCTCGGTGGCGTCGATCATCCCCAGAGCGCCGGCGTAGACGTGGCCCCGAGTGCCGTTGAGGGTAATGACGTCGCCCTCCCTGAACGTGCGGCCGGCGGCGAGCAGCGACCTGGCGTGGACGTCCACGGTGAGGCCGCCGGCGCCGACGATGCAGCACTTGCCCCAGCCGCGGGCGACCAGCGCCGCGTGCGACGTCATGCCGCCGCGCGCGGTGAGGATCCCCACCGCCGCCCGCATCCCCTCGACGTCCTCGGGGTTGGTCTCCTCGCGCACGAGGATCACCTTCTTGCCCGCCTTCGTCCACGCGACGGCGTCCGCGGCGGTGAATACGATCTGGCCCCTGGCGCCGCCGGGGCCCGCGGGCAGCCCCTTGGCGACCAGGGCGGCGCCCTTCTCGGCGGCCGGGTCGACGATCGGGTGGAGCAGCTCGTCGAGCTGGGCCGGGGCGAGGCGCATCACCGCTTCGTCCTTCCCGATCAGCCGTTCCTCGAGCATGTCCATCGCCATGTTGAGCGCGGCCGTGCCGGTGCGCTTGCCGGTGCGGCACTGCAGCATCCACAGCCGGCCCTCCTGGATCGTGAACTCGATGTCCTGCATGTCGTGGTAGTGCGCCTCGAGGCTCAGGCGGATCTTGTCGAGCGGCCTGTACACGTCGGGCATCGCGGTCTCGAGCGACGGCAGCGACTTGTTCTGCTCGTTCTTGGTGGCCTCGTTGAGCGGGTTCGGGGTGCGGATCCCCGCGACCACGTCCTCGCCCTGGGCGTTGACCAGCCACTCGCCGTAGAACTTGTTCTCGCCGGTGGCGGGGTTGCGGGTGAACGCCACGCCGGTGGCGGAGGTGTCCCCCATGTTGCCGAACACCATTGCCTGGACCGTAACCGCGGTCCCCCACTCGTCGGGGATCCCCTCGATGCGGCGGTAGGAAACCGCCCGCTTCCCGTTCCAGGAGGAGAACACCGCTCCGATCCCGCCCCAGAGCTGTTCCATCGCGTCGTCGGGGAACTCCTTGCTCAGCACGTCGCGGACCCTCGTCTTGAACTGCTTCACCAGCTCCTTGAGGTCCGACTCGGTGAGGTCGGCGTCGGAGGCACGGCCGCGGGCCTTCTTCATCTCGCCGAGCATGCGGTCGAGCTGCTGGCGGATCCCCTTGCCCTCGGCCGGCTCGATCCCCGCCGCCTTCTCCATCACGACATCCGAATACATCATGATCAGGCGGCGGTACGCGTCGTACACGAAGCGCGGGTTCCCGGTCTTCGCGATCAACCCGGGGATCGTCGAGGAGCAGAGGCCAACATTGAGGACGGTCTCCATCATCCCAGGCATCGACTTGCGCGCCCCGGAGCGGACCGAAACGAGCAGCGGGTTCCCGGCGTCCCCGAACTTGGTGCCCATGACCGATTCCACCCGGCCGAGCGCCCGTTGCACCTCGGCCGCCAGCGGCTTCGGGTATGACCGGCCGTTCTGGTAGTAGTGGGTGCAGACCTCGGTCGTGATGGTGAAGCCGGCCGGCACCGGGATGCCGAGGTTCGCCATCTCGGCGAGGTTGGCGCCCTTGCCACCGAGGAGGTTCTTCATGTCGGCGCGGCCGTCGGCCTTGCCGCCACCGAAGGAGTACACCAGCTTTGTCGTCGCTTGCTTGACCACGTTCACCCTCCCGATTCGGAGGCGGGCCCCGCCCGCCCTCGGGCCGCGCGGTACGCGGTCCCGTCGTCCCAACAACTCACTGAGCCGAAAGCCTGGACACGTCGGCCAGGCGCAGGAACAGCTTCTCGACGCGGGCCAGCAGCGCGAGGCGCGCCGCTCTTAAGGCCTCGTCGTCGCAGATCACGAGCACGTCGGTGAAGAAGGCGTCGAGCGGCGCCGCGAGCGCCGCCAGGGAACGCAGGCCCGCGGGGACGTCGCCGCGCTTCAGGGCGCGCTCCACTTTGCCCTCGGCCCCTTCGAGCGCGGCCAGCAATTCGCGCTCGGCCTTCTCGTGCAGGAGCTTGGCGGCGAAGCTCCCCTCGCCGCTCTTGCCCACCATGTTGCGGACGCGCTTGAACGCCACCGCGAGCGCGGCGAACACGTCCTCCCCGCGCACCGCTTCGAGCGCCCGGGCGCGCGCCACGTCGTCCGGGATCACGCCCCAGCGGGCGGCGAGCACCGCGTCCGCGACTTCCGGCTTCACGCCGGCGGCCGCCGTCAGGTAATGGCGCACGCGCTCCCGCACAAACTCGCGCAGCGCCGCCGCGGCCTCGTCGCCGCCGCCGCGCAGCGCCACGGCCTCGGCCGCCGCGGCCTGCAGGTCGCATGCGAGCGGCGCCTCGGCGCAGATTCGCACCGCCGCCAGGGCGGCGCGCCGGAGCGCGAACGGGTCCTTGCTGCCAGATGGGATCTCCCCGGCGGCGAACAGGCCGGCGAGCGAGTCCAGCCGGTCGGCGACGCCCACGGCTGCCGCCACGGGGCCGCGGGGCAACGCGCCCTCGAGCCCGGCCGGCGTGTACTGGTCGTAGACCGCCTGCCACACCGCCTCGGGCTCGCCGTCGAGGCGCGCGTAGATCCCGCCGATGACCCCCTGCAGCTCCGCGAACTCCCCGACCATCGCGGTCACGAGGTCGGCCTTGAGCAGCTCGCAGGCGCGCGCCAGCGCGGCGGCGTCCACCGCGGCGCCGGCGCTCCCGGCGAGCGCCGCCGCGAGCTTCGCGACGATCTCCGTCTTATGCGCGAAGGTGCCGAGCTTCTGGTGAACGAGCACCTTCTCGAGCGCCGGCCGGCGCGACGCGAGCGGGGCCTTGCGGTCCTGCGCGAAGAAGAACGCCGCGTCGGTCAGGCGGGCGCCGGCCACCCACTCGTTGCCCCGTTGGATCAACCCCTGCGGGTCGCCGGAGCGGTCGCACACCGCCAGGAAGTACGGCGCGACCCGCCCCCCGCGCGTCAGCACCAGGCACTTCTGGTGGTGGCGCAAGGTCGTGACCAGCACCTCCTCCGGGAGCTGCAGGAAGCGCTCGGCGATCTCGCCGCGTAGCACGCCGGGGTGCTCGACGAGCTCGACCAGCTCCGCGAGCAGTTCCGGATCGGGCCGGATCTCGCAGCCCACGTCGGCCGCGAGGCGGCGCGCTTTCCCCTCGAGGACGGTCCGGCGCGCCTCGGGGTCGACGTCCACGCCCGCGGCGCGCATCTGCTTGAGGTACGCGGCAAACCCCGCCGTGCCGGAAAGCTCGATGCGCGCCGGCGCCATTGTCCGGTGCCCCAGCGTGCCCGTCGAGGCGGCCACCCCGAAAAGCTCGACCGGCACCTGCGTCGTGAAGGTTCGTTTCCCGAAGACCGCCAGCAGGTTGTGCAGCGGGCGCACGAAGACGTGCTCGCCCTTCCCCCAGCGCATCGTCTTCGGGAAGTGAAGAGCGCGCACGACGCGGGCGCTGATCTCGCCGAGGACCTCGGGGACGGGCCGGCCCGGCAGCAGCTTCGTGGCGGCGATCACCTCGCCCTTGGCGCCCTTGACGACCCGCAGCGCGTCCACGCTCACTCCCTGCCCCTTCGCGAACCCGACCGCGGCAGGAGTGGGCGCCCCGTCGGCGGCGAACGCGGCCTTGACCAACGGCCCCGTCACCTCCTCCTCGCGGTCGGGCTGGACCTCGGGGAGGCCGGCGACGTGCACCACGAGGCGGCGCACCGTCGAGTAGGCCCTCACGGTCGCGCCCGCGAGCGCGGCATCCCGCATTTCCGCCTCGAACCCGGCCCGCAGCTGCTCGCGGGCGGGCGGGAGTGCGTTGGCCGGGATCTCCTCGCAGAGGAGTTCGAGCAGGTACTCGGAGGCGCTCATCGGGCGCCGCCGCGTCCGGCCGTCCGGTTCGCGCCCGCGGCCTTGCCGTTCGGCTTGCCGTTCCCGTTGCACCGGCCGAGCGGGAAGCCCAACCGCTCCCGCTGCTCGACGTACGCCTTGGCGCAGCGGACCGCGACCCGGCGCACCCGCCCGATCAACGCCACGCGCTCGGTCACGGCCACGGCGCCGCGCGCGTCCATCAGGTTGAACAGGTGCGACATCTTGAGCGCCGCCTCGAGCCCCGGGATGACCAGCGGCTCATCCTGCTCGAGGCAGCGGCCCGCCTCGCGCTCCCAGTCCTCGAAGTGGCGGCGTAGCATCTCGACGTCCGCCACGTTGAACGCATACCGCGAAAGTTCGACCTCGTCCTGGTGGCGGATCTTGCCGTACTCGAGCCCACCGCCCCACATCATCTCGAACCCGTTGTCCTTGCGTTGCAGGAACATCGCGATCCGCTCGAGGCCGTACGTGATCTCGGCGGAGATCGGCCTCAGCTCGATCCCCCCGGCCTGCTGGAAGTAGGTGAACTGGCTGATCTCCATCCCGTCGAGCAGGACCTGCCAGCCGACGCCCCACGCGCCCAGAGTCGGCGACTCCCAGTTGTCCTCCTCGAAGCGCACGTCGTGGACGTCGGGATCGATGCCGAGAGCGGCGAGCGACGCCAGGTACAGTTCCTGCACGTCGTCCGGGGACGGCTTGAGGATCACCTGCATCTGCAGGTGCTTGCCGAAGCGGAACGGGTTCTCGCCGAAGCGCGCGTCGGCGGGACGGCGCGACGGCTGCACGTACGCCACCCGGTACGGCTCCGGGCCGAGCACGCGCAGGAACGTCTCCGGGTGCATCGTTCCGGCGCCGACCTCGATGTCGTACGGCTGTTGGACCACGCAGCCGTGCTCGCTCCAGAAGTGCGAGAGCGAGAGGATAAGCTCTTGCAGGTTCACGAGAAACACCTCATGCGACCCACGGTACGGCCGCGAGCGCGGAGCATACCACAAGGCGACGGACGTGACACGACTTTGCGTTCGGAGGTGCCCTTCTGCCAGTCATCGGTTTGAAAGTCCCTCGACCTACGCGACCTGGATCGCATGTGCGCAGCGGAGTCATTGGCGGGCGCGGGGGCAAGCCCCGCCCCTACACGCCGTTGCAACGTCACTCCCTTCGTAGGGGCGCCCCTTGCGGCCGCCCGCGGGTGGGCAGGTGAGCTGGCGCGAAGCGTGAGGTGGCGGGAGGGGCTACGCAGACTCCACGGTGACCCGGATGTGTGGGTCCACGAGCGTCTTGCGCACCAGCGCCGGCCAGTAGGCGACGATCTCCTGCGCCTTCGGGCGGCCGCCGGCGAAGCCGGTGACCCCGGGCGGGCCCGAGGTGACCAGCGGCGCCAGCTCGTAGCCGAAGCGCGTCACCGCGGCGCGGTCCTCGGAGCGGACCGCGAGGTGCAGGACGACTTCGGGCGGGTCGGCGCGGGCGTCGCCCAGTCCGGGGTGGCACGCGCCGGTACCGAGCAGCTCGGTGACGCGGTCCCCGTCCGGGAAGCGCACCCCGGCGCGGGCGAGGCGCTTCCATACGATCTCCGCGGCGAGGCGCGCTTTGTCGACCGCGCGCGGGCCGGAGACGGTGAGCTGCCCCGACGCCTTCCACCCCGCCCGGTACGACGCCGACACCTTGTAGTACCCGGTCTTTGGCCCGCCCCGGATGCCGCTCACCCGCACCCGGTTCTCGCCGTCCGCGGCGAGCTGGGCCGAGCCGAAGTCGGCCACGCAGTCCGGGGTGATGTACGCGTGCGGGTCGCCCATCTCGTAGACCAGCTGCTCGGCCACGGTGCTCGCGCTCACGAGCCCGCCGGTGCCGGCGTGCTTGGTGACGACGAAGCTCCCGTCCGCGGCGCACTCGAGCACCGGGTAGCCCACGTCCCACAGCTCGGGGACCTCCCACCAGCGCGTGAAGTTGCCGCCGGTGGCCTGGGCGCCGCACTCGATGATGTGGCCGGCGATCGTGCCCGCGGCGAGCAGGTCCCAGGCGTCTTCCGCCCAGCCGAACTCGTGCACCAGCGGGCCGAGCGCCAGGGAGGTGTCGGTGATCCGGCCGGCGAGCACGATCTGGGCGCCCTGCCGAAGTGCCTCCGCGACCGGGCGGGCCCCGAGATAGGCGTTGACCGAGAGCACCTTGGCGCGCTCGTCCACGAGCGGGCGCTTCGTCTCCATGTGCTCGAGGCGGCAGCCGGCGGCGAGCAACTCATCGACATGCGGGAGGAGGTCGTCGCCCTCGACCACCCCGACCCGCAGCCCCGAGATGCCGAGCTGCCGGGCGACGCGCAGCACCTCGTCGCGGCACGCCGCCGGGTTGAGGCCGCCGGCGTTCGTCACCACCTTGACCCTGCGCTCGACGATGACCGGCAACGCCCGGCGCAGCAACGTGATGAAGTCCGCGGCGAAACCCTTGTGAGGGTCGCGGAGACGCTGGCGCATCATGATCGAGAGCGTGACCTCGGCCAGGTAGTCGAGCCCGAGGTAGTCGAGCGGCCCGCGGGTGAGGAGCTCCAGCGGCGCGTCGATGCTGTCCCCCCAGAACCCCTGGCCGTTGCCGATGCGAACGATTCTGTCCATGCCCCTCCCCGCAACGCGCAGTCTAGTCCGTTCCTCCCCCTTGCGGCGACTGGCGGCGATGGGGTAACGTCTCGCCGGTATTTGGTCGCGGATATTTCGGATTCCACCGGCAGGGGAGGCCACAATGAGCGTCGGCATCGTCGGCTATGGCGCCTACATCCCGAGGCGCCGCATCCGTCTCGGGGAGATCGCAGCGGTCTGGGGCGCGGACGCCGCCGCCTATGAGCGCGGCCTCGAGCTGCACGAGAAGTCGGTCCCCGGGGCTGACGAGGACACCATCACCATGTCGGTCACCGCGGCGCGCCGGGCGCTGGCCCGGGCGGGGATCGACCCGCTGTCGATCGGCGCGGTTTACGTCGGCTCGGAATCGCACCCGTACGCGGTGAAGCCGTCCGGGACCGTGGTGGCCGAGGCGCTCGGCGCCACTCCGGCCGTGCACTGCGCCGACCTCGAGTTCGCCTGCAAGGCCGGCAGCGAGGGGATGTTCATCGCCGCCGCGCTGGTGAAGTCCGGCGAAGTCACCCACGCCCTCGCCGTCGGGGCGGACACCTCGCAGGGGGCGCCCGGCGACGCCCTCGAGTACTCCGCCGCCGCCGGCGCCGCGGCGTACATCTTCGGCGCTGCGGACCTCGTCGCCACGCTCGACGCTCAGGTCTCGTTCATGACCGACACGCCGGACTTCTGGAGGCGCGAATACATGCACTACCCGCGCCACGCCGGCCGCTTCACCGGCGAACCGGCGTACTTCAAGACCACGTTCGGCGCCACGCGCATGCTCCTGGAGAAGACGGGGTTGCAGCCGAAGGACTTCGCCCACGCCGTCTTCCACCAGCCGAACGGGAAGTTCCCGATGCGCGCCGGCAAGCAGCTCGGCTTCACCCAGGAACAGCTCGAGACCGGGTGGCTTTCCCCCTGGCTCGGGAACACCTACTCCGGCGCGTCCCCAATCGGCCTGACGGCGGTCCTCGACAAGGCCAGGCCGGGCGATCGCATCTTCATGGTCTCTTACGGCTCCGGCGCGGGCTCGGACGGGTTCGTGTGGACCGTCACCGACCGCATCGACGAGGTGCGCGACGCCGCGCCGCGCACCCGCGACCAGCTCGACAACGGCAAGATGTACATCACCTACGGCGTCTACGCCAAGCTCCGCGGCAAGATCCGCATGGGCGAGTGAAGGGAGAAGCCATGCGCGACGTGGCAATCGTGGGAATCGGGCTTTCGCGGTGGGGCGAGGTGTGGGACGCGTCGCTGCGGACGCTGTGGACCGAGGCGGCGCTCGCCGCCCTCGACGACGCCGGCATCGACCACGTGGACTCCATCACGGTCGGCAGCATGGCGCCCGGGCTCTTCGTCGGCCAGGAGCACCTCGGCGGCCTGCTCGCCGGCGAGCTGGGGATGGCCGGGGTCCCGGCCACGCGGGTCGAGTCCGCTTGCGCGTCCGGCGGCGTCGCGTTGCGCACCGGCTTCGCCGAGATCGCCGCCGGGCTCGCCGACATCGTCCTGGCGACCGGCGTGGAGAAGATGACCGACGTCTCCGGCGACGACTGCACAGCGGCGCTGGCCGCCGCCGCCGACGCGGAGCTGGAGGTCTTCCACGGCGCCACCTTCCCCGCCCTCTACGCAATGATGGCGCGGGCGCACATGGCGCGATGGGGCACGACGCGCGAGCAGCTCGCCATGGTGGCGGTGAAGAACCACCGCCACGGCTCGCTCAACCCGCACGCCCAGTTCCGCCAACAGATCACGGTCAAAGATGTGCTCTCCTCGGCAAAGGTCGCGGATCCGCTGAACATCCTCGACTGCTCCCCGATCACCGACGGCGCCGCGGCGGTCGTCCTCGCGGACATGGAAACCGCGCGAAAGCTCGCCCACGGCCGGCCGCTGATCCGCATCGCCGGCGTCGGCCAGGCCTCGGACCACATCGCGCTGCAATCGCGGCCGGACATGGCGGCGATCCCGGCCACGACCGCGGCCGCGCAGCGCGCCTTCAAGATGGCCGGCAAGACCCCGGCCGACGTCCACGTCGCCGAGGTGCACGACTGCTTCACGATCGCCGAGATCATGGTGCTCGAGGCGCTCGGGCTGTGCCCCGCTGGTGAGGGCGGGCGGCAGGCTGAGTCGGGCCGCACCGCCCTCGGCGGGGCGTTGCCCGTCAACCCGTCGGGCGGCCTCAAGTCCAAGGGGCATCCGGTGGGCGCCACCGGCGTCGCCCAGGCCGTGGAGATCGTCACCCAGCTCCGTGGCGCGGCGGGCAAGCGCCAGGTCGCAAACGCCCGCGTCGGCCTCACCCAGAACATGGGCGGGACCGGGGCCTCGAGCGTCGTCCACATCCTGGAGGTAGCGCCATGAGCACCCTCAACCCGGCGCGCACGGCGCGCGAGTATCCCGCGCGGTACCGCCTCGAAGCGGCGCGCTGCGAGGCGTGCGGCGCGGTATCGTTCCCGGCCCGTCTGGTCTGCCCCGCCTGCCGCGGCCGGAAGTTCGCGGCCGTCACCCTTGCGCCCGAGGGGAAGGTGCTGACCTGGACCGTGATCCACGTCGGGCCGCCGAGCCACAAGCACGACGTCCCGTACGCGCTCGCGGTGATCGAGCTGGGCGGCGGCGTGCGCGTGACCTGCCAGATCGCGGACGTCGACCCCGCGAAGGTCGAGGCCGGGATGGCGGTGAAGCTCGAGTTCCGCCGCATCCAGCAGGACGGCGAGGCCGGCGTCATCGCCTACGGCCACAAAGCCGTGCCGGCCTAGACGCCGCGGCGGACCGCGGGCGCGCCGGCAAGACGCCTATCGGGAACCGTCCGCTCCCCCGCCGTCCTTCAGCAGCAGGCGCAGGTAGCGCCACGACTTCACCTCGCGTTCGGTGAACGCTTCGCGCAGCGACACGAGCCACCCCGCGGCGTCGGCGGGCGGGGCCTCCCCGATCTGTTCGAGCGGCAGGCGCGACGCGCGCTGCAGCCACTCCACGCCGGCCGCCGCGATCCGCGCCACGCTGCCCGCGGGCCGGTGCTCGGCGCAGACGAACCGCTTCTCGAGCCCGTCGAACAGACGCGGCCCCGGCGGCAGGCCCACGCCGCAGACGCCGCAGCGGGCAAGCTCCGGAAACACGCCGCCGAGGCGCAGGAACCACAGCTCCGCGTACCACGCCACCGCCGCCGAGTCGTGACCGTCCAACAGGCAGGCCACGCAGCGCTCCACCAGGCGGAACGCCGGCTCGTTGCGCTGGCCCGGCTGGGTGTACACGAGCGCCAGCTCCGCCACCACCTGGCCCGCGGCCCACGCCGGCGGACGGCTCGCCAGGTCGAACGCCGAGCGGATCACCTCCGCCTCGTCGAGCGTCGCCAGCTCCGAGCCCGCGCGCTCGAAGTACGTCACCCGGACGTGCGCGAGCGGCTCGGTCGCGGTCGCGTGCGAGGCGCGCAGCGAGCGAACCCGCCGCGCCACGACCCGCAGCTGCCCCGCCGCGCGGCCCAGCAGCACGACGACGAAGTCCCGCTCCCGGAACGGGTAGCGAGCCAGGACGAAGGCCTCGTCACGCCGGAGCGGCATCCAGGCGGCGCGCTCCTTCCCGCCACGTCGCCGCCAGCGCCAGCAGCCCTGGCGCCAGCACCGACGCCCGCCAGCGGCGACCGAGACACTGGGCAAGAACCGCCTCGTCGCCGGGCAGGCCGTCCACGACCCGCTCGAGCCCCGCGCGCGGCGCCAGCACGCCGGGTTCGATGCCGAGCTCCTTCGCCACCCGGTCGCGGGCCTCGCGCGCCTGTTTCAGCCTTGCCTCGCGCTCGCGATCGATGGCGAAGCGTTGGCCCTTGGGCTTGGGCGGCAGCTTCGGCGGAGAGGCGAGGACCCGCAGGATCTCCTGGCCCGCCCGGCGGACGGTCCCCCGCCCCACGCCGGGAGTCGCGCCGAGCGCCGCGAGGTCCGCCGGCGGCGCCGCCGCCAACGCCAGCATCGTCTCGCCGCGCAGGATCTTGAACGGCGGCACGTCCTCGGCCGACGCCACGCCCTCCCGCCAGGCGTGTAGCGCCGCGATGCGGTCGCGGGCCTCGCCCGCGAGCTTCTTCGCGCCCTTGATCCGCTCGAACGCGAGCGCGTCGGGGACCGGCGGCTCCCAGCGCACCGCCTCGAGCGCCTCGCACTCCTCAGCCCACCAGGCGCCGCGGCCAAGCTCGTCCAGCCGCACCGCCAGACGCGTCCGTACCAGATCGAGGTAGGCGGTATCCCCCGCCGCGTACGCCAGCAGCTCGGCCGGCAGCGGCCGCTCGCCCCAGTCCGCCCGCTGGTACTTCTTGTCCAGCGCGACCCCGGCCTCGCGTTCGACCAACGCCGCCAGGCCGGTCTGCGGCTCCCCGAGGAGCTGCGCCGCCACCTGCGTGTCGGCGAGGCGCACGACGCGGGCGCCGAGGTCCCGGTCCAGCACACGGAGGTCGTAATCGGCGCCGTGCATCAGCTTCTCGACCCGCGGGTCGGCGAGCACCTCCGCCAGCGGCCACAGCCCTTCGCGACCGATCGCGAGCGGGTCGAGGACCGCGTGCTCCCCCGCGAACGAGAGCTGGATGAGGCAGAGCTTGTGGTGGTAGGAGTGCAGCGAGTCCGACTCGGTGTCGAGCGCCACCGTTCCGGCCGCCGTGGCGCGGCGACACACGCGGAGCACACCGCCTTCGTCGGTCACCAGCTCGGGATTCAACGGGGGGAGTTCCATCGCGGCGTGATCCTAGCCGCGCGCGGCGCCGGCCGCAAGGCCGGACGATCCGCGGCGCCCGCGCCAGGGCGGGCGCCGCGGATCGTCACATCGAGCCAGAACCCAGCTAGAACGCGCCGGCCGGCGCCTCCGGCAACGCCTGCATTACTTCCACGTCGACGGTCTCGCCGGTCTCCGCGATGGCGCGCTTGTGGGCGAAGAAGACGCCCCCGTGCGCCTGCCAGCCGCTCCACGTTACGGTCAGCGTACCGCTGTTGCGCACCAGGAGCGTCCCCACCACCCGCCCGGTTGCGGGGTCGAGCGTCACCTTCCAGTCGCCCACCGCCGACTGGACGTCAACCGCCGGCGACATCACTCCGCCCTCGCCCGCCACATCGGGCAGCGGCTTCACCTTCACGCCGGCCATGCCCCAGTCGAGCGGGAACGTCAGCCACAGCGTGTCCTCGCCGAACCGCTGCAGCGCCCAGTTGACGGTTTCGGCCAGTTTCTTGCCCGCGAGTTGATGGCCGTTCGCCCACGCGCCGCCCGTCTTCGAACCGAGGTCGATCGCGACGTCAGTCTTCTCCCCCGACTGGGAAGGGCCGGTCAGACGGAGGTACCCGTCGCGCCGGTCCCAGCGGTACGCGAACGGCCCCTGGACCCCGGCCGGGCCCGTGATCTTCACGGTGAACTCGAGGTACCCCAGCGCCTGCCAGTTCGCGACCCCGCCGCAAGCGGCGATCTGTCCGCCCGGCGTGCGCGGGTCGGGTCCCTCGAAGCAAAGCCCCGGTGCGGCCAAAGCCAGCAGTGCAATAACGACAAGTGCGCGACCTCTCGCCATCGCCTATCCCCCCCTTGGCTGGCGTTTTCTCTGCCACGGCCACATCCGAGCCACGTCACAACGCCAGAACGTGGCGGGATTCTACACTAGCGGGCACGAGGCCAAACCGCGCGCGGGCTCCGCCCGGCGGCGGTTACACTGATTGAATGAAGGAACCACTTGCCTGCAGGGGCCGCGATGCGTGAAACGGGGTCACCGCAACTGCTCGGTCGGCACAACCCCAGGGTGGCGCGACTGCGCCGCATCATCGGCCGCCAGGAGCCCGAGCTCACGGCCGTGGACGGTCTCAAGCTCACGCTCGACCTCGCGGCCGCCGGCGTCCCGATCGTCGAGCTGTTCGCCGTCGCAGAGCAGCTCGACGCGCTGCGCGCGAGCGCCGCGCTCGAGAGGGTCTTCCAGGGCGGCCGCGCGTACGTGCTCGACCCCGCGACCGCGGCGCAGATCGCGCCGACCCGTCAGACCCAGGGCGTTCTGGCCGTGGTCGCGGTGCCTTCCGCCCGCCTCGCGCCCACAGGCGTCGTCGTCTACCTCGACCGCGTGCAGGACCCCGGCAACGTCGGCGGCGTGATCCGCTGCGCCGCCGCGTTCGGGGCCTCGGGCGTGGCATGCTCGCCCGGCTGCGCCGACCCGTTCTCGCCGCGCGCGGTGCGCGCATCCGCCGGCCAGGCCCTCGTCTTCCCGGTCGAAGCCGAAGCCGCGTTCGCGCCGCTCGCCGATGCCGTCCGGCGGGCCACAGTAGGCCGTCTTGCCGCCCGGCGCGACGAGCAGCACCTGGTCGCAGACGTCGAGGTAGGACAGCGAATGCGTCACCACCAACACC
>PKYI01000007.1 GCA_003133645.1 Acidobacteriota bacterium | reverse complement strand
CGAGGCCCGCGGCGGCGACGCGCCAGGGCTCGCGCACTGCAGCCTCGCCGCCCACGAGCGGCAGCGCCGCCAGGTGCGCGAGACGCCGCCAGCCAAGCGCACCGTCGAGCGCGATCCACTCCCCGCCCCACACGGTCCCGTCCGCACCCCATCCCGTCCCGTCGAGCGCGATCCCGGCCGCCGACTCGCCCAGGTCCGGGAAACGGCCGTGCTCGGCCAAGACCGCGGCGATGTGCGCGAGGTGGTGCTGCACGGCGAGGAGCCGTGCGCCGCGCTCGCGGGCGAGCGTCTCGCCGAGCCAGGTGCTCGGGTAGTCGGGGTGGGGGTCCACGACGATCAGCTCCCCGCGCGCCTGCAGGAACTCCTCGAGGCCGGCCGCCGCCTCCGCCAGGAACGCGCGCGCTGGCTCGCCGTCGAGGTCGCCGACGTGCTGGGAGCAGAACGCGTCCCCGCCCGTCGCCACGCAGGCCGTCGATTGCAGGAACGCCCCGAGCGCAAGCACCGGCATCGGCGCCGGTTCCGGCAACGGCAGCGCCTCGGGCACGTACCCGCGGGCGCGGCGCACCATCGCGGGTCCGCCCGGCCCCGTGCGCGCCACCGAGTCATCGGCGCGGCGCACCACGTCGCGGTCGTGCAGCAGGAACAGGTCGGCGATCCCCGCCAGGCGCTCGAGCGCCTCGCGGTTGCCGCGGCAGATCGGCTCGTCGCTGGCGTTCCCCGAGGTCATCACTAGCGCCGCGTACGCCGCCTCGCGGAACAGCTCGACGTGGAGCGGCGTCGTGGGCAGCATCACGCCGAGGTCGGACAGGCCGGGCGCCACGTCGGCCGCGACCGGGGCGCCCGGCCGCCGCGGCGCCAGCAGCACCGGCGCGAGCGGCGAGGCCAGCAGCGCCTCGTCCTCAAGCGCGAGGACGACGAGCGCGCGGGCGACTGCGAGGTCGCGGGCCATCACCGCGAACGGCTTTGTGGGCCGGTGCTTGCACTCGCGCAACTGGGCGACGGCCGCGCCGTCGTCGGCGCGGCAGGCGAGCTGGAACCCGCCGAACCCCTTGACCGCGACGATCACCCCGCGATCCAACCCCTCGCGCGCCAGTTTGACGGCCTCCGTGCCCCGGGCCATCACGCCCGACCCCGGCCCTTCCAGCCACAGCCGCGGGCCGCACGCCGGACAGCACAGCGGCTCGGCGTGGAAGCGGCGGTCGGCGGGGTCGCCGTACTCGCGCGCGCACTCGGGGCAGAGTGGGAAGCACGCCATCGAGGTGCGCTCGCGGTCGTACGGCAGCGCCGTCGCCAGCGTGAAGCGCGGGCCGCAGTTCGTGCAGGTGGTGAACGGGTACCGGTAGCGGCGGTCGGCCGGGTCGTCCATCTCCGCGCGGCACGCCACGCACAGCGCCGCGTCGGGCGGCACCAGTGCCCGGAGACGCTGGCCGGCCTCCGAGGCGAGCACCGCGAACCCGCGCTCGCCGGCGGCGGGGACCGGTGCGGCCTCCATCCCGTCGAGGCGAGCGAGCGGCGGCAATGAGCGCGGAAGGGCCGCGGCGAACGCGCGCACGACCCGGTCGCCGCCCTCGACCTCGATCACGACCCCCTCCGGTCCGTTGCGGACCCAACCGCCGAGGGCCAGCGACGTCGCCAGGCGGTGGACCGCCGGGCGGAACCCAACCCCCTGGACGACGCCGCGACAGACGATGCGGAGGCGAAGGCGGGGGGGGTCAGCGCTCATGTCACGCCTGGGGGCGGCAGCTCGCGCGGCGCGGGCGGGCGAGGGTGGAGAAGCCGGCCGCCCGGCGGGCGGCCGCTACGAGCGTGTGGGGCGCGACCGCCGGGCACACGAGTTGGTACCGGCGAAATCGCCGCGTCGTCCCGCCGTTGGCGGGACTCCTCGCGATGACAGGGACTTGCATGCCGAGCGTCACGCTCCGGCCTCTCGCTTGGCGGCGAGGCGGCGCTCGAGCAGCGCGCACCACTCGGCGATCCCCTCGCCGGTCTTCGCGGAGGTGACCAGCACGGCGCCGGAGGGCGCGAGCGTCGCGAGTTGCCCGCGCACCGCGTCCATGTCGAAGGCGACGTGCGGCAGCAGGTCGGCTTTTGTGATCACCGTCACCTCCGCCCGCGAGAAGATTGCCGGGTACTTGAACGGCTTGTCGTCCCCCTCCGTCACCGACAGCAGCGCGACCTTGAAATCCTCGCCGAGGTCGTACGAGGTCGGGCAGATCAGGTTGCCGACGTTCTCGATGAAGAGGACGTCGAACGCGGGGAAGGCCGCCTCGTCGATCGCCTTGCGCACCTGGCGCGCGTCGAGGTGGCACGCGCCGCCGGTGAGGATCTGCACCGCCGGGATCCCCATCGCGCGCAGCCGGTCCGCGTCGCGTTCGGTGGCGACGTCGCCCTCGATCCCCGCCAGGCGCAGCCGACCCGCGAGTGCCTTTACGGTGGTCTCCAGCAGCGTCGTCTTCCCCGAGCCCGGCGAGGAGATCAGGTTGAGCACGAGCGCGCCGCTTGTCCGAAACGTCCCGCGCAGCCGAGCGGCCGCTTCCTCGTTGGCGGCCAGCACCTTCGCCCGCACATCCACGACCTCAGCCATCGGCCACACCCCCTTCACCCGCCGCCTCGTCCGGCAGGAACGTCACCTGCAGCACGTCGAGCTCGTCGCCGCCGCTGACCGCGAGCGCCATCCCGCACTGGGGGCAGAGGCGCAACCAGGAGCCCGGCGAGCGCGGCTTGTCGGCGTTGCAGCCGGCGCAGAACTGGCGCGCCGGGCGCCACTCGACCTTCAGCTCGCTCTCCGCGTCGGGGCCGCCCTGGGTGAGCGCCTGCCACGCAAACACGAGCAGATCGGGCTCGACCGCGCTCAGCTCCCCGACCGCCACCTTCACCGTCTCGAGGCGGCCGGCGCCGTGGCCGGCGACCGCCGCGCGGCTGGTGCGGTAGATCTCCTGCGCGATCGAAAGCTCGTGCAACGTCCCCCCCGGCCAGCGGCCGCCGCCACCCCGTCGCAAACGCCCCAACGCTCTTCCGGCGGCGAACGAATACCGAATGATACAGCGCCGCGCCGCGCGTCGGCCTCGGCCTCGCGGCCGTCCCGGCCGCCGCGGCCGAAATAGCGGCCGGTTTTCCTGAGTTGTTGGAGCGTTGAGGTAAGCTACGACCCTGGGCGGGCCTATGAAGAGACCACCGATGACCTCGAAACTCAGCCACACGGCCGCCGCGATCGCCGCGGCCGTCCTCGCCGTCGCGGCCGCCGCCGCGGCGCAAACCGTGCGCGGCACCGCGGGGCCGCTGATGCAGCTCCCGGACGACCCGCGGGCGTGGACCGAGAAGGTCGCGCCCGATTTGATGGCGCGCGCCGCGGTCGCGACCGGCGACCTGGACGTGCTCATCGCGTTCCGGCAACCGGCCGGCGTGCAGGCGCACACCGTCGCCGCGATGCGCGCACCGGAGCGGCTGCAATGGATCGCAGACACGGACGCCGCGGTCGAGCGCGACTGGGCGCCGGGCGGCGTCAAGGTGCTGCAACGCCTGTCGCTCGCCCCGATCGTCCACGCGACCGTGCCGGCCGGGCTCCTCCCGGCGCTGGCCGAGGACCCGCGCGTGGACGCCATCGCCTTGAACCACAAGGTGCACGCGCTCGACGCCACCGGCCGGGGGTACATGCACGTGAACGCCATCCAGCCGCCGTACACCGGCACCGGCGTCGGCATCGCGTTCGTCGACACCGGCGTGGACTGGACGCACCCCGAACTGGCCCCGCTCGGCACCAAGACGATCGCGCTGTTCGACTACCGCGGCGAGCTGTCGCCCAACGACTCGAACTACGTCGCGCCTGGCAGCGCTACCTACGCCAAGGACAACGATGGCCACGGCACCGAGGTCGCCGGCATCGCCGCCGCCACCGGCGTGAACCTGACCGCGATCGGTGTAGCCCCCGCCGCGACGGTCGTCTCGGTCAAGGTCCTCGACAGCTCCGGCAACGGCACCGATACCGAGATCGCGGAGGGGATCAATGCGGTGCTCGCCAGCATCGCCGCCGGCAACCCGTACAACATCCGGGCCGCGAACTTCTCCCTCGGCGGGTACGACTCCGGCACGGGGAGCGCCGGCGTCCCGCAGCAGCCGTGCGACGGCGAGCCTGGCATGCCGCTCGTCACCCTGTTCCAGCAGCTCACCAACGCCAACGTCGTCCCGGTGGCGGCCGGCGGCAACGGCGGTTGCACGGTCGGCGTGTCCTGGCCGGCGTGCATCTCGACCTCGCTCGCGGTCAGCTCGGTGTACGCCGAGTCGTACCAGTACGCCAAGTATTCGGACGCGCTCCAGTGCAACGCCACCGGCGTCACGGGCTGCACGGACAACAACCCCGTCCCCGGCACCGTTGTCTGTTACGACGACTCCGGCCCCAAGCTCGACGTCTGGGCGCCGACCGGGGCGGTCGCCCCGACCATGGGAGGCGGCTACGACACCCAGGGGTTCTTCGGCACCTCGGCATCGGCCCCGTACGTCGCCGGCATGGTGGCGCTGCTGGCGCAGGCCTCGCCGGCGACGACGGCCGCCACCGCCAAGCTCGCGCTGCGCAACACCGGCATTGCCATCACCGACGCGCGCAACGGCATCACGCGCAACGCCGTGCAGGCGGACCTGGCGCTCGCCGGCCTGACCTGCTCGCCGCCCAGCGCGCCGGCCAACCTCGCGGGCAACACGACCTCGCTCTGTCTCGGCGATCAGCTCGTCCTTACCTGGTCCGCCGTGACCGGCGCGTCCGGCTACACCGTCCAGGTGGCTGGCGACAGCGGCTTTTCCGGCCCCACCTCGACCACCACGACCGCGACCAACTACACCTTTTCCTCGACCCAGGCGCTCTCGGGCACCTTCTACTTCCGCGTCGCGGCCAACGTGAGCTGCGGCGCCGTTTCGCCGTGGTCGGCCACTGTCCAGGCCGCGTACTCATCGCAGTGCACGACGACATTCACGCACACGTACTTCCTCTCGGGGATCGCCCGCGTTCCGGGCTTCGCGCCCGCGTTCTGGCACTCCGACGTCTCGATCCTCAACCCCTCGAGCACCCCCACCACCCTGCGCCTCTCGTTCTACGGCGTCAGTTCGTTCCCGCCCGCGATCACGCTCACTCTCGGCGCCCGCCAGCAGCAGACGTGGCTCGACGTGCTCTCCTCGCTGTTCGCCATCGCGCAGGACAAGGGCATGATCGTGGTCGAGAGCACCGTCCCGGTGCAGGCGCTCTCGCGCACCTACTCGCAGATCACGACCGGCACCACGGTCGAGACGTTCGGCGGGGCTTATGTCGGCCTCGAGGCGGGCCAGGCGCTCGGCGTGTCGGGCACCGGCTTTTTCGCAGCGCTGCGCAGCGACGGGTCGTTCCGCACCAACCTGGAGTTCGTCAACGTCAGCGCCACCCCCACCGACCTCACGGTCAGCTTTTTCACCAACGCGGGCGCGCCGATCACTTCCACGACCGTCAACGTCCCCGCGGACCGATGGGTTCAGCTCGTGACTCCGCTCCCCGCCGGCCAGGTCGCCTTCGCGACCGTGCAGGTGCTCTCCGGCGGCGCACAGGTCCTCGGCTGGGCTTCGGTCATCGACGGCGCCTCCACCGACCCGACGATGATCTCGATGCTGGTGCAGTAGGACGCGGCCGGTGTGCCGGTCAGGTGAGGACGATCTCGAGATCGAGCGTCGCGGTGACGTCGCCCTGCTCGACCACGCAGACCCGCTGCGGCCGCCGGTCCGGGCCCAGCGGCGCGAAGCCGAACACGTCCTCCGGCGCGCGCAGCTCGACGCGCACCGCTTGGACGGCGCCCAGTTTGGCCGCGGCCGGGTCAACGGCCAGCTCGAAGTACCCGAGCTTCTGCGAATAGGTGTCCTTGCCCAGCCTGAGCGACTGCACCGGGTCGATCAGGTCCGCAAGGCTGACCGTCGCCAGCCGCACCTGCCCGAGGAACGAGTCGAGCGCGGCGCCGAACACCTTCCCGATCGCGACCTGGAGCCAGTCGCTGGTCACGTCCTGGAAGTGGTGGACGCGCACCCGGACCCGCTCGTCGAACGCCTGCCGGAACAACTGCCCCTTGAACACCATCCCGTCGGGGAGCGCGGCGTCCAACTCCGCCGCCGCGACCGGCCCCTCGGCCGACCCCACCGCGAACGACGCCGCAGGGTTGTCGTCGTACCTCGCCGGGTGCAACAGCTGGACGACGAACCGGTTGACCGCCTTCGCCCGCCCCGGGCAGGCGTTCTTCCCGATCGAGAGGCCCGTGATCCGCAGCGCCAGGTGCTTGTCCGCCATCCCACTCCTCCCCGCTCCAGTCGGCCGCACGCCGGTCCCGTGCCGGCCCGTCCCGTTCTCACCACGTCTTGTCCAAGCGCATCCTTTGCCCTTGATTACGCCAGCACCCGCCCGCGATGTCAACCCCGCCGCCCGCGGCGCTCCGCCACGAACCGCGCGCCCTTACGATTCCCCTCGCCCTCGTCATTGTCCTGAAAGTCTTTCGGATGACGCGGTTCGGCTCGCGCACGTGTAGGTCGCCGCAATGGCGGGCGGGGACAAGCCCCGCCCCTACACAACGATGCCAGCTCACTTCCTGTCTAGGGGCGGCCGTTGCGGCCGCCCGCCTGGATCTCTCAACTACGCGACACCCTCCGAACCCTCCACGTTCATGGCCCGGGGTGTGCTCACGGCACCCGAAGATTCCCGCGCACGCGTGAATCCAGGATGTCCCCTGCCGACGCCAACAACCTGGGTTCCTGCGTGCGCGGGAACGACGACGGGGGCGGGGAACCGGTCCTGCCGCCGCTGACTCGGACTCCAGCCGGGCGTTGTGGGACAATGTCCGGCGTCTGCGGCTTGGCGCTTGTCGCCTGGATCGCGTTCGCGATGGCGAGACCGGCAACGTGACTTTCGGCCCGTCGATCCGCTTCGACAAGCTCATCCGGGGGGTGGACTTCGTGGTCATCGCAACGCGCTTCGGCGACATCACCCGCTTCGACCTCGCCCGCACGGTCATGGGCCGCGGCCGCTACTGGACCACCGCCTACCTGGTCGATGGGTTGATGGTCGACAGCGGATGCCGGCACGCCGCGCCCGAGTTGGCCCGCCTCCTCCGGGACGAAGCGATCACGCACCTCGTCAACACCCACACCCACGAGGATCACATCGGGGGAAACGAGGCGGTCCTGCGGGCCAACCCAGCGGCCGAGACGATCGCCCACCCGCTGGCCCTGCGCGTCCTGCGCGACCCGCGGCGCGAGCAGCCGCTGCACCCGTACCGGCACGTGATGTGGGGGATGCCGCGGCCGTGCGATGCGCGCCCGGCGGTGGACGGCGAGGTGATTGAGACCTCGCACCACCGCTTCCAGGTGGTCTTTACGCCGGGCCACTCCGACGACCACCTGTGCCTGTTCGAGCCCGACACGGGATGGGCGTTCACCGGCGACCTGTTCGTCGGCGGCCGCGATCGGGCGTTGGTCGTGGATGGGGATGCATGGGCGATCGCGGCGTCGCTGCGCCGGGTCGCCGCGCTGCGGCCGACCCTCCTGTTGCCGGGGGCGGCGAAGGTGCGGGACGAGGCGGTCTCCGCCCTCCTGGAGAAGGCTGCCTACCTCGAGGACCTGGGCGGGCGGATCGTCGAGATGCACTGCCAGGGCCGGACCGAGGCCGAGATCGTCCGCGCCGCGTGCGGCGGCCCCATGCTGATCGAGCTGGTCACCCTCGGGCACTTCTCCCGCCGCGGGTTCGTGCGGTCGTTCCTGCGCGGAGGGCGGGCGCCCGATCCGGCGTAGTTGGCGAACGTTAACCGATTGCCTGACACCTATCCGCGCTTGACGACGACGACGGTGATGTCGTCCGCTTGGGGCGCACCGGCGGCATGGGCACGCGTCGCGCCGATCACGGACTCGACAAGCTCCCGTGCCGTCTTGTCGAGGCCGGCCCTGATCGTGCGCAGCACACCGTCGGCGCCGTGGAGCTGCCCGGCAGGCGATTCCGCCTCGATCGCGCCGTCGGTAACCAGCACCAACGTCTCCCCCGCAGTGAGCACGCAAGGCTCGCCGAGGGTGCAGCCCGCTTCGGCAAACAGGCCGAGCGGCTTGGACGTGCTCTCGAGTGTGAGCCTGACCTCCCCGCTTACGTCGAGCAGGTACCCGGCCGGATGGCCCATGTTGGCCCACTCCAGCTTTCCGGTTTGCGTTTCCAGCGAGGCGAGTAGCATGGTGACGAAGTGGCACTCGTCGAGATCGTCGACGAGGAGCAGGTTGACGTTCGCGGCAAGTTCCGCCAGGGGAACCCCGGTGCGCGCCAGCGACCGGACGTAACCGCGGGTCGCCGCCGTGATAAGGGCGGGGCCCATGCCGTGGCCGCACACATCCGCGACGGCGAGCACCAGCCGGGGACCGGGCAGTTCGATGAAGTCGAAGTAGTCGCCGCAGGTCGCCACGGCAGGGGAGAACGCCCCGGCGATGTCCCAACCGGGGATGTGCGGCGGCGCCTTGGGGAACAGGCGCTGCTGCATCGACGCCGCGAGCCGCAGCTCGTGCCCCTGCTCCTCGAACTTGAGCCGGTCGGTCAGGTCGCGCATCACGGCGACGAAGTGGCTCAGCTCGCCGGTCCGGCTGTCCCGCATCGGCGTGATCGTCTGCTCGGCGATGAAGAGCTCGCCGCCCTTCTTGCGGTTGATCACGGTCGCCTTGAACGTCGCGCCGCCGGAGATCGACTCCCAGAGCGTGCGGTAGAACTCGGGCTCCTGCCGGCCGGACTTGAGCAGGCGCGGCGTGGCGCCCACGGCCTCGGCGCGGGCGTAGCCGGTGGTGACCTCGAACGCCGGGTTCACGTACTCGATGCGGCCCGCCCGGTCGGTGATGAACACGCTGTCGGCGGTCTGTTCGAGGGCGTTGGAGAGACGCTGCGTCAGCTCCTCGGCGTGCTTCTTCTCGGTGATGTCGCGAAACACCGCGACCCCGCCCAGCAGCTCGCCCCGACTGTCAAGGATCGGCGCCGCCGTGACGCTGGCCCATGCCTCGGCGGCGCCGGCTATTCGCGGGTTGCGCACCAGCACGTCGGTTTCGGCGACGTGTTCGCCGCGCATCGCCCGGACCAGCGGCAACTGGTCCGGCGGAAAGAGGCGGTCGGTGTCCGGCTGGTAGAGGCCGTACGATCCCGACCACTCGGCGACCTGAAGGCCGTGGCCGCTCCGGCTGCCGGTAAGACGACTGGCCGCTTCGTTGACAAAGAGGATTTTGCCGTCCGTGCCGGCCACCAGGACTCCCTCGGTGACGCTGTGGATCACGGATCCCATCAAGTCGTTGTGGCGCCGCAGGTCCTTCTCCCGGTTCCACGCCTGGGTGAGGACGAGCAGGCCGACGACCATCTCGTAGCCGAGGAACACCTCGATCCCAAGGGTCAAGGCACGGTCATGGCCGGTGAACGGCAGGTAGGCGAGCACGCTCGCATGCTCGCTCGGCTGGTCCAGGAGGTACCCGCCCACGCCCACCACGGGCCCGAGCAGCGCCAGCAGCGTGGACAGCCATCGCAGCTTCATCCGGTGCTTCATCGGACAGGTCCGCAGGTCACAGTCGAAAAACATCTTGAGCTGGATAGACATTCCCTTGGTCTCGACCGCCGCCGGCCCCTCAAGCGCCCGATCGCCGCCTCACCTCGAACACAGTCGCCTCGGGCGTCGCGCCATCGGTCCGGCGAAGTTGACGAACCCGGAACCAGGGACTCGTTAACCCGGCAGGAGCGAGGGAGTCACCCTGGCGCTCTGGACCGTTACCCCGCCGTGGCGTACGTGGCACCTGCTCTACAATGGGTCCATACCATGCGCACGCTAGGCGTTGACCTCGCGTCCGATCCCGAGCGGACCGGCATCTGCACCTTGGAGTGGGGGTCGGGGCGTGCCCGGGTGGCCGGACTCGGGGTCGGCGCGGACGACGATGCCCTGGTCGAGGCGCACGGCCATGCCGCCGCCACCGGCATCGGTTGCCCGTTCGCGTGGCCCGCGGGTTTCCTCGCGTTCCTATGCGGCACGACCCGGCTGGCGGCCGGACGGCCGCCGGACTGGTCGGGCGCGTACCGCGATTCCCTGCGCTTTCGCGCTACGGACGTGAAGGTGCACGAGCTGACGAAGCACTGGCCGCTTTCGGTGTCGTCCGACCTCGTCGCGGTGGCGGCGATGCGGTGTCAGGGCCTGCTCGTGCGCATGGGCGTGAGCGACCGCTCGGGCGATGGGCGGGTGTTCGAGGTCTACCCGGCGGCGGCCCTCAAGCGCTGGGGACTCCCGTGCAGGAAGTACAAGGGCCAGAGCGGGCGGGCCGTCCGGGAGGGCCTGATCGAGCAGCTCGTGGCACGCGCGCCCTGGCTGGGGCTCGGCGCCGAACACCTCGACCTCCTCAAGGCCAGCGACGACGCGGTCGACGCGCTCGTCGCGTCCCTCAACGCCCGCGCCGCATCGCTCCGGCTGACCCTACGCCCCAAGGACGATGAGCGGCGCGAAGCCACACGCGAGGGTTGGATCGCAATACCGCTCGAAAAGGACTCGCTCGAACGCCTCGCCGTAGGGTGAGGCGCGGCCCGGTCGGGAGACCGCCTCGCTCACACGATCACGTCCCTGTCGAAGGGGTGCGGCCCCTTGTTGCCTGCCGCGAGGCTCAGGAATCTGCCCGCAGCTCCACCCTGTGGCGCCAGTTGAGCAGGAACAGCACACCGGCGAGGATCGGCGGCCCGGCTATCAACAGAAAGACGTACCACTTGGCGAACGGTCTGTTCCACGCCCAGACGATGTACAGCACGCCCAGCGCGATGAAGAGAACCCCTCCGATCCACTCGCGGCGCCAGGAAACGACGAGCACGGCGATGATGAGCAGAGTCGGGATGAGGTGCATCAGAAGCGCGAGCGCCGTTTGCCAGAATCCTCTGGCCTCACTGAAGACGTCTGCGGCAAAGATGCTGATGAAAGCCGCGAACAGAATGCAGAGGACTCTTGGCGTCCAGTACAGCAGGCGATTCACTGGTCTTCTCACGGTTCTCTCCTCCCTCCGAGCGACGGCGGGTCAACCTTCGAGCCGGCGCTCGAGCCGATCTTGATTCGCCACACGACCTCTCATTCAGCAAGCATTTGCAATACCCTACCACGGCCGGCACGCGAGGAAGATTGGGTAGCAGGTGCTTCGTAGTTGCCAGACGTGGGGAGGAACGCTCCCGCGCGCCACCTCGGCGGGGACGTCGCCCGGGCGCTCTCGAACACGTCCCTGGTGCAGCCACCTACCAGTTTTCACCTCTGTCGTGTCAGGGAAAGGTGAGATGGTGATACCAGGTACCTATGCACGCTCTGACGATCGACTCGAGGCCTCATCCCACGTTGCGCCCCCTCCCCGAGTTTCGCATGAGGCGCCTTTGTGCTGTAATTTGCATAGCTTTGTGAACGAACTCGACCACCTTCTGCCCGAAGTCTACGAGGAGCTGCGGCGACTCGCCGTGCGGGCGATGCGCGACCAGCGCCCGGACCACACGCTCCAGCCGACGGCCCTCGTGCACGAGGTCTACCTCAAGCTCGCGGGTTCGTCGCACCAGCCGGTCGACCGCGTCCACCTCCTTGCGACGGCGGCGCGGGCGATGCGTCAGATCCTCGTCGACCACGCTCGGGCCCGCGCCAGCGAGAAGCGCGGATTCGGCGCGGTCAAGGTCACGTTGTCGCTCGCCGACACCCCGTCCGAGCCGCGCCTCCTCGACCTTCTGTCCTTCGACGAAGCCCTGAACCGGCTCGATGCGCTCGATCCGCAGCAGGTGCGAATCGTCGAACTGCGTTACCTCGTGGGCCTTTCGGTCGAGGAAACCGCGGCGGCTCTCGAGATCTCGCCACGCACCGTCAAGCGCGACGCGGCGATGGCCAAGGCGTGGCTCTTCCGCGAGCTCGGGCTTTCCGATGCCGATCGATCCTGATCGTTACGGGCGCCTCCGCGAGCTCTTCCACGGTATGGTCGAGCACGCGCCATCGGAGCGTCCGAGGCTCCTTGCCGAGCTGCCGGAGTCCGACGCGCACCTCGTCGCGGAGCTGAAGTCGCTCCTCGACGCCCACGACTCGGCGGGAGAGTTCGTGGCCGAGGGCCTCGCGGCGCATCAGCTGGTGCTCGGGACGGAGGTGGGCGCGAACCTGGTCGGGCGACAGATCGGTCCGTACCGCCTCGAACGGCTCCTGGGCCGGGGAGGGATGGGGGTCGTCTACCTCGGCCGGCGCGTGGACGAGTCGTTCGACCAGCAGGTAGCGGTCAAGCTCCTGCGCCCCGAGCTCGCCTCCCCGGGCCTCGTCCGCCGGTTCCGCACCGAGCGTCAGGCGCTCGCCAATTTGAGGCATCCGAACATCGCCCGGCTGCTCGACGGCGGCGCGACCGAGGACCGGCTCCCGTTCCTCGTCATGGAGTACGTCGACGGCGCCCCGATCGAGGAACACTGCGCCGCTCGGCGCCTGCCTCTCGCGGCGCGGCTGGCCCTCTTCACGACGGTCTGCAGCGCGGTCGAGGAGGCTCACCGCAACCTGATCGTCCACGGCGACATCAAGCCCGCGAATATCCTCGTCGAAGCGGAGGGGACGGTGAAGCTCCTCGACTTCGGCATCGCCAAGCTTCTCGAGGACTCAGACGAGGAGACCCGGCCCCTGACGAGTTCCGCGGGCTACGCCACCCTCGCATTCGCGAGTCCCGAGCAGCTCACCGGGGGGTCGATTACGACCGCCACCGACGTCTACGCGCTCGGCGTCCTCCTCTACCGGCTCCTGGCCGGCTGCCATCCGTACGAGCTGGCCGGAGCGACGCAGGTCGAGGCGACGCGGATCGTCTGCGAGGTGGCTCCGCCGCTGCCGTCGAAAGCCGTGCTGGCGGCGGCCGAATCGCCGCCGGGAACGCCCGAGCCACGGCGCCTGGCGCGCGCCCTCGCCGGTGACCTCGACCAGATCGTCCTCAAGGCGCTGCGGAAAGAGCCGGCGCGCCGCTACGCCTCGGTGGCGGATCTCGCCGCGGACATCGAGCGCCATCTCGACGGACGCCCGGTGCGCGCGCGGGCCGATACGGTCGGATACCGCCTTCGCCGCTTCGTCCGGCGGCATCGGGTGGCGGCCGCGGCCGCGACCCTCGTCACGTTCGGTCTGGTCGGCGGCCTTTTGGCGTACGCCCGTGAGGCACGGCTCGCGCGGGCCGAGGCGGCGCACGCCCACGTCGAGCGCGCCAAAGCCGAGCAGGTGCGCGCCTTCCTCGGCAAGATGCTCTCCTCGGCCGACCCTGCCTCGGGCGCCGGCCGCCGCGTGACGGTGGCGGAGGTCCTCGACAGCGCCTCGAGCCGCCTGGCCGGCGATCTCGCGGGTCAGCCCGAGGTCGAGGCTAGCCTGCGCGAGACGCTCGGCGATACCTATCTGAACCTCGGCCTCTCCCGCGAAGCGGAGCGCGAGTTTCGCCGCGCCCTCGCCCTCGCGGGCGCCGACTCGGCGGCGGGGCGGGAGCGGCTCGCCCAGGCTCTGAGCGATCAGGGGCGTTTCACTGAAGCGGTCCCCGAGCTCGCACGCGTCATCGCCCTCTGCGGCGCGATGGCAAAGCCGAACGTCGACTGCGTTGAAGCCCTCAGCCTGAAGATGGAGGTGCTTCAGAACCTCGGGCGAGGCAAGGAGGCGGCCGCGGTCGGGCGCGAGGCGCTCGCGCTCCTCGAACGCTCCTTCCCCGACGACAAGTCGCAGCTCGCCGAGGTCCTCAACAACCTCGGCATCTGCTACGGGAACCAGGGCGACCTGCGCGAAGCGGAGGCGTTCCACCGCCGGGCGGTCTCGGCCGCCGTGGCGGCCCACGGCGAGCGCCACCCCTCGACGGCGGACGTCATCGGCAATCTTGCGGGCGTCCTCGACATGCAGGGGCGTTACGCCGAAGCGGAGCCGCTGTACCGGCGCGCACTCGAGCTGCAGGAGGCCATCCGGGGCGAACGCCACTTCGCGTTCATCCGCACGCTTACGTCCTACGCCAACCTTCTCTGGCTGATGAAGCGCTCCCCCGAAGCGGAGCCGGTCGCCCGCCGCGCCCAGGCGCTCGCTCTCAGCGCCCTCGGCGCCGAGCACCCGCAGACCGCCTACGCCGAGAACACCTTGGGCGAAGTGCTTCTCGACAACGGCAAGGCGGCGGAGGCGGAGGCGCACATCCGCGCAGCCCTGGCGGCCCGGCGAAAGGAGCTGCCCGCGGGCCACTGGCTCATCGCCAGCGCCCAGTCGAACCTCGGCGCGGCGCTCCTCACCCAGCACCGCTTCCGAGAGGCCGAGCACGAACTCGCCGAGTCGTATGCGACGCTCGCCTCCGACCGCGGCCCGGAGCACGAGAAGTCGCTCTTGACAGCCTCCCGGCTCGCCAAGCTCTACGCCGCTACCGGCCGCCCCGCCGAAGCGAGACGTTTCCGGGACCTGTCGGTCCCGCCTCCGTCCCCTCGCTGACGCCTCCCGGCAGCCCGCCGGTTGGCCCCTGGCGGCCCGGTTTCTCGTTACCTAATTTAGAGAGAGAAGTCACGGGGGGAGACTATGCGAGCAGCAATCGAGAGCAATCGGGGAGCCGCACCGTCCGTTCGGGAGAGACATAGGCCGGCAACCCGGTTCGAGCCGGGCTCGATCGGTCTTGCGTGGCGTGAAGCGGGGACCCAGCTGCGCCAGACCCTGTCCGGTGCCGTGCGTGGGGGCCGATGCGTCGCTGCGGGCGGATTCAGTCCGGCGGCCTACGCTGCGGCGGGCGCTCTCGATACCACCTTCAAGGGGTCCGGCCAGGTCACCATCGTTATTGGGAACACCCCTTCCGCGGCGCCTGGGGCCTTTCAACCTGACGGCAAGGTCATCGGTTGAGGCATCAATTTCCATGGTCATGCTCAATAGCCCGAGGAAGAACTTCAGCGGATCGCGCGCCTGGGGCTTCTGGAGCGAGATCATCGCCGCGACCAAGACGGAGCGTCGGGAGCTGGAAAGGGGAAGAGATATGAATCTTCAGCAGAAGCTACAGCGGTGGGCTACCACGCGGCGTCGCCTGCTCCTCGGGAGCGTACTCGCGCTCTGCGGCATCTCCGCCTACGCCGCACCGTTCGCCTATATCCCGAACGCCAATGACAATACCGTCTCGGTCATCGACATCGCGACCAACACCGTGGTCGCGACCATCCCGATCAGCCCTGCAACCACTCCCTGGGCCGTTGCCGTAAATCCGGCCGGTACGTCCGTCTGGGTGGCCACCCTGAATCCGCCTGTCTGCCCTGGCGGGGGATACCCTTGTGGCTATGGTGCCGGCTCGGTCCTGGAGATCGACGCGACCACCAATGCCGTGGTCAACTCCGCAGGCACCGACGGCGTCCCCCAGGGCATTGCCGTCAACCCCGCGGGTACCTTCGCCTATGTCTCTGCCGCTGGCACCTCCAACTACGACGATATGGGCTTCATTTGGACGACACCACCAATGCTCGACGCGTTTCAGACGTCGACGCTGGCCGAGACGCGTATCTACATCCCGTACGCCGGCGGCGTCGCCTTCAACCCGGCGGGCACCTTCGCCTATGTCGCTGCCGGCGCCGTTTACGTGGTTGATGCCGCGACGAAGACGGTGGTGACCGGCCCCGGGCTGCCGATTCCGGTGGGGGGCGGGGGGTGGAGGGGGGCTTATGGCATCGCCATGAGTCCCAACGGCTTCGCGTACGTGAGCGACGCGTATAACACAGTCTCCGTAATCAACACCGCGACCAATACCCTCAGCGCGACGATCACCGTGGGCGCAAACCCCTACGGCGTCGCGATCAACCCGGCAGGTACGTTCGCCTACGTGGCAAACTACGGCGACAACACCGTCTCCGTAATCGACACGACGACAAACACAGTCGTAGGCTCGCCGATTGCTGTCGGGACGCATCCGTACGGTATCTCGGTCAGCCCCGGCGGCAACCTCATCTATGTCGCCAACAGCGCTGACGGCACGGTCTCGGTGATTGCAGAGGCGACCCGTGCAACGGTGGGCTTGGCCATTCCCGTCGGAGCGGGACCTCAGGCTTTTGGCCAATTCATCGTGCCAGGTCCGGCCGCCGTGGCGCCGCCGACCAGGTTCGGCGTGTACATCGGGCCGACGCCCACGGCGGGGATCGCATTCAACGTGGTCATCCAGGCGCAGGACGCGACGAGCGCGCCGCAAAAGGTCACGTTCGCCACCGACGTCACGCTTTCGCGTACGACCGGCACGGGCGGTCTGAGCGGTACGTTGAGCTGTACGATTCCGGCGGGCTCGAATTCCTGTTCACTTGCCGGCGTGGTCTATTCCGTAGCCGAGTCCGGAGTAGTCCTCACCGCCACGCGCACTGCCGGCGACGCCATTTCTCCTGGCAATAGCGCGCCGACGACTATTTGGCCGGCGGCACCGAAACTCGCGGTGACGAGCATCAATGGCGGTGCGAACCCGACCGCCGGAATTGCCTTTGACGTCGTCGTGCAGGCGCAGGGCGCCGACGGTACGCCCACGACCGTCCCCAACGCCACCAACGTCGCACTGACGCTCGCTGCGGGGAGCGGCGCTCTGGGTGGCGGCACGCCGAGTTGCACGATCGCTTCGGGAACGACCTCTTGCACGGTGGCGGGGATCACCTATTCGAAGCCTGAGGCCGGGGTCAAGGTCACCGCGACCCAGACGAGTGGCACGCTGGCGCTCGCTGCCGGCACCAGCGCGCCATTTACCGTCAACTCGCCGGCGTCGCCCCCGCAACGCCTCGTCATTACAAGCGTCAACGGAGGGACCGATCCAACCGTGGGCGTTGCCTTCAATGTCGCCATCCAGGCGCAGGACGGCACTGGGGCGCCGTTCAATGTTCCGGCCGGCCGAGGCGTGCAGCTGCTGCTCAAGGCGGGCACGGGCGGGCTGGGCGGCACGCTCTTTTGCACCATCAGCACCGGGACGAGTTCCTGCACCGTCGTCGGCGTGACGTATTCGGTAGCCGAATCCGGCGTGGTGATCAACGCGAGTCCATATCTGTACGACACGCTGGGCGCCGGGGACAGCGCTCCCTTCACGGTCGATCCGGGCTCTCCGGCCCCGGCAACGGGGCTCGACCTATTCCCGGAAATCCCGATATTCACCCCGGTGGTCGGCGTCCCCTTCGCCCTTGGCGCGTCGGCTTTTGCAGGCTTCGCGCCGCACAACGTCCTGCTGAGCACTCTCGTCACGCTGTCGCTCCTCACCGGATCGGGAAGCCTGGGCGGTACGCTCACCTGCACGATTCCAGCGGGTAGCGACTACTGCAGTTTCCCGGGCGTGACCTATTCCACGGCAGAGGCCGGCGTGTCCGTTACCGCCACAGCGAGCCTCGGCGACGCACTGACGCCTAAAATTCTCGGGCCATTTGTCGTGCACCCCGCCGCGGCCCCCACACAGCTAGCTGACCCAGGCTTCTTTTTCGGCCCCCTGACCGTCGGACTCCCTTTCTTCCCGCTTATCATGGCGGAAGACAGTGGCGGCACATTGCAGAATGTGACCGCCGACACGGTTGTCGCGCTGTCGATCCAAGCGGGCACGGGCACGGGCCTGCTCGGCGGCACGCTCGGATGCACGATCCCCGCCGGGTCCAGCTTCTGTCCGTTGTCGAGTCTGGGGTCGGGCGTGACATACAACAAAGCCGAGTCTGGCGTGGTCGTCATTGCGACGCGTATCAGCGGCGACGCCCTGACCGCCGGCAGCTCCGGGCCGCTGACCTTCAGCTCTCTGCCCACGAAATTGGGTGTCAGTATCTGGAGCGGCGCCCAAATCGCGGGCTTCCCCTTCACCGTGCTCGTGGAAACACAGGACGCTACCGGTACAGGAGCGTCAGGATCGCTCGCGACTGGGATTGCGCTTTCGCTCAACACGGGTACCGGCACTCTCGGCGGCGTCCTAACTTGTACCATCCCGGCAAATACTTTGGCCTGCTTCATTTCAGGTGTGACCTACTCGAAGGCCGAGACTGGCATCGTCGTCACCGCCACCCGCACGAGTGGGGCTCCGCTTACGCCCGGCAACAGCGCGCCCTTCACGATCAGCGCCGCCCCACCCATGCCGCCCGCAAAACTGGCCATCACCGGCGTCAATGGCGGCACCAACCCGACAGTGGGCGTTGGCTTCAACGTGATCGTGCAGGCGCAAGCCAACGACGGCAGCCCGCAGAGCGACTTTGCCGACACGAACGTGTCTTTGTCTCCTAACACCGGAACCGGCACTCTGGGCGGCGGCCCGCTAAGTTGCACGATAAGCGCAAATGCGAGCTCATGCACCATGGTCGGGGTGACTTATTCCGTGGCCGAGGCCGGCGTGAGCCTCACCGCCACGCGCACCAGCGGCGATACTCTGACGGCCGGCAATAGCGCTACGTTCACGGTCAACGCCGCGCCACAACCGCCGACGAAGCTGGCCATCACCAGCGTCAACGGAGGCACCAACCCGACAGCGGGCGTTGGTTTCAACGTGATCGTGCAGGCGCAGGACGGCGCCAGTGCAGCGCAGAATGTGCTTGCAAGTACGGTGGTGAGCCTGTCGCGCAACGCTGGCACTGGCACTCTTGGTGGCCCCAACCTTACATGCACGTTGGCGGCGGGGTCGAATGCTTGCACCGTTGTTGGCGCGACCTATTCCGTGGCCGAGTCCGGCGTGAGCCTCACTGCCACGCGCACCAGCGGCGATTCGCTTGCCGCCGGCAACAGCGCAACGTTCGCGGTCGTTGCGGGCGCACCACAACCGCCGACAAAACTTGCCATTACCAACGTCAACGGCGGTACCAGCCCGACAGTGGGCGTCGGCTTCAACGTGGTCGTACAGGCGCAGGACGGCACCAGTACGCCGCAGAATGTGGTTGCCAGCACGGCGGTGGCCCTGACGCGCGCCACCGGCACCGGCACTCTGGGAGGCACGCTCACGTGCACGATTACGGCGGGTTCGAATTCCTGCACCGTCATCGGCGTGAACTATTCCGTGGCTGAGTCCGGTGTAAGCCTCACCGCGACCCGCACCAGCGGCGATGTGCTTGCCGCCGGCACGAGCGCTACCTTCACGGTCATCGCTGCCGCACCACCGCCACCGACCAAGCTTGCCGTCACCAACGTCAACGGAGGCGCCAGCCCGACAGTGGGCGTTGGCTTCAACGTGGTCGTGCAGGCGCAGGACGGGACCAGCACCGCGCAGAATGTGGTTGCCAGCACGGCGGTGGCCCTGACGCGCGCCACGGGCACCGGCACTCTGGGAGGCACGCTCACGTGCATGATTTCGGCGGGTTCCAACTCCTGCACCGTCATCGGCGTGAACTATTCCGTGGCTGAGTCCGGTGTAAGCCTCACCGCGACCCGCACCAGCGGCGATGTGCTTGCTGCCGGCACCAGTGCAACGTTTACCGTGAACAGTGCGACGCCGACCAAGCTTGCCGTCACCACCGTCAACGGAGGCGCCAGCCCGACAGTGGGCGTTGGCTTCAATGTGGTCGTGCAGGCGCAGGACGGGACCAGCACCGCACAGAATGTGGTTACCAGCACGGCGGTGGCACTGACGCGCGCCACCGGCACCGGCACTCTGGGAGGCACGCTCACGTGCACGATTTCGGCGGGTTCGACCTCCTGCACGGTCATCGGCGTGACCTATTCCGTTGCCGAGGCGAACGTGAGCCTCACCGCGACCCGCACAAGCGGTGATTCGCTGACGGCCGGCACCAGCGCAACGTTTACCGTGAACAGTGGGACACCACCGACCAAGCTTGCCGTCACCACCGTCAACGGAGGCGCCAGCCCGACAGTGGGCGTCGGCTTCAACGTGGTGGTTCAGGCGCAGGACGGGACCAGTACGCCGCAGAATGTAGTCGCCAGCACGGCGGTAGCCCTGACGCGCACCACCGGCACCGGCACTCTGGGAGGCACGCTCACGTGCACGATGACGGCGGGTTCGACCTCCTGCACGGTCATCGGCGTGACCTATTCCAAGGCCGAGGCCGGGGTGAGCATCACCGCCACGCGCACCAGCGGCGATTCGCTGGCGGCCGGCACCAGCGCAACGTTCACCGTCGTTGCTGCCGCGCCGACCACCTCCTACACCGCCCCCTCGGCAACCGGCACCGGCGACATTACCGCGGCCTTCACCGGTGGCGGGGCTGGCTGCGGCTATAGCGTCGCGCAGTTCATCCCGCTCACCGGCAACGCGGCCTCGCCTCCCACAGGAAGCGCCCCGGCCGACGTCACCTTCCCGCAGGGGCTCTTTGATTTCACCGTGAGCGGCTGCACGCCGGGCGCCGTGCTCGACTTCACCATCACCTATCCGCAAGCCTTGCCGCCGAACACGCAGTACTGGAAATACGGCCCGACTTCGACCGATGCGACATCCCATTGGTACGTGCTGCCCGCCTTGGTCAGCGGCAACACCGTCACATTCTCGATCACCGATGCGGGGCTCGGCGACGATGATTACGCGCTGGGATCGAACGGCACGATCGTCGATCAGGGCGGCCCGGGTGGACCGCCGGCGCAGGGTGAAGCGGGAATTCCGACCTTGAACGGATGGATGCTGGCGTTGCTGGGAGTGCTGTTGCTCGGGTTCGGGGTGCTACGCCTGCGCGGGACCGTGTAGCGGAATAGTCGGTCAGGCAATGGAAAGCCGGGCCATGTAAGGGGCCAGGTCGCCAGCCCGGCGGGGCTTCGATCGCGGGGCGGACGCGAGACGGGTGTGCGTTGGTCCTGAGGAAGAAAGGACGCTCTCGAACAGGACGACATCGCTGACCTTGAACTTCGTGCTCTGAATCTTTGGGTGAGCCTCGGTGTGGATCCGCAGCGGCAACCTAGGGTCGCACTTGACAGCATCCCGGCTCGCCGAGCTCTACGCCGCCACCGGCCGTCCCGCCGAAGCGAGACGTTTCCGGCAATTGTCGGTCCCGTTTCCGTCGGCTCGCTGACGCCCCCCGGCAGCCCGCCGGTTGGCCCCCGGCACCCCTGTTTCTCGTTACCTAATTCAGAGAGAGAAGCCGGGGGGAAGACCATGCGCGCAGCGATTGGGGACAATTGGGGAACCGCACCGTCCGTCGGGGAGGGCCGCGGGCCGGAGAGCCAGGTCGCGCCTCGCTCGATCCGTTTCGCGTGGGGCCGGGCAAGATCCCGGGGGTTTCGCCGGCGCCTCCTGGCGTTGGCGCTCTCCTTGCTCCCGCTGTCCGCGTACGCGCAGTTCGCCCAACAGGGGCCGAAGCTGGTCGGCACCGGGGCCCTCGGCCCATCGGGCCAAGGCACGTCGGTCGCGCTCTCGGCGGACGGGAACACCGCCCTCGTGGGCGGGAATGTCGACAACGCGGGCGGTCTGCTCACTGGAGACGGCGCGGCGTGGGTGTGGACGCGCAGCGCCGGCGTCTGGACCGAGCAGGCCAAGCTGGCCGACCCCGCTGACCTGGGGTTGGGTAAGAACTCCGGGTTTTCCGTCGCGCTCTCGGCCGATGGGAACACTGCCCTCGTCGGCGCCCCGCAAAACGTCGGATCGACGAAAGTGTGGGTCCGCAGCGGGATTACCTGGAACGTCCAGGCCACGCTGGTCGGCACCGGAGCGACCGGATACATCGTCTATCAGGGTGCCGCCAGCGCCCTTTCGGCAGACGGAAATACGGCCCTCGTCGGAGGATTCTATGACGACTACGGGGTGGGGGCGGCGTGGGTCTTCACCCGCAGCGGCGGCGTTTGGACGCAGCAAGGACTCAAGCTGGTGGGTAGCGGCGCGGTCGGAGCCTCCGGCCAGGGCGTTTCCGTCGCACTGTCGGGGGACGGAAACACGGCCCTCGTGGGCGGAGAGTGGGACAAGGGGGGCATCGGCGGCCCCGGGGCCTTGTGGGTTTGGGCGCGCAGCGGTGGCGTCTGGACGCAGCAGGGCCAGAAGCTGACGGGGACCCCTATCGCCGAAGTAGGGAACCTCGGAAGTTCGGTCGCCCTCTCCGCTGACGGGAACACTGCCGTCGGGGGCGCTTTCAACAATTACGGCCTCTTCGGCCCCCATTCTGCGGCCGGCATCGGCGCGTTCTACGCGTTCACCCGTTCCGGCGGCGTCTGGACCCAGCAGGGCCCTCCGATGTTCGGCGCCGATTTCGCGGGCGGGTCGGCACAGGGGAGGTCGATTTCGCTGTCGGGGGACGGGAACATAGTCCTCGTTGGTGGCGCCGGCGATGCCGGCGGTATCGGAGCGGCATGGGTCTTCACCCGCACGGCGGGCGCCTGGACCCAGCAGGGGACCAAGATGGTCGGGACTGGAGGGATCGGAAACTCCAATCAGGGGATCAGCGCCGCGATCTCGTCGGACGGGCTGACCGCGCTCGTCGGAGGGCCATTTGACGACAGCACGGCCGGCGCTGCGTGGGTCTTCGTCGCGACCGCTCCGACAGTGACGCAACAGCCCACGAGCCTGGGCGCATGCGTGGGTAGCGCGGTGACCTTCTCGGCGATCGGCGCAAGTTGGCCCGCAGCGTCCGTGCAGTGGCAGGTCAGCACCGACGGAGGCGCCACGTTCAACGACATCCCGGGCGAGATGTCCACGCTTCTCACTTTCACGGCGACGAACCCGCTGAGCGGCAACCAGTACCGCGCCGTCTTCACGAACTCCCTCGGCACGACGACCTCGGCTTCCGGAACGCTTTCCGTCGGCACGGCCCCGGTGATCACGACGAACCCGCTCAGCCAGACCGTAGCTGCCGGTTCGCCCGTGACGTTCACGGCGGCGGCGACCGGCTCACCGGCGCCGACGGTCCAGTGGTTCGTGAGCGTTGACGGTGGCGTCACTTTCACGGCCGTCCCCGGGGCCACCTCGACCACCCTTACGTTCACGGCCACGACCAACTTGAACGGCGCTTTCTACGGCGCCCAGTTCAGCACACCATGTCAGACGGTAAGCACCATGTTGGCGTTCCTGACGGTGACTGCTCCTCCTCCGCCGCCCGCGCCGCCGACTGTTACCACTCAGCCCGCGAGCGTCGTGGTCTGTCCCGGCCAGGGGGGCGCTCTTTCCCAGTTCCTCCAGCAAGGTGCGAAGCTCAAGGGAAACGGGGGGTTATTCGCGGACCAGGGCTTTTCTGTCGCCCTTTCGGCGGACGGGAACACGGCCCTCGTGGGCGGGCACACCGACAACATCGAAATGGGGGCCGTCTGGGTCTTCACGCGCAGCGGCGATACCTGGACGCAGCAGGGGCCGAAGCTCGTCGCGAGCACGACGGCAAGCTACCAGGGAGCTGCCGTGGCCCTCTCGGCCGACGGAAACACCGCGCTGATCGGGGGGTTGGGGCTTGCCGCCTGGGTGTGGACGCGCAGCGGAGGCGTCTGGACGCAACAGGGGCCGCCGCTCACCGGCGCGGGGATGGGCCCGAACAACCCGTACTTCGGGAGGGCGGTCGCCCTTTCGGCGGATGGCAACACGGCGGCCGTCGGCGGGGGCTGGGGCGGCGGCTGGATCGGGGCGGTTTGGATCTTCACGCGCAGCGGCGGGATCTGGAGCCCGCAGGGACCGCTGCTCCAGGGAAGCGGCGCGGTGGGGCTGGACGCCCAGGGGTACTCCGTGGCGCTGTCGGCGGACGGCAACACCCTTCTCGAAGGAGGGTTCCAGGACAACAGCGGCACCGGAGCGGCGTGGGTGTTCACCCGCAGCGGCGGCGCCTGGACCCAGCAGGGCGGGAAGCTCATCGGGACCGGCGCCTCGGCTGGGGCGAACCAGGGCATCCGGGTCGCGCTCTCGTCGGACGGCAACACGGCCGCGTGGGGAGCGCTCAACGACACGTCTCCCGGAGCGATGTGGGTGTTCACCCGCAGCGGCAGCGCGTGGACCCAACAGGGCCCCAAGTTGGTCGGCACCGGCGCCGTCGGGAACGCCCACCAGGGCGACTCGCTCGCTCTGTCGGGGGACGGAAATACTGCACTGTCCGGCGGCTTCGCGGACTCGGGCAGTATCGGAGCGGTCTGGGTGTTCACGCGCAGCCTGGGCGTGTGGTCGCAGCAAGGGGCCAAGCTGGTCGGCACTGGTTCACTGATCCCCTCGGTCTCCCCTCCACAGGAAGGAACTTCCCTCGCGCTATCCACCGACGGCAGCACCGCGATCGTCGGTGGGATCGGCGATACCCCCGGCGGGGCAGCGTGGGTGTTCGCGAAGAACCAGGAATCGTTCACCGCGGTGGCCAGCGGCTCGCCCGCGCCGACGGTCCAGTGGCAGGTCAGCACGGATGGCGGCGCAACCTTCCAGGACCTTGCGGGAGCCACGTCCAACGGCCTGGGGGTCACCGCTTCGCCCTCGTCGAACGGCAATCAGTACCGGGCGGTGTTCACGAACACGGACGGCGTTTCGACGTTCACGGCGACGTCCAACGCGGCGACCTTCACCGTGAACTCGGCCCCGGTCGTGACCACCGACCCCACGCTCCAGCTCCGGAACCCCGGACAGACGGCGACGTTCACGGCGGCCGCGAGCGGCAGCCCGGCGCCCAGCGTCCAGTGGCAGGTGAGCGCACAGGGCTTCGGCCCGTTCGGCGACATCCCGGGGGCCACATCCCCGACGCTGAGCTTCACCGTCACACAGGCGATGGTCGGCAACCGCTACCGGGCCGTCTTCAGCGACGGCTGCGGAACAGCGACGAGCGCCTCCGCCGTGCTGGGCGCTCAGGTCGTGCTCATGACGGTGGCGTCGCCGTCCGCGGACGGGTCGGTCAGCCCTGCGTCGGGCGGCCTCTATGACCCGGGAACTGTCGTCCCCCTCCTGGCCACGCCGAACCCCGGATTCGTCTTCACCGGCTGGACCGGGCCGGTCGCGTCGCCTTCCTCCGCCACGACGACGGTGACGGTGAACGGGCCCACGACCGTGACGGCCAACTTCGCTCAGGCTCCTTCGATCGAGTCGATCCCGACGCTCGGTTCCGGCGGCCTCGTACTGCTCGCGGGGTTGCTGGCCCTTGCCGGGCTCTGGATCCTGGGTTCTCGGGGAGGAACCAGCTCCTGAGAAGCCAAGCGCACCCCGAGGTCTTCCCCTCGCACATCGCGCGCCATCGCGGCGGAGCGGCCGCCCCTTGCCCACGACCGCACGTCCCCCACCCTCGCCCGCATGTGGTTCGCCGCTGAGGCGGCTGCTCGATTGCGACGCGCCCGCACCACCGGTGTGAAGCGCCCACCGGCAGCCGAGTCACCCGGTTGAAACCGGCCGTCCGAGGCGCGACCGCTCGAGGCGTGCGGCAACCGCGCGCGACGCCTGTCAGCGCACACCGGATACGACGTACAGCTTGTTGAGGCGGCGCGTGTAGGTGCCGACGACCGAGCGCCCGTCCGCGGAGATCACCGCTGCGGGCCAGGATGCCTGCAAGCCGGCCGGGTCGGGCGCGGGGAGCTCGCGCCAGAGCTCGCGCCGGCCGCTGGCGAGATCGATCTTGAAGATCCGCAGCGGCACCTCTCGCCGCGTGACGTAGAGCGCCCGCCCGTCCACGCTGAACCGGATCGCCTCATCGCCCGCCTCTGCGCCTCGGACCGCCCGCGCGGGGCCACCGTCCAGCGGAAACAGCGACAGCCGTCCGGAGGAATCGGCCATCACCGCGGCATCGCCGGCCGGCGCGACCGGGAGCCTTCGGACCGAGCTGACGCCTTCGGGCGTGAACGGGTGCCACGAGCCGGCCTCGAGGTCGACCGTGTACCCCCGCTTGCCGTGCCCGGGCTCGCTGGCCAGCACGACGAGGCCTCGCCCATCCGGAAGCCAGCCCACCAGGTCCGCGGCCCGCTGGCCCAACTCGACCGTACGCGGCTGGCCGGCTCCGAGCGGGTACAGCACGAGCCGCTCATGCGGACCGAAAACGAGCGCGGCGGCGAACTTCCCGTCAGGGGAGAGGGTCTGAGCCGAGCCCTCGCCGAGCCGCACCGCGGGGGAGCCGTCGGTGCCGCGCACCAGGACCGTGTAGGTGTTGCCACAGCTGTCGCCGCCACACTCCAGCAGGATCAGGCGGCCGTCGGCCGAGATGTCTTCGGCAAAGGAGTACGAAAGCCAGGAGAGATCCCGCGGCTGCGAGTTCCCCTCGAGCTGCACCAGGATCTGGATCGTGCGCGTCTGCGAGGCGACGAGCAGGCGGCCGTCGCGCGCGACGTCCTGGAGGAAAAGGCCCGTCGGAGCCGTGAGCAGTTGCCTGCGGCGCCCCTGCAGGTCCACCGCGTAGACGCTCTGGGGCGTGGCGCCGTCGTAGGCCGAAAAGAAGACCTCCGTGCCGGAAGGCGCCCACGCGAGGCCCTGCACCCCGCTCCACTCGCCACTCAGCGTGCGCCGCTCATCGCTTTGCAGGTCGAGGAGCGCGACGCTGCCGCGGTCGTCGCCGTCCACCGGGTGGTCGATGAACGCGAGGCGCGTGCCGTCGCTCGAGAAGCGCGGATGGCTGATCCAACCTTCGGTCTCGGCAAGGACCTTCCCCACGGGGTACTCGAGGCGCTTCCTGCCCCCGGCCCAGCGCACGATGGCGAGCCCTGAACCGTCCGGCGACCAGTCGGCGGCGAGGACGTCGTCCGCGACCTGGCGCGGGCCGGCGCCGAGCATCGGCACGCGGGCGAGCGTCCCGCGCCCCATCCAGCCCAGCAGCCGGTAATCCAGCGCAATGGCGAGTTCGTCCTTCGGAGAGACCGCGAGGAGGTCGGCGTCCGGCAGCCCGAGCGCGCTGCTGGCCGGGCTGCCCGGTCTCGTCAGGTTCAGGCGAAAGGGACCGCCGTCCCAGGCGGCCCCGTAGACGACCGTCTGCCCGTCCGGCGTGAAGCGGGCGGCGTCGATGATCCCGCGCCCGAACGACACGGTCTGAAAGGAGATTTCCGACTGTCCCCCCGCCGCCGACGCATGCGGAAGCCGCGTGCCGAGCCAGAACGCCGCCCCCGCGAGGGCGAGGACCAGCGCGGCCACCCCGAGTCGTCGCAGCCGCCGGGAGCGGCGCGCCGCCTCGGCCCGTGCCGCTCTGGGCGTCGAAGTTGGGCCCTCGGCCAGGTTCGACAGGTCGAAGACGATGTCGCGCATCGACTCGAAGCGCTGCGCCGGGTCCTTCTCCAGACAGTGATTGACGATGTGCTCCAGCGCCAACGGGATGTCGCGGCCAGGCTCCGACAGCTCCGCCGGGTCTTCCTTGAGGGTCGCGGCGATCACACCGGCTTGGCTCAGGCCAGAAAACGGCCTTCGCCCCGAGATCATCTCGTACAGCAGGCAGCCGAACGCGAAGATGTCGCTGCGCGCGTCCGCCTCCCGGCCCTCGAGCTGCTCCGGCGCCATGTACTGCAGCGTCCCGAGGATCTCCCCCTGCTCAGTCAGCGGGCCGGAAGCCGTCTCCTGCCCGGCCAGGCCCACGATGCCGTGGCTCGCCGCGTGCAGCTTCGCGAGCCCGAAGTCGAGGAGCTTCGGTCCGCTCTTGGTGAGCATGACGTTGCTGGGCTTGAGATCGCGGTGCACGATCCCGCGGCCGTGCGCCGCCGCAAGCGCCACGGCGATCTCCCTCCCCAGTTCGAGGGCCTCCTTGAGCGGCAGGCGCTCGCGCGCGAGCCGCGCGGCGAGCGTCTCGCCCTCGAGGTACTCCATGACCAGGTAGTGCGTCCCCTCGTGCTCGCCGATGTCGTGGAGGGTGCAGATCGAGGGGTGCGAGAGGGCCGAGATCGCCTGCGCCTCGCGCTCGAAGCGCTCCCGCATGGTACGGTCCTCGGCGTGCTGCCCGAGCAAGACCTTGATCGCGACCGAGCGGCCCAGCCGCGTGTCCTTCGCCTTATACACCTCGCCCATCCCGCCGGCGCCGAGCGGCGAGAGGATCTCGTACGGGCCGAGACGAGTTCCGGGGGCTAACGGCATCGTTGCTGTCTCAAATACTACAAGACCGTGATCCATCACTGGACATTCCCCGGCACGCCACTCTCGACGTGGCCCGTGCGGCCGCCACGCGACGAAGCGCCTAGTTCTGGCGCAATCGACGGCCGGGAGCCGCGGCAACCGCCCGTTTGAACCCGATTTGCCTGCCTGACACCTGACGGATTAGGTTGCTGCCCGCCCGTAGACAGACCCACCCGAGGCCGTCAGGGCGCTCGCCGGCATTTCTGGCGGCGGCCGCCTTCCAGTATTCACGTCTGTCGTGTCCGGAAAAGGTGAGACGGTGATACCCATCCGGTCCGATCACCTTCGCCACCTTGAGCCACCATCCCAACCACTTGGTAAGCCAGGCCGCCCACGGCAACGGCGTCACCGACACCTACGACAAGGACCCCAACAACCTGGGCAGGCCGGCACGGATCGCAACCGCCAACGTCCTCAACAGCGCCAACTAAATCTTCGGGACCTACCAGTACGACGCAAAGGGGAGCGTCTTCCCCGTGCCTGAACCCGCAGCCAAGGGAACCAAGGAAGCGCACACCGCCAATACTGTCAATAGGCGTGGACGTGGTACCTAGCGCCTCTCTTCCCCAAAGCAGGCGCACCCCGGTCCGGTGTTGCTCACGCACTCGGTGGCCACAGGCGGTTCGGCTCGACCGGCCTTGCGGCTTCCCTCACTGGCGCCGAATTGCACGCCAGGCTCACTCGGCAATGAAACGAGCTTTGTACTCCCCGTATAGTTGGAGCAGCTTCTCCTCGTGCTCTGCCTCTTCGCGCTGAAACCCCTCAAAGACGGCCCGCACCCGGGGGTCCTCGGCCAATGCGGCCATCCTTCCGTACGCACCCTGAGCCTGGCGCTCGTTCTCGATCGCGAGCTTGAAGGCCTCAAAGAGCTGCTTCTCCTTTTCGGTCATCGGTCTATGCGTGCTCACAGCGGCTCCCTTCTCAGAGCTATTGCACACCTTCGGTGCCTGACTCCATTCAGTTCGTCGAGCTGAACAATCCTACACCCGGTGCCGCCCACCCCTCCTCGGTGATCCACTTCTCGAGGTCCGCGGCCACACTCAGACTTACAATCCCTGCGACGCAGGGCATCTTCGTCAGGCCGGGCGCGTTCAGCGTGCAAAGGATCTCGGCGGCCTCGACGCCGGTAAGTTCGGGCGGGCGCCGGCACACAGCGGCCGCTCGGCCGTCGAGCGCCAAAAGAGGCCGCGGATTGGGCTGCGTCAGTGCTTCCAGAACCGCCGGTCTGTGGGGTGGGGGTTCGGTGCGGTTCACCTGCCGCCCTTGAGGGCTGCCTGGACCTCGGCGGCGAGAGCCGCAACGCCGAACGGCTTCTGCAGGAATCTGGCCCCGCCGAGCTCGGAGGCGCGGCGTTGTGCCTCGTCCTCGCTGTACCCCGACATCAGGATCACCCTCAGATTGGGCCACCGGTCGAGGAGGCCGCAAGCAACGGAAGCACCGTCGATGTCGGGCAGCATGATGTCGGTGAGCAAGACGTCGACCACAGGCTCCAAAGGCAAACGGCCCGCATCTGCGCCGCTGCCAACGGCTATTACTTCGTAGCCGAGGGAGATCAGGATCTCTCGCAATGCTTCTCGGGCACCCGTCTCGTCCTCGACCAGCAGCACTCGTTCGCCGTTTCCATGGGGAAGCGCGGCCCCGGGGGCAGGGGCGACGGTCACTGGCGCCTGGGCTCCGATGACCTCAGGCAGCAGCACCCGGAATGTCGTGCCCTCGTTCACCGCGGTTTGCATCTCGATGCGACCCCCGTTGCCGGTCACAATGCCTTGCACGATCGACAGGCCGAGGCCCGTGCCAAGTCCAGCGGGCTTCGTCGTGAAGAAAGGCTCGAAGAGCTTGTCGCGGATCTCCTTCGGAATGCCAGTGCCGGTGTCCTCGACGTCGAACCAGGCCATGCCGTTGGCCCGGCCCGTACGGATGGTGAGTCGGCCGCCCATCGGCATCGCATCGGCGGCGTTGAGAGCAAGGTTCATGAGGACCTGGTCGAGTTGTCCGCCATCGGCGTCGATGACGAACGGTTCGTCACCGGTGGTCACCGTCAAGGCGATGTTCGCGCGCAGCAGACGACGGAGGAGCTTGCTGGCTCCGCGGACCGCCTCGTTGAG
>PKYI01000041.1 GCA_003133645.1 Acidobacteriota bacterium | reverse complement strand
GGTAGAACGCGGGAACGCCGGCGGCGGCCAGCGCCCCGAGCATCACGGGAGGCAGCGCCGCCCCGATCGCCGTTCGCCAGGCACCGCCGGCGCGGCAGCCGGCGACGACGACCGCGGCCAGCGCGATCCCGGCGGCCGCTTCCAGCCACCATGGGGACGAGGGCAGGTCGAGCGCCGTGGCGTACGCGCCGAGTGGCGACAGCAGCCGCACTGGCGCGGCGAGGCGCTCCGCCGGCGGCATCGCGCGCCAGGCGGCGGCCATCCAGGCGATCGCGGCGGGGGGTTGGTGCATCGCGATCGGCAGCCACGGGAGGTGGCTCGCCAGGCCGGCGCAGACGGCTGCCAGCGCTCGCGACCGCGCGGGGGTTTGCAGCGTGAGGGCGACAACCGCGAGGACGGCTGCCAGGAGCAGGCCGAGGCCGTGGCTCCAGCACGCGAGCGCCACGGCGGCGGCCAGGCCCACCGCCCCGCGCCGCTCGTGCGCCAGGGTCTCGATTCTCTCCCACGCCCAGGCGGCGGCCATGAACAGGAGGGCGTACGCCCTGCCCTCGCACGACCAGGCGACCGCCAGCGGATGGACGGCCAGGAGCGCGCCCGCCCACCATCCCGCCCGGGGCCCGAACGCCCGGCGCGCGGCGCGCGCGGCGAGGAGCACCGCGGCCGTCCCGGCGATCACGGACACGGCCCGGGCGGCCCACAGCGGGGGGACGCCGAGGCCCGCGACGAGCTTGACCAGGAGGTAGGGGAGCGGCGGCCCGGAATCGAGACGGAGTGCGGCGACCAGCCCGCTGAGGCTCAACCGCCCGGCCCACGCTGTGAAGTACTCGTCGTGCCAGGGGTGGCGCAGCAGCGCGCCGCAGACCCGCGGCGCGAGCGCGGCGAGCGCGAGCCCGGCCCAGCGCCAACTCTCCCCTGGCGGACGTGACACGGCGCCAGTCTCGTCCGGGCGAGGGCAACCGTCAAGGCGCGAGTATCATGTCAGGCCGTTGTGCCGCCGCGCCGGAGGTGAGCATGCGCCGTCTCGCGTCGATCCTCGTGCTGTCTGCAGCCCCGCTCCTCGCCGGTCAGAAGGCGTTGACGGTCGAACGCATCTGCGCGGACCCGCCGCTCGACGGCGTGCTGCCGGCCGAGGTGCAGTGGTTCCCCGGCGGAACCCGCTTCTCGTTCATCGCGAAACGGGGCTCGGCGGCGGACGCCCCGGCCTCGTTGTGGGCCGAGGATGCAGCCTCCGGCACGCGCCGCGAGCTTCTGGACGACGTAACTCTCCCCTCGTTCGGCGAAGGCAAGGACGCGGTCAAGCCTCGCCTTGCCGGATATCGCCTGGCGCCCGGCGGCGAGGCCGTCCTGCTCGCCGGCGGCGGCGACCTCTTCCTCGCGGCCCTGGCGGGCAAGCAGGTGCGGCGCCTCACCGCGACTCGCGGCGAGGAGGAACTCGCTGAGTACTCGCCCGACGGCAAATGGGTGTCGTTCGTGCGCGACAACGACGTCTTCGTGATCGAGCTCGCGACCGGCGCCGAGGCGCGCCTCACCGACACAGGTTCGGCCGACCGGCGCAACGGCAAGCTCGACTGGGTCTACGAGGAGGAACTGGCTGGGCGCAAGCCGATCGGCTACGCCTGGTCGCCCGACTCGCGGTGGATCGCCTACTTGACGCTCGACGACGCGAAGGTGCCGCGCTACCCGATCGAGGACCGCACGCGGGTCCATCCGAAGACGACCTGGCAGCACTACCCGCAACCGGGCGACCCGAACCCGGTCGTCGGGGTGTCGGTCGTTCAGGTCGAGGGTGCCAGGGGTGCGCGCACTCGCCGCGACCGGGTCTGGAGCGGCGGAAACGCCGAGTACGTGCCGCGGTTCGGCTGGACCCCGGACAGCCGGGCGGTGTGGTACGAACTGCTCGACCGCCCGCAGCGGCGGCTCGAGATGGTGCGCGAGGACGTCGCGACCGGCGCGGCCGCCATGCTGTTCGTCGAGCGCGACGCCGCATGGATCAACCTCCACGACGAGCAGCGCTTCCTCTCGGACGGCCGGCTGCTGTGGAGCACCGAAGCCGGCGGCTATCGGCATCTCGTGATGTACAAGGCCGACGGAACGCCGCACCCGATCACGAGCGGTCCCTGGGAGGTCACCTCGGTCGACGGGGTGGACGAGGCGACGGGATGGATCTACTTCACCGCCACCGAGGCCGGTCCCCTCGATCGCCAGCTCTACCGCGTGCGGCCGGACGGCCGCGGATTCGCCCGCCTGAGCCGCGAGGCCGGCACCCACTCCGCCGATGTCGCGCCGGGCGGGGCGTTCATCCTCGACACCTTCTCAACCATTTCGCGTCCTCCCGAGATGCGGATGTTGGCGGGCGACGGCCGCGTCTTGCGGACCGTACAGCCCGTCCAAGCGGCGCAGCTCGCTGACTTCGCCATGGGGACCACCGAGTTCCTGACCGTACAGGGTGGGGATGGGACGACCCTGCACGCGTCGCTGCTCGAGCCCGCCGGGTTCGACGCGACAAGGAAGTACCCGGTCGTGGTCTACGTATACGGGGGGCCGCATGCGCAGGTCGTGCGCGACGCCTGGGGCAAGCAGACCGAGCTGTTCCACCAGTTCCTCGCGAGCCGCGGCTTCCTGGTCTTCTCGCTCGACAACCGCGGCTCCGCGGCGCGCGGGCGCGAGTTCGAGCGCGCATTGCTCGGCCGCTTCGGCAAGGTCGAGCTCGAGGACCAGCTCGCGGGGGTCGCGTTCCTGAAGACCTTGCCGTACGTGGACGCCTCGCGGATCGGGATCTGGGGGTGGTCGTACGGCGGGTTCATGACCTGTTACGCGCTCACCAACGCCCCCGGCGTCTTCACGGCCGGTGCGGCTGTGGCGCCGGTGACCGACTGGCGCCTGTACGACTCGATCTACACCGAGCGCTACCTCGGATTGCCGGCCGAGAACGAGGGCGGCTACGCCGCTTCCTCGCCGGTGAACCAGGCCGGGGACCTCGCGGGCGCGCTGCTCCTGGTCCATGGCACCGGCGACGACAACGTGCACTGGGGGAACACCCTCGAGTTCGTGGACCGGCTCTACAAGGCCGGCAAGCCCTACGACCTGCAGCTCTACCCGAACAAGACCCACTCGATCCTCGGGCCGGAGGCGCGGACGCACCTCTTCCGCCGCATCGCGGACCACTTCGAGCGGTGGCTGAAACCCTGAGCCGCGCTTGGGGCCAGGGTAAGCTCCGCTCCCGCCGCCTCCGCTCCCGCCGCCTTGCCGGACAGGCCGGCTACGGCTAGACTTTGCGACTGCGCCGCCGGGCGGCCAGTAGGAGGGGTCATGCACATTGCGGTGGTAGGGAGCGGCTACGTCGGACTGGTCACCGGCGCGTGCCTTGCCGACTTCGGCATGGACGTGACCTGCGTCGACAACGATGTGCGCAAGATCGCGATGCTCAAGCAGGGCCAGATCCCGATCTACGAGCCCGGCCTGGACGCGCTGGTGGCGAAGAACGAGAAGTCCGGCCGGCTGCACTTCACGACCGAACTCAAGGAGGCGGTCGAACAGTCGCTCGCGATCTTCATCGCCGTCGGGACGCCTCCCAGGGAGGACGGCTCCGCGGACCTGACGTACGTGGTCGAGGTGGCCGAGGCGATCGCGGACCACATGAACGGCTACAAGGTCGTCGTCACCAAGTCCACGGTCCCGATCGGCACCGGCCAGTTGGTCGAGAAGGTGATCAACGAGCGCAACGGCACGCAGCCGTTCTCGGTAGTGTCGAACCCCGAGTTCCTGCGCGAGGGGTCGGCGATCGGCGATTTCATGCGCCCCGATCGCGTCGTGATCGGGGCGCGCGACGCCCAGGCGATCGCGATCATGAAGGACATCTACGCCCCGCTGTACCTGATCGAGACGCCCTTCGTGATCACCAACGTCGAGTCCGCGGAGCTGATCAAGTACGCCTCCAACGCGTTCCTCGCCACCAAGATCACCTTCATCAACGAGGTCGCGGAGTTGTGCGAGCTGCTCGGCGCCGATGTGCACCACGTCGCCAAGGGGATGGGTCTGGACCGGCGGATCGGCCCCAAGTTTCTGCACCCGGGACCGGGGTACGGCGGCTCCTGCTTCCCGAAGGACACGAAGGCGCTCTCCGACATCGCCCGCCAGGCGGGGCGGCCGTTCGAGATCGTGGACACCGTGGTGAAGGTCAACGACCGGGTCAAGCTGCGGATGGCCGACAAGGTCCGCGCCATATGCGGCGGCTCGGTCGCCGGCCTCACGCTCGGCGTTCTCGGCGTCTCGTTCAAGCCCGAGACCGACGACATGCGCGAGGCGCCCGCGATCCCCATCCTCGCCGCGCTGGCGGCCGACGGCGCCGCGATCCGCGTGTTCGACCCCGCGGCGGCCGAAACGGCGCGCGATGTGCTGCCGGCCGGCGTGACCTACTGCGCCGACGAGTTCGAAGCTGCTGCGGGCGCCGATTGCCTGATCATCCTGACCGAATGGAACCAGTTTCGCTCGCTCGACCTCGAACGCCTGAAGCGAACCCTCCGCACACCGCGCCTCGTAGACCTGCGCAACGTCTACGAACCCGAGAAGATGCGCAGCCTCGGGTTCGAGTACGACTGCGTCGGGCGCACCGCGAAGGATCTGCCGCTGGCGTGAGGAGACTGTCGACTACTTCCTTGCGTGCTCGTACAGCTCGCCGACCTTCGCCCAGTTGACGAGGTTCCACCAGTTGCCGATGTACTCGGCGCGCCGGTTCTGGTACTTCAGGTAGTA
>PKYI01000058.1 GCA_003133645.1 Acidobacteriota bacterium | reverse complement strand
ACCCCGCCGGTTGCCGGCGGGGTCTTCGTTTGGCGGGTCAAGCCGCGGAAGCGGGTGGGCCGGTCAGAACGCCCTGGGCGAATCGCTGGAGGTCGCGCCGGCCGCGGCGGCGCGCTCGGCCTGGCGCCGCTTGTCGCGGACGTGCGCGAACACCATGTACACGCCGGCGAGGACGAGCAGTCCGGGCCACCAGTCTTCCAGGAATGTGAAGTCAACAGGGTAGAACTGGTTGTAGAGGAGGAACACGCCCGCCAGGAGGAGGAAGACGCCGAACCCGAGGCGGCTGCCCCGAGCGGGGGCCACGCCCGGCGCCGCCGCGGAAGTCGGCTCCGCGACCAGGCCCAGGTTGAGCGCCTGCGCCTGGCGGTAGGCGTCGACGAAGCCGAACAGCACGACGCCCGCGACGAGAATGCCGAGGGTGGAGTGCTCGCTCAGCCAGATCGCCGCCACGAACGAGATGAAGACCGCGAACGCGCGCTGGTACAGCCCGAGGTAGAGGTGGCCGAGGCCGGGGAAGCACGAGAGCACGACGGCGAGGCCAGGCGAGCGCCGGATCGTGACCGGGGCCGCCGGAGGCGCGGCCGGCGGCAGAGGCGGCGGCGCCAGCGGCGGCGCCCCGGGAGAGTTTGGAGCTGCGCTCGCCTGTCCCTGTTGGTAGGTTTCCTGTTCGTTCATAACCGTCCTCCCTTTCCACCCTCTACAACGCGCTCACCGGCCTTGGGGTTCGCGGGCGCTCCGCCGACGAGCGAGCGCGCGGAGTTCCAGATCTCGACGGCGTGGTTGCGCGCCCAGCCCTCGGCGGCGGCGATCGAAGCTCTGATCCGCTCTAAGTAGCTCGAGACCCGGTTCTCCACCGCGGCGCGGGCGTAGACCGCCGCCCGGTCCATGCGCTCGCTGGACGCTCGGGCGACCTGGGCCGGGTTGGAGACGAGAAATACCGTGAGCGCCGCCAGGAGGTACGCGGCGGCGGTCGCGAGGCGCAGGTCAAAGAAGCGTGCCCGTTGCCGGCGCAGCTCGATGCGCTGCCGCGGCGGCAGCGCGAGCGCCGCCCGCAGTCGACCGGCGGCGTGAGTCGCGCCGCCGACTTCGCGCAGCGTGGCGAACGCTTCCCACGCCGCCCGGCAGGCTGGGCAGGCGCGCATGTGTTCCATGAGGAGGCCGCGTTCGGACTCGGCGACCTCGCCGTCGAGCGCGGCGGCGAGTGCATCGAGCGCCTGCTCGCACGCCGGCGCCAGCCGTGGCAGCGCCTTCAGGCGCCGCACCAGCGCTTCGGGCGCGCGCATCGAGCGGAGGACGCTCTCGCCTTCGGCCATGCCGCGCGCGCGCTCGACCGCGGCTTGGCACGAGGCGCAGCCGGCCAGGTGCTCGGCCAGATCGGCGGGGAGGTCGCCGGCGAGCGCCGCATCGAGGCGGTCGAGGAGGGCGTCGCAGCTGCTCACGACCCGGCTCCCGCGGGCGCGACCCGCATGCGGGGGGCGAGCTGCATCGCCACCGTCGCCGCGAGTTCCCGCCGCGCCCGGTTCAGGCGCGACTTGACCGTTCCGAGCGGGAGGCCGAGTTCCTGCGCGAGCTCCTCGTAACTCCAGTCGGCGAAGTCGCGGAGCATGATCAGCTGCGCGAGGTCCTCGGGCAGCCGTTCGAGCGCAGCCTTCGCGAGCTCGAGCCGCTGGTGGCGGACGGCGCGGGTGTGCGGGTCCTCGCCGCCCGGCAGCGACTCGAGGAACTCGGGATCCACCCAAGTCGCCTTGCGCTGCTCGCGGGAGCGGCGGTAGGCGTCCACGAAAAGGTTGCGAGCGACGCGGTACGCCCAGGCGCGGAACGAGGAGGCGTCGGCGACGTACCGGTTCAGGTTCTGCCAGAGCTTGAGGAAGACCTCCTGGGTGAGCTCCTCCGCCTCGCCCCGGTGGCGCGTGAAGGAAACGGCCATGCGGAAGATGTCGTCGGCGGTCGCGTCCACGAGCGCTTCCCAGGCCCGCTCGTCGCCGGCCCGGCAGCGCTCCACGACGCTCTCGAGTGCTTCGTCTCTCATCGCACTGTCCAACGCAAAACGGCGCCCCGTGGTTCTCGGTTCCCCGCTCCAGCGGTTAACGGTAGCAGAACCGACTACCCCGTGCGATCGGGAAGGGATCGGGCTGGCCGGTTGTTGTGAACCGTGGCACAATAAGGGCCACGGGGAGGGCCGGATGACGGAAGCGGTCGTGACATTGGAGCAGCAGGTGCGACACGCCCTCGAGGACGTGCGGCCCGCGTTGCAGATGGACGGTGGCGATGTCGAGTTGATCGCCGTCGATGGCGGCGTGGTCACGGTGCGGTTGCTCGGCGCGTGCGGGGGATGCCCGATGGCCACGATGACGCTCGTCGGGTTTGTCGAGGAGCGGCTCAAGCAGCGCGTCCCCGAGGTCCGCCAGGTCGTCAGCGTCTGAACCCGGCGCCCGATCCGCGGCCGGCGTCGTCGGCGGCGCCTTGCATCGTCCCTATCCGGAATGGATAATGTGTTTGAAACCGGAAAGGGAGGTTCCATGAAAAGACTCAGTGTGCTCTCCGTTCTGACTCTCCTGGTGGTGGGGATCCCCTCGTACGCCGGCGTCTACTACACCGCCAAGACCACCGCCCAGGGCAGCCGCGGGGCCGAGATGCAGGATGCGACCGTCCAGGCCTGGGTGAGCGGCGGCAACGCCAAGGTGGTCTTCCAGCAGAGCGGCAACCCGATGATGAGCAAGGGGATGTATATGGTCACCAAGGACGGCGGCAAAGCCATGTACATGGTGAACCCCGAGGAGAAGTCGTATTACAAGTGGGACATGGATTCGTTGATGGGGATGGCCGGCGGCATGATGAAGATGATGAACATGACGTACGCCGACCCCAAGGTCGAGAAGATTTCGGAGGAGCCTGACGGGCTCGTGGCCGGGCTTCCCACGATCCACTACAAGTTCCACACCAGCTACACGATGTCGATGAGCATGATGATGATGAAGAAGAAGATGCATGTCGTCAAGGACGAGGAGATCTGGGCGGCCCCCAAGCTCGTCGAGGCCGGCCTCGGGATCTGGCTGCGCAAGAACCCGCCGAAGACGAACAACGAGCAGCTCGACGCCATGATCAAGGGCGAGATGGGCAAGGTCGAAGGGTTCCCGCTGAAGATGCGGACGGTCCAGACTTCCACCGACGAGAAGGGTAAGGTCGAGACGACCACGACGACGATGGAGGTCACCGACCTGCGGATGCAGGCGGTGCCCGACTCGACGTTCGAGATTCCCGCCGGATATAAGGAAACCTCGATGATGGGCGGCGAGAAGGGCGGGAAGGGCGAGGAATCTAACCCGTTCCTCAAGATGATGGGACAGGGCAAGAAAGACCCGAACTAGAGACGGATCACAACGGATGACCGAAGGCCCCCGCACCGATCGGCGCGGGGGCCTTGCCATCACCAATCTCCGGCCGGGACGGGGAAATTGGCCGTACAATGGCGGCCGCGCTGCAGCGGGGGTGGGCGATGATGGCGAAGAGAGTGGCGTTCGCGTTTGCGGCGGCCCTGATTGCAGGAATGGCGGTCGCCGGCGGGCCGCTCGACGTGCTGCCGCCGGCCGTCCACGACCCGGGCGTGGCGATGGTCGAGGAGGTGCTCGGGTTCGGGTGGGGCGCCGAGATCACCGACCCTGAACAGGTCGTGAAGTACGCCCAGGCGCTGGCGGCGTCCGCACCGGCGCGTGTGCACCTCCTCGAGTACGGGCGTTCGCGTGAAGGGCGCCCGCTGTTGCTGCTCGTGGTCGCTTCCCCCCAAAACCTCGGGCGGTGGGACGAGATCCAGGCGGGCCTGGCCCAACTCGGCGACCCGAGGTCCTTGCCGCCCGCGAAGGCGGCCGAGCTGATCCGCGACCTGCCGGCCGTGGTCTGGATCCAGTGCTCGGTGCACGGCGACGAAGCCTCCGGCGCCGATGCCGGCCTCGCGCTGGCGTACCACCTGGCATCGGGCAGCGGACCGGAGGTCGGGAGGATCCTCGCCAACACCGTGGTCGTCGTCGATCCGGTCCAAAACCCCGATGGGCGAGCGCGCTTCGTCGAATCGAACCGGCAGGCCAGCGGTCCTTCCCCCGACCCCGAGTCCGCGAGCGCGGAACACGACCAGCCCTGGCCGGGTGGACGGGTTTCGCATGACCTCTTCGATCTCAACCGGGACTGGTTCGCGCTCAGCCAGCCGGAGAGCGCGGCGCGGGTCGCGGCGATGCTGCGCTACCACCCGGCCGTGACGGCGGACCTCCACGAGATGGGCGCCGAGGAGGGGTACTACTTCGCTCCGCCGGCTGTCCCGCGCCATCCGTTGCTGGAAGGGGAGGGGGACGCGCTGCTCGACCTGCTCGGCCGCGGCAACGCCGCCGCCTTCGACGCCCACGGCTTCCGCTACTGGACCCGCGAGGTGTTCGACGCGTTCTACCCCGGCTATGGCGACTCGTGGCCGGCGCTCACCGGCGCGGTCGGGATGACGTTCGAGCAGGCCTCGAGCCGGGGCCTGGTGACGCTCCTGAAGGACGGGAGCAAGCTTACCTACGCCGACGGCGTGGCGCACCACCTGCTCGCGGCGTTCACCACGTGCCTCACGACGGCGGACAACCGGGAGCGCTTCCTGCACGGCTGGTTCGCATTCCGGCAGGCCGCCGTGGCGGAAGGGGAGCGCGGCCCGGCGCGAGCCTACGTGCTCGGCGACGGGGCGGATCCTGCCGCGGCGGACGAACTCGGCGAGCTGCTCGCCCGGCAGGGGATCGAGGCGTTCCGCGTGACCTCGGGCAAGGCTGACGTGCCGACGGGGAGCGTCCTCGTGCCGCTCGCCCAACCGCTCGGCCGGCTGGCGCGCATCCTGCTGGACCGCGGCGCCTCGATGGGCAAGGCGTTCGAGAAGGAACAGGCGCGCCGCGACGCCAAGCGCCTGCGCGACGAGATCTACGACATCACCGCGTGGTCGCTGCCGCTGTTGTGGAACGTGCCGGCGAGGACGCTGCCGGCCGTACCGCAGGGTGTCGGGCTCGAAGCGGTGAAGCCGGGCGACCGGCGGCCGGGCACCGTGACCGGCGAGGGCCGGGTCGCGTTCCTGCTCCCATGGAACGACGAAGCGTCGGTCCGGGCGCTCGCGCAGTTGCTGCACCTGGGAGTCAAGACCTCGGCGGCCGCCAAGGCGTTCACCGTCGAGGGGCGCCGGTTCGCGCCCGGCACCGTGGTGGTGCGCCGCGCCGGGAACGAGCCCGGGTTGCGCCGGCGAATCGAGGAGATCGCCCGCGGCACGGGAGCGGACTTCGTCGGCGCCGAGTCCGGCTATGCGGAGGCCGGCATCGATCTCGGGTCCACCAACGTCTTTCCGCTCAAGGCGCCGCGCGTGGCGATCGCGTGGGACGCCCCGACCTCGCCGCTCTCAGCTGGCGGCCTGCGCTGGGCGTTCGAGTGTGTGTTCGGCTACCCGGTGAGCGCGGTGCGGACCTCGACCCTGGCGCACGCCGACCTCTCTCACTTCGACGTCATCGTGCTGCCGGACTCGTCGGAGCGGGGCGGGTCGTACGCGAGCGTGCTCGGCGAGGAGGGCGTCAAACGCCTGGCGGCGTGGATCGACGAGGGCGGGACAGTCGTGGCGGTCGGCGGCGGGGCGGCGTTCCTGGCCGGCGAGAAGGTGGGCCTACTCGCCTCCAAGCTCGAGAAGCGCCTCGGCTCCGAGGTGGCACCGGAGAAGGGAAAACCCGGCAAGGACGAGGACGCCGGCCCGGCCGGCGACCGGGCGTTCAACTACGACAGCGCGATCAAGCCCGCGGAGGAGGAGCCGCCGCTGGTCCCGGGCGCCATCCTCCGGGTGGAACTCGACCCCGACAACCTCCTCGCGGCTGGCTTTCCCGACGGCCAGCTGGACGTGCTGGTCGACTCGAGAAGGGTGTTCACGCCGGTCAAGCTCGACCGGGGCAGCAACGTCGGCGTCTACGCCGGGCCCGACGGCCTCGTACAGGCCGGGTTCGTGCTCCCCGCTTCGCGCGAGCAGCTCCCCCGCAAGGCGTACCTCATGGTGGAAGCGCATAAGCGCGGCCGGGTGGTGGCGTTCGCGGAGGACCCCGTCTCGCGCGGGCTTTCTCGCGCCACGATGCTGATCCTCGCCAACGCGGTGTTCTTCGCCCCGGGGTACTGATCGTTTTTCTCGGGGTGCGGCCGGCTGCTACGATAGCGCTCATGGAGATCGGGGCGTGAGCGACTGGTGGTGGGTTGCGTTCGGTGGGGTCGTGGCCCTCCTGCTCGGGCTCGACCTGTTCGTGTTCCACCGCCGCTCCGGCCGCGAGGGGACGCGCCGGGCGCTGGCCTGGAGCGCGTTCTGGATCGCTCTGGGTCTTGCGTTCTCGCTGGTCGTCGGCGTGGCGCGCGGCCACGACGCCGCGCTCACCTACCTCACCGCCTACCTGATCGAGCAGTCGCTCTCGGTGGACAACCTGTTCGTGTTCGTGGCGCTCTTCGCCTACTTCTCGGTCGCCCCGGAGCACCACCACAGGGTACTGTTCTGGGGGATCCTCGGCGTGATCGTCACCCGCGGGGCGTTCATCTTCGCGGGCGTGGCGCTGATCGCCCGCTTCGAGTGGGTGGTGTACGTCCTCGGCGTGATTTTGATCGCCACCGCCGCGAAGCTGGGCCTGTCGGGCGGCGACGAGGTCCACCCCGAGAAGAACCTGGTGGTCCGCTGGGCGAGCCGCGTGCTGCCGATGGTGAAGAGCTTCCACGGCGACAAGTTCGTGGTGCGGACGGGGCGCGGCTGGCGGTTCACGCCGCTCCTGCTGGTCCTGCTCGCGATCGAGAGCACGGACGTGATGTTCGCGGTGGACTCGGTGCCGGCCGTGCTCGCGATCTCGCGAGACTCGTTCGTCGTGTACACGTCGAACGTCTTCGCCATCCTGGGCCTGCGTGCGCTCTACTTCGCCCTGGCCGGCGCGCTGCGGTCGTTGCGCTACTTGCGCCCCGCCCTCGCGGTGATCCTGGGACTGGTCGGCGTGAAGATGCTCCTCGCCGAGGTCGTCGCCGTCCCCACCGAGCTGTCGCTGGGCGTAATCGCCGCGATCCTCGCCGCCGCCACCGCGGCGTCGCTGCTGCTGCCGGAAGGCCGCGGAAGAGCGCAGCGGGGTTAAACCCCGGCCGGTTCGCCCCCGAGCGCCCCGAACCGACGAGCCCCCCGCAGACCTTCCCAGGCGAGGCTGAGCCTGCGCGGGCGGAAGCGGGGGACAATGGAACATGTTGGCGGGATGGGAGGCGGCGATGAGCGGAGAGCCTGCGCGCGGCAAGGTGCGGATCGAGCTCGACACCCTGGGGGCGATGGAGGTCCCGGCGGAGGCGCTGTACGGGGCGCAGACGGCGCGGGCGGTGGCGAACTTCCCCTTGAGCGGCTGGCCCCTTCCAGCCGGCTTTCTCGTCGCCCTGGCGCGGATCAAGGCGGCGTTCGCGCGCGCCAGCGGGGAGCGCGGGCTGCTGTCGCCCGAGATCGGGCGGGCGGTTGCCGCCGCCGCCGAAGAGATCGCGGGTGGAGCGCACCTCGAGCAGTTCCCGATCGACGTGTTCCAGACCGGCTCGGGCACCTCGAGCAACATGAACATGAACGAGGTGGTCGCACACCTGGCCAACCTCGCGCTCGGCGGCGAACCGGCCGCCCACCGCCCGGTCCACCCCAACGACCACGTCAACCTCGGGCAGTCCTCCAACGACGCGGTGCCGGCGGCGTTACGGATCGCCGCCGCTATGGCCTGGCGCGACCGCGTGCGGCCGGCCGCCGCCGGCGTCGCCTCGTCGTTGCGGCGCCTGGCCCTCGAGCACCGCGCGACCGTGACGCTGGGGCGGACCCACTTCATGGACGCGGTGCCGACGACGTACGGGCGCGTCTTCGGCGCGTGGGCCGACCGGCTGCAGGCGGCCTACGATCGTGGGGACGAGAGCGCCCGCCACCTGCTGCGGCTCCCCCTGGGCGGCACCGCGGTCGGGACGGGGATCAACGCCGATCCCGGGGTCGTGGGCCGCGCCGTCGAGCTGCTCTCGCAGGCGACGGGGCTCGCCCTGGCGCTCGAGCCCAACCCGGCGGCGGGGATCGCCGCCCAGGACGCTCCGATCGCCTTCGCCGACGCCCTCGCCGGCCTCGGTCGCGTTCTTTTCCCGGTCGCCAACGACATCCGCCTGCGCGCCTCGGGGCCGTTCGGAGGCCTCGGGGAGCTGATCGTGCCGGTGGTCCAGCCGGGCTCTTCGATCATGCCCGGGAAGGTGAACCCCGTGATCCCCGAGGCGGTGGCGCAGGTGGCGCTCGAGGTAGAGGGGCTCGCCGCCGCCTGCCGCGCGAGCGTCGCGTTGCACCAGCTCGACCTCTCGCACGCCAATCCGCTCCTCGCCTGGAACCTCGACACGATGGCGCGGCTGCTGGCCTCCGCCTGCGATCTCCTGGTGGCGCGCTGCCTCGACGGGTTGCGGGTGGACGTCGAGCGCGCCCGGCGCCTCGCCGCGGCGAGCCCGGCGCTCGCCACGGCACTGGCCGCACGCATCGGCTACGAGCGCGCCGCCGAGGTCGCCAAGGCCGCCGAGGCGGCGGGGGAGAGCGTCCTCGACGCCGCCCGCCGGCTCAAGGTGCTGCCGGAGGCCGAGCTGGCCGAGGCGCTGAACCTCGACCGCATGGCAGGCGTCGAGGCGTGATCGCCGTGTGCCGACCGGCGACGGGGAGCGGAGGGGCACAGGGGCAGACGGTAGAGGCGGGCGCGTCTTCCATTCTTCTCCGCGCCTCGGCTCCCTTGCTGCTCCGCAATCGTGGTGCTTCGCAGGCGTGACAAAATCGCACTCGTGATCCGTCCATTGAGACGTGAGCGACGAACCCGGGGCGGTGGAGTTCTCCTGCGCGGTGGCGACGGTACCACCGGCCGAGGCCGCGGTGGGGGCTGAGCCGGACGCCGGCCGCCGCGCCGTCGAGTCGCTCGCGGCCGCGTTCGCGGCCCTGGCGGCGGGGGACCTCGACGCGATCGAGGCAATCTACGACGCCTGCGCCGCGAATCTGTTCGGCCTCGCGCTGTGGCGGACCGGCTCGCGCGAGGATGCGGCGGACGTCGTGCAGGAGGTGTTCGTCCGCCTGGCCAGCGGGTCGTCCGGCCTCGGACGGGTCCGCAAGCCGCGGGCGTACGTGCTGGCGATGGGCCACAGCGCCGCGGTCGACGTCCTGCGCCGTCGCAAGCTCACGGTCGACGCCGACGACTCCGTCCTGGAGGCCGTGCGCACCGATCCGGTGACCGCCGCGGACGCGGCGAGGGCGTCGCGCCTGGTGCTGGGCCTGCCGGCGGCGCAGCGCGAGGCCGTCTACCTGCGCCACTTCGCCGGACTCTCGTTCGCCGAGATCGGCGGCGTGACGGGCGTGCCGACGTTCACGGCGGCGAGCCGGTACCGCCTCGGCATCGGGCGGCTGCGCAAACTGATGGGGGTGGTGCGATGAACGACGAGCTGTTTCGTGGGATGAAACCCGCGAGCGCGCCAGCCGGTCTCCGGGATCGTGCGCTCCGGGCCGCGCGAGCTGCGGCGGGCCGGCCCGAGGGCAAGGAGCGCGCGGGTGTGGGTTTCACCCGGTTCGACCTTGCGTGGGCGGCGGCGCTGCTGCTCCTGCTGGCCTGCAACCTGTTGCTCTCGGCGCGCGGGCGCTCGGACCTCGTCGCGACGGCGAACGGGCAGGGTAGGGCCGCGGCGACGCTCCGGGACCGTGAAGACCGGCAGCTGGCACGCGAGCTGGGCGTCAGCCCCTCGCTGATGGCGGCCGCGCGGACCCCGACCCGACCTGACCCCGGCGAGGAGTTGCGAAAGCTGCTGGATGATCCCGCGTTCGAACGTCTCTGAGACGGCGGTGTAGACCCAGGTTCTGTTGGACGGAAGGGAGAGCGGTGATGGCGATGTCCAAAGCAGTGCGCCGGACGGTGCGGGTGGTCGGGGTGGCGTTGGTGGTCGCGTTGGCAGGATTGCTGGCGCTCCGGATCTACGGCGACGGGAGGCTCGCGGCCGCGGAGCGTGAGTTCAGGGCCAACGTCGGGCCGATGGCCGGGAACCCGTACGCGTCGCCAGCCGTCCCGGACGAGGAGAACGCGGCGATCTATCTGCGCGCCGGCGCCGAGGCGGTTGTTCTCCCCGGGGGCGAAAGAGCGCTGGCGGCGGAGCTCACGACGCTCGTGTTCAAGCGGTGGGATCCGCAGCAGGTCAGCGAGATCAGCCGCATCCTTGCAGGCAACGCGCCGGCGTTGGAACTGCTGCACCGCGCCGCCGGGATGGCGAGGTCGAGCTTCGGGCTGATGGACCCGGCCAGCGTCGACGAGGACCTCAAGACCAAACTCCCGCTTCTCAAACTGCTCTGGGCCCAGAGGCTCCTCTGGCTCGACGCGCACCTGGCGCTGCGCGACGGCGACATGGTGCGCCTTGCCGACGATGCGAGGGCGATGTCCGTGATGGCCGCGGCGCTGGAGCGGGAAGCGCCGCTGATCGCCGAGCTGGTCGGGATCGCGGCCGAGAAGATCGTGCTCGCGACCGTCGCCGATGCAGCCGCGAGCCCGCATCTGGACGCGGCCACAGTGTCCGGTCTTTCGGAGGCGCTGCTCGACCTGGACCTGCGCGCTGCGTGGAGGCGATCCCTGGCGTTCGAGTTCAAGCTACCGGGAGCCTCCCAAGTTGTGCGAAGGGAATTGGAACGCAAAGGGGACATCGTGAGGAGCGCCATCTATCTCGCCGCCCCTGGCTACTTCGATGCGCCGTCCGTGGCATGGATGGCACACCTCCTGGTCGCTGTCGACGTTCCGTACGGGACGAAGCTGACGCCGCTGGCGCAGCAGCGCCCTCGAAGTGTTTTCAGTCCGCTCGCCATCAGGACCCCCAACCTCATTCAGGCAGTCGGCCGGAACCAGGTGATCCTCTCCGAGCGCCGGCTGGCCAGGTTGGCGCTCGCTCTGCGGCGTCAAGGGCTTGCGACGGGCGTCTACCCCGACTCGCTGGACGCGTTCCCGGAGGCGTCTGCGCCCGACCCATTCACCGCCGAGCACATCGTCTACACGCACCGGCGGGACGGCTCGGCGCAGCTCTCCGTTCCCGGCGGCGTCAAGCTCTGGGAACGGATGCAAAGGAACGTGGGTTTCGCTGGGCCGTTCACCTGGGAGCTGCCGGCGCCAGCGAAGGCGATCCCGAAGAACTAGCACAGGTCAGACATGGAGGTGTCCCGCGGGGGTTCCGGTCCGGCCGGAACCCCCGTATCATTGTCGCAAGGAAGAAACGCCGCAATGTTCATCCCGATCGGGCTCGATCAGACGTCGGTCCGGCGCCTGCCGTGGGTGAGCATCTGCATCATCGCCGCCAACCTGGCCGTCTTCCTCGCCATGACTGTCTCCGTGCAAAACGTCGGCGAGGAAGCCGGGCGGCGCAGCCGGGAGTTGATGCGGTACTGGAGCCGGCACCCGTACCTCACGCTGCCGAAGTCCGTCACGCCTGGGCTGTCCGACGCCGACCGCGAGCACCTGCGGCTGGTGGCCGAGGCGATGAGCAGCGCCTCCGGCCGGCAAGCCCCGACCGCGGACGAGCGCGCCGAGGAGCAAGACCAACTCGAAGGCCTGGTCGCCAGGTACCGCGAGACGTTGGGGCGCCACCCGTTCATGTCGTGGGGCCTCATCCCCTCCGACCCGAAACCGCTCGCGTTCCTCACCTGCATGTTCGTGCACGCCGGGTGGCTGCACCTGCTCGGGAACATGCTCTTCTTCTACCTCACCGGGCCGTTTCTCGAGGACGCGTTCGGACGGCCGTTGTTCGCCGCGCTCTACGTCGCCTCCGGGGTCGCGGCGAGCCTGGTCTTCATCTCGGCGTTCCCGCACTCGACCGCGCCGCTGGTCGGTGCGTCAGGGGCGGTCGCCGGCCTCATGGGCGCGTTCCTGGTGCGCTTCGTCCGCGCCAAGGTCCGCTTCTTCTATTTCTACTTCTTCGTCCTCTTCCGCACCGGCACCGTGGACCTGCCGGCGTGGATCGTGCTGCCGCTCTGGTTCCTTGAACAGCTTTTCTTCGCTGGCCTCACCCAGGATAGCGGCGTGGCGTACCGCGCCCACGTCGGCGGCTTCGCGTTCGGCTTTTTCGCCGCCCTGACGATCAAGGCTCTGCGGATTGAGGAGCGCTTCATCGCGCCCAAGATCGAGCAGAGCATCTCCGTGACCCAGCACCCGGCGCTCGAGGAGGGGATGGACCTGCTGCTGCGGGGCGAAACGGCCGCGGCGCGCGCGGCGTTCGCCACGGTGCTGGCGGCCGAGCCGCGAAACGCGGACGCCCACCTCGGGATCTGGCAGAGCCACTGTGTCGAGGGCACGCCCGAGGCGGGCGGCTCCCACCTCGTCCAGGCAATCGAGGAGGAGGTCCGCCGCTCTGACGTGGCGCTCGCGCTCGACCACTGGCGCGAGCTGGTGTCCACTGCCCGTCAGAGCGGCCCGCCGGCGCTGCGCTGGCGCCTGGCGTCCGCCCTGGAGGGCACCGACCGCGGCGCCGCAGTGGAGCTCTTCAGCAGCCTCGCCAGCGATCCTGCCGCCGGCATCCTGGCCGAGAAGGCGGCCCGGCACCTGGACCTGCTAGGCGCGCCGGTCCGGCCACAACCCGCGGCCGCCGCGGCGCCGGCGCCGGCCGCAACGAGGCCCGTTTCGCCGCCGGGCGGGCCGCCCGCTGTGGTTCCCGTGACCGTCGCGCCCGAGGTGTCAGCCTCGGCCGTGGCCGCGCCGCCGCCGCCCCCTTTCT
>PKYI01000088.1 GCA_003133645.1 Acidobacteriota bacterium | reverse complement strand
TCACGCCCGGCCACGCAAGAACCCAGGCCACGGCCACCGCCGATACCGTGGTCGCGTGGCGGGCCGCGATGGGCCGCAGGGAGTCGCGCATGGCCAGGTTCGCCGACAGGGCCGGCTCGTTGTAGTGGTCCGCCGTGCGCCGCCAATCGGTTTCCGCCATCGACGCTATGCGCGTCCTGGAGAAGGAGTCGGTCAGGATTCCGGAAGCCATCGGGCTGTAGACGATGACGCCAGTGCTGTGCGCGGCGGCCCAGGGAATCACGGTCGCGGCAGACTCGCGACTGAGGAGCGACAGCGGCGGCTGGAGCGAATCGACGTGACGGACGCTCTCGCACCGCTCGAGCAGGGCGACGTCGTAGTTGCTCACGCCAATGGCTCTGACCTTGCCCTCGTCCTGGAGCCTGCTCATCTCGCCCCACGAGTCCTCAGTCGGCACGCCCGACTCGTCGGGCCGGTGGATCTGGTATAGGTCGATCCGCTCGACCCCGAGCTGCTTCAGCGACGCCTCACATTCGCGCCGGATTGATTCGGGCGCCGCGATGCGGCGCGGCGTGGCATGAGGGTTCGCCGGATCCCCGACGACCCCGCATTTGGTGAAGACCATCGGCCGCTCCCCAGCCGTTAGTTGGGCCAGCGCCCGACCCACCACCTCCTCCGAGTGTCCCAGACCGTATGCCGCGGCCGTGTCGATCCAATTCACCCCGGCCCCCACTGCGTGGAGGATCGCCCCTACCGAGTCGTCGTCGTCCTGATCGCCCCAGCCATAGGCCCAGTCGCCCCCGACCGCCCAGGAACCAAAGCCGACGGTCGTGATCTCCATGCCGCTCGCACCGAGCTTGCGGACGTTGATATCCATCTGGTCGTCTCCTCCGATGGCGCGACACGAATGTTTGGACAATTGTGCGGCGTCCTGACGAACAGCCTACGCCCTGACGGCGCTCGCGGACCCTCTGGCGGCAGTGCACGCTCGGCGTGCCAGCGCCCCCACGCCGTCGGCTCGCTCAGGAGCCGGGTGGCGCCACCTCTCGGCGCGGCAGCGCACTCATGGCTCCGGTGGTGAAGCCGCCGTCGACGAAGAGCAGTTGGCCCGTCACGTACGCCGCCGCGTCCGACGCCAGAAATATGAGGGCGCCGTCCAGGTCGCCGCGGACACCGGTACGGCCGGCCGGGATCCTCGAAACTACGCTGGCGACCCAGTCCGGATCGTCGTAGAGCACAGCGTTCTGGGCGGTCTTGAACCAGCCCGGAGCCAACGCATTGACGGTGATCCCGTCCGCGGCCCACTCGGCCGCCAGAGCCTTGGTGAGCTGCGTGATACCACCGCGAGCGGCGCAGTAGGGCGCAATCCCTGGCATTCCAAACGCGGACGTACCCGAGCCGATGTTGATGATCCGCCCGTATTTCTGCGGCTGCATCGCCGAGCGGACGACTGCGGTCGAGACGAAGAAGGTGCCGCGCAGGATCGCGTCGACGACGCCGTCCCAATCGCTCGGCAGCATGTCGATCGCGGGCTTTCGAACGTTTGAGCCGGCGTTGTTGACCAGGATGTCAAGCCGCCCGAAACGCTCGAGCACCCGGTCGATGGCCGGCTGGATCGTCTCGACCTGCGACGTGTCGAGCGTGCACTTGAGGACGTCGACGCCCAAGGCCTCAAGTTCGTGCTGCGTATCCGCCAGCGATTCGATAGTCCGGCTGGTGATGGCGATGCTTACGCCGCGACCCGCGAGCGCCGCCGCGAAGCCTCGACCGAGCCCACGGCTGCCGCCGGTCACCAGCGCCACACGACCCTTCAGGTCGAATGAGTCAGGCATGGGTCGCCTCCGTCGATGGAGCCCGCCCGCCGGGGCGCAGCACGATCTTGATCAGCCCGGTCTTTGCGCCGTGCAGCGCGTCGAATGCGGCCTGGCCATCGGAGAGTGGCATGGTCCGGCTGATGAGTGGCCTGGTCCTGAGCCGCCCATCCGCCATCAAGGCAAGGCACATCGGGTATTCGCCGGCGCTCGCCGCCGAGCCGCGGATGGTCAGCTCCTTCGACACGATCGTTTGGAGGTTCTGCTCGATCGAGGGCTGGACGTTGCCGATGAGCGTCAGGTTGCCGCCCGGCGCCGTCAGCTCGGTCGCCAGCTGGACGGTCTTGCCGATTCCGACGGCCTCCAGAACCACGTCGGCGGTGGCCTTGCCGGTCGCCGATCGGAGGGCCTCCCGCGGATCAGCCGCTTCCGAGTTGACCTCAACGTCCGCCCCGAGTTGCCGCGCGAGTGCCAGCCGCTCCTCTCGCACGTCCATGATCACGACCGTCCCGGCGCCGCGGATCCGGGCCGCCTGAAGCGCCAGCAGGCCGATGGCGCCCGCCCCCACGACGACCACCACCGCCCCCGGCTCGATCGGCGTTATCCGAGCCGCGTGCATCGCCACCGCAGCCGGCTCGACGAGCGCCGCCTCCTCGAAACTCAGCGCATCCGGCAGCCGGTGGAGAATCCAATTGGGCATGGCGACGAACTCGGCCATTGCCCCGTCGCGTCGGAATAGCGGCGTGGATACGCCAAGGATTTGCCGGTTTTCGCAGAGGTTGACCCGGCCGTGGCGGCACTCCGGGCATTCGTTGCAGTAGATCGTGGAGTCGAACGTGACGCGGTCGCCGGCCTGCCAGCCCGCCACTTGCGGCCCGGCCGCCTCCACCACGCCCGAGGCTTCGTGGCCCATCACGATCGGCGGAATGCGTCGACCCGTGGAACCCGTGTAGCCGTGGACGTCCGAGCCGCAGATCGCGACCGCCGCCACCCGCACCAGAACGTCTGCCGGTCCGATGGCGGGCATCGGGCGCTCGACGTACTCGAGCCGCAGCGGAGCCGTGTGAACAAGCGCCTTCAATTGTGGCTCACAGTCTTCATCCGGCGCGCAGGCCGCCCGCGCACTCCGGGCCGAGCTCGGTAGAGGCCGCCGGCGTTGGGCTGAGCGACAAGCTGTTCGGCCGTCGCATCCTCCCAGGCCGTGGTTATAAATAGGTCCCTGAGGTCCTCGCCGCCAAACGCGCAGCTGCTCACCCGCGAGACCGGCACGTCAATGCGGCCGATGAGCGTTCCGTCCGGGTGAAACCGGAGTACGCACCCGCCGCCCCAGACAGCGACCCAGACGCAATCCTCCTCGTCGACGGTGAGGCCGTCGGGCACGCCCGGCCGGGGCCACTCGGGGACGTCGGCCATGCGCATGAACGGACGGCCCTCCCCTATGGTGCCCGACTCGACGTCGAAATCGAGAACCGAGACCGCGGGATCCCGCGAATCCACGAAGTACATCCGGCAGCCGTCGCCGGTCCAGTCGAGGCCGTTGGGAATGGTCAGCCCGCGTCGGATCGTGTCGACACAGATTCCATCGAAACGAACCAGCGAGCCGGTACCGATCCCCCGGTCAAACGCCATCCGGTCGATCCAGAGCCTTCCCAGTGGATCGCATTTGCCGTCGTTGCATCTGACGGCGACTGCGCCGGGTTCGAACGGCACCAGCGTCTCGATCGCCTCGGTCTCAGAATCGAGCGTCAGGAGAGCGTCCACGACGGCGACGGCGAGTCTGCCGTCATCGCAGAGTGCCACGCAACCGACCGGCGTCCCGATCTCGTAGGCGCGGTCCAGGCCGTTTATGGGGTCGAAGCGGTGCACGCGGCCGGCCTTGATGTCAACCCACCACAGCACGTGGCGTCTGTCGTCCCAGACCGGCCCCTCACCGAGTTCCGCGTGAGCATCCAGAACGAGCTCGGCGCGAGCGTCGATGCGCAGCCCTTCGTCTGCCACCTGGGTTTCAGAGTGCTGACCGCTCCGCATCCGCCTCGCGCTCCCTTGCAGCCCTGAACACCGCTCCCAATCCAGGGGCAATCAAGCCTAACGCCTGGACAGAATGGCGCCCAATCGAGCGAGCTTGAGATCCCAAATTGGTGTCCCCGGCGGGATCCGAACCCACGGCTCGCCGCTTGAGCACGATGTGTTCCCGCAGCTCCAGACGCTTGATCGTTGCGGTCAGGCGTCCGCTATTTGTCGCCTCGATGTGCACCGTGCCGCTTTCAGGGCGGATAAACGCCTTGACCCTGACCACGGCACCCGAGCGCAGCCAGAGATAGAGCGTCGCACCAAGGCTGCAGATGGCGATGAGAACGCCGGCAGCCCCAATTATCCGAGCGTGACGCACACCTAGTGACTTTGGGCTTGGGGTTCCGTGCCCTGTCTGGGTGCTGGAGGACCGCAGCTCGTAGGAGCACGGCGAGGTGATCGGGGTTCCGGCGCCGCTGATGGCCCGGCCGCCGGGTCGTTGCGCCAGTTGCTCCGGCTGGCACCCGCCTCGACTTCAGCCGACCGGGGGTCTTCATCCCTCAATCGGGCGGCCCCTTCGGCATGAGCCGACCTAGCGCCTGGACGTGAGCCTCGAGAAAGCGGACTAGGTTAGCCGCGAGACTCCGGCAGATGAGCACTGCGCGTCTAATTGCGCCCATCTGAACCCGGCCACCCTCTGCTGACGCAAACCACTACGCCGCCATCGTGTCGGGGGTCGGGCCGTGCCGTCGACCCGGCCTGCCGGCCTCGCTGAGGGTCCCATCACAAGTGTCGGGCGCCCCTTTGCGGCGCGATTCCCCGGCGAGAGGATGATTGACAGAGAAGGCGGCCGACTCGCGTCGGCGCCCCAACCGGGCGGGGATGGCGGAGCAGCATACTGGAGCATATGAAAGCCCGCCTGGTCTCCTTCGGACTCGTGGAGCTCGACGGTCAGACCTACGACTACGATGTCCTGGTCGAGCGTGGCCGGGTCTCTCGTCGCCGCAAGAAGGCTTCGAAGCCACAGCGCGACCGGTACGGTCACACCCCGCTGACGACCGCGGAGCCCCTGCCCTGGCGCTGCCGTCAGCTGATCGTCGGGACGGGAGCCGAGGGCCGCCTGCCGGTTGCACCGGAGGTGATCGAGGAGGCCCGCCGCCGAGGGGTCGAGCTACTCATGCTCCCCACTGCGGAGGCGTGCGCTCGGCTCTCGGCAGCGGACGTCAACGAGACGGCCGCGGTCCTCCACGTCACCTGCTGAGGCGGGATCGGGCCGCGACGGAGGTCGACCGGCCGTCACTCCAGACGCTGCTGGACGTGCCGCCCTAGAGGTGCACCCAATACGAGGCCAGAGAACGCTCGTCAGCGGCCGCCCATAGAGTCACAATGAGGAGGACCCGGCGCTCCGGGAGTACCGCCGGCGAGGCGCTGCTGTTGCAGCTCCACATCGCCGGACCTCACAAGGGCGTCGGGCCATTCTCTCGCCGCCGTGCCCTCGCGGATTGCGCCGGCCGCAGCCGCAGGCAGTCCATCCTAGCGGCCACGCGGTCGCGATGTCGAGCGCCCGTCCGCCCTCTGCCGCTCACACCGATCACTGGTACGCGCATGGCTATCAGGTCTCTATGCAGAGGGTCTGGGTGTCAAGGGCTTTCGCGCGGGGGAGCCCGTTTGTGCGAGGGGAATGCGCTTCTCATGTCTCTATGGCCTCCTCGAAGGGGAGGACTCGGTCGGATGGGAGACAGCGGCGGCCCAAGTCATTGAGGGTCGTCAAGCGACCAGACCTGATGTGGGGCCTCCCGCTCGGAACGGCTCCTGGCGCGTGAGCATGTACCAGATCGCGCCGGCGAGCTCGCGGGCGAGCTCGACCCGGGCGACCTTACTGCCTCGCTGCTTGCCGAGCCGGCGCTTGGTGCGTTCGTAGCGATCGTGGTAGTGAGGATTACGGGCAGCGGTGGTGGCGGCTTCGATGAGTGCCCAGCGCAGATACTTGGGTCCGGTCTTGGCCAGGGGTCCACGTCGGTCGGATAGGCCGGACTGATAAACCCTGGGGCATAGCCCGGTGTACCCGGTGAGCCGCTTAGGGCCCGCGAACCGTCCGATGTCGCCGATCTCGGCGGCGATCGTGTACGCGAGCACCCAGCCTACGCCTGGAACAGTCATGAGCAGGGGGACGTACCGGTGGTGGGCCCCCGTCGCGCGGAGTTCGGCCTCGAGCGCGTCGATCTTCGCCTCGAGCTCGTCGACGAGGCTCAGGCTCGTTCGGAGCGTCGTCGCCCAGGGCTCAGGGATTGGCAGCGACGCGAGCAGTTCGCGCCCGCGCATCCCGAACAGGTCGGACACCGGCACCGACTGGCCAAACGCGATGAGCGTGGCGTGGATCCGGTTCTTGAGCGAAGTTCGATAGCGAACCAGGTAAAGCCGGAAGCGGGCCCGCTCGCGCTCGGCGCGAACCGATGGATCGGGTAGCCAGATCGCCGGCACCAACTCGCGCCGGGCCAGCTCGGCGAGTACCCGCGCGTCGATCTTGTCCGTCTTGGCGGCGAGTGGAGCCAGGCCCCTCGCCTTCGCCGCGTCGGCGATCTGGACGTCCCAGCCGAACCGCTCCAAGGTGTCGTGGACGAAGCGGGCACCGTTCATCGACTCGATCGCCGCCTCGACCGGCTGGCCGTACCGTCCGATCCGCTCGGCTAGCGTCCGTAGGGCGTCGGCATCAGGCCGAACGGCGAGCAGGTCGACCGTCCGACCTGTCTCATCGAGGATGTGCACATCGAGCTTCTGGCGCGAAAGGTCCAATCCGGCGTACAACATGTCCTGGGCCTCCTGGTGATTGGTTCCGTCGAGAACCCACGATTTCACCAGCGGGGCCCTCTGCATAGCAGTCATGGTGTCGGCCCAAAACCGCTCTGAGTAGCCCCATACCTTGGACACGAACCGCGCCTGATGGGAGCGCCCACGGCGCTATCTGTGCGGCGGCGCCTGCCGC
>PKYI01000200.1 GCA_003133645.1 Acidobacteriota bacterium | reverse complement strand
CGACGACGCGCGCCGCCTCGGCCGGGAGCGCGAGGCGGTAGACCGAGAAGCGGGCGCGCAACCCGAAGCGGAAGAAGAGCCCGTGCCACGGCGCCCCGCCGTGGACGAGAGCGGCGCTCTCGCCGGCGCCCGACCGCTCGCCGTAGGCCATCGCCCGGCGGACCAACTGCTCCGCAACCTCGCCGCCCTGATGCTCGGGGAGCAACCATGGCTGGGCGATGTTGAGCTGCCGCGAGCGCACGTAACCGGGGGCGAACCCGACGACCTCGTCGCCGACGCTGACGGTTAGGAAGCCGTCGCCGTCGTGGAGGGCGAGGTGCCGGAGGTCGAGGGCGAGGTCGCTCGGCGCCTGGCCGCGGGCGATGACCGGCGCGGTATCCTCCCAGCCGGGGAGGGAGGCGCGCAGCTGCTCGGCCATCGCCACCAGCGGATCCATGCCGACGCGCGAGACCGGCTGCACCTTAACCTTCCCCGTCATCTCAAGACCTCCTGCCGGCGCCCGCGGGCGCGTTGCGCCCCCGCGTACCGAGGCCTGGATTGTAGCAGCCGGGTTCGCTGCCCTCGCCAAACGAACACTCCGATGTGGCAGAATGCAAATTGGAACGGAGGGCAGCGATGATGCCTCACCACGCAACGGCGGGCAACTTCCTTGGGGTGGCCGACACGCTCTGGTTCGTGCTGCTCACGGTGGCGGCCGTGGGCGGAGTGGTGTGGTCTCTCTCGCGCAGGTACTCCCTCATGATGGCGGGCCGGAAAGGCGTGGTGCTGGACCGCTGGGGGGAGCGGGTCCGCGGGGTGGTCGTCTACTTTCTCGGGCAGCGCCGGATGTTCCTGGAGCCGCTGCCGGGGATCATGCACGCGCTGATCTTCTGGGGCTTCCTCGTCTTCTCGGTGCGGTCGCTCTCGATGGTGGTCGAGGGTCTCACCGGAGGGTGGGAGCTGCCGTTCCTGCACACATGGTTCGGCCACGCCTTCCTCCTCACCAAGGACCTGTTCGCGGTCCTGGTCCTCGTGGGTGTCGCGCTCGCCGCGTGGCGGCGCCTCGTCACCAGGCCGGCGCGGCTGGAGTACAGTCCGGACGCCTGGGTGATCCTCGGCCTGATCGCGGCCCTGATGGTGACGGACCTGCTGGTGGACGGAGCGCGGATCGCCGGAGGGTCGCCGGGCCCGTGGGCGTGGACGCCGGCCTCGGCCGCGGTGGGCGCCTGGCTCGCGGGAGTCCCTGCGGCGGCGCTGCACGGGCTCTACGTCGGGGCGTGGTGGGTGCACCTGACGGTGCTCTACGTGTTCGCCAACTACCTGCCGTACTCCAAGCACTTCCACGTCTACACCGCGCTGCCGAACGTGCTGCTCAGGCCGCTCGACGAGCCGGGCCGGCTCGGCAAGATGGACCTCGAGAACATCGTCGAAGGCACCGCTCTCGGCGCCGCCAAGGTCACCGACCTGACCTGGAAGCAGCTGCTCGACCTTTACACCTGCACCGAGTGCGGCCGCTGCACGGTGGTGTGCCCGACCACGATCACCAAGAAGCCTCTCATTCCGCGCGACCTTACCATCGCGCTCCGCGACCACCTCAAGGCCTCCTCCGGCCAGATCATCGGCGATCCGGGGCGTTCCCCCGGCACGCCCAGCCGGGAGCTGGCCGGCGACGTGATCGACCCCGAGGTCGTGTGGGCGTGCACGACGTGCCGGTGGTGCGAGGAGGCATGCCCGCTGTTCATCTCCTACGTCGACAGGATCGTGGAGATGCGGCGGCACCTCGTGCTCGAGAAGGCCGTTTTCCCCGGCGAGGCCGAGCCCGCGTTCCGAGGAATGGAGGTCAACGGCAACCCCTGGCAGCTCCCGCCGGAGACGCGCGGCGACTGGGCAAAGGGATTGGGCGTGCCGCTGGCGTCGGATGGGGGAGAGTTCGAGTTCCTGTTCTGGGTCGGGTGCGCCGGGTCGTACGACGACGCCGGCAAGCGGACCTCGCAGGCGATGGTCAAGCTGTTGCACGCCGCGGGCGTGAAGTTCGCGATCCTTGGCTCGGAGGAGCGCTGCACCGGCGATGCGGCGCGCCGGCTCGGCAACGAGTACCTCTTCCAGACGCTGGCGGCGGCCAACGTCGAGATGCTGAACGGGCGCGGCGTCAAGAGGATCGTCACGAACTGCCCGCACTGCTTCAACACGCTGGCGCACGAGTACCCCGATTTCGGCGGGCAGTACGAGGTCAAGCACGGCACGCAGCTGATCGCGGAGCTCGTGGCGAGCGGGCGCTTGACGCTCACGAGCGAGGTGCGTCGCGAGTTGACGTTCCACGACCCGTGCTACCTGGGGCGCACCAACCACGAGTACGAGGCCCCGCGCGCGATCCTGGGGGCGATTCCGGGGCTGACGCTCAAGGAGGCGCCGCTGTCCCGCGAGAAGGCGATGTGCTGCGGCGCCGGCGGCGGGCGGATGTGGCTCGAGGAGAAGCTCGGCACGCGGATCAACCAGACCCGGATGCAGCAGCTGCAGGAGTCCGGCGCCACGGACGTCGCCGTCGCCTGCCCGTTCTGTGCCGTCATGGTGGGGAATGCGCAACAGGAGCTGGGGATGGAGGACGCGCGGACGGTGGACGTGATCACGCTCGCAGCGCAGGCGCTCGCGAAGGACAGCTCGCAGCCCGCGTCCGGAAGCTGACGCCGTGGTGTCGGGACGAGGGCGCCTGGCGATGGGAGAGCGCCGCGACCACCGAGCCAACGTCGCCAGGAGCGGGGAGGCGCTTGCGGCCCTGTTCCTGAGGCTCAAAGGGTTCAAGATCGAGGCGCGCAACTGGCGCTGTCCAGCCGGCGAGATCGACATCGTCGCCTGGGACCGCGACACGTTGGTGTTCGTCGAGGTGAAAACACGCACCGGCGGCCGCGCAGGAACTCCGGAGGAGGCCGTCACCCAAGCGAAGCAGCGGCGCCTGGTGCGGCTCGCCGAGGTCTATCTGGCCCGCGGCAGCGAGACGCCGCCGTGCCGGTTCGACGTCGTCGCGGTGTCCGTCAGCGCGTGGCGGCCCTCCGTCCGCCACCTGCGCGCCGCGTTTCGCGCCGACGGGCTCGGGTAGCGGAAGGGCCCGCGCGCGCGGGTCCCGTGTCCACAACCGGACGGCGGAACCCTCAGGGGCGCTCGAGCAGGTAGGCGAACCCCATCCCGCCGCCGATGCACATGGTGACGATGCCGCGCTTCGCGTTGCGGCGCTTCATCTCGCCGAGGATCTTGCAGGTCAGCACCGCGCCGGTCGCCCCGAGGGGATGGCCGGTCGCGATCGCGCCGCCGTTGACGTTCGTCTTCTCGGGGTCGAGCCCCAGCTCGCGGGTGCAGTAGATCGACTGGCTCGCGAACGCCTCGTTGATCTCGACGAGGTCGATGTCGGCGAGGGAGAGCCCGGTCTTCTTCAAGAGCTTCGGTACCGCCTTCGCGGGACCGATCCCCATGATGTCGGGCGGGACTCCGGCGACCGCCCAGCTCTGCACGAACGCCAGCGGCTCGAGGCCCATCTCCGCTGCCTTCGTGTCCGACATCACGACGGCTGCGGCGGCGCCGTCGTTGATCTGCGAGGAGTTGCCGGCGGTCACGGTGCCGCGCGGGTCGAACGCCGGTTTGAGCTTGGCCAGCGCCGCGAGCGAGGTGTCGGCGCGCGGGCCTTCGTCGGTGTCGAAGACGAACTCGCGCCACGTCGCGTTGTCCATGGTGCGCACATTGAGGGGAACGATCTCGTCCTTGAACTTCCCGGCAGCGATCGCGGCCGCGGCGCGCTGGTGCGAGCGCAGCGCGAAGGCGTCCTGCTCCTCGCGGCCGATCCCGAACTGGCGGGCGACGACCTCGGCCGTCGTGCCCATCGAGGCGTAGGCGTTGGGCATGGCATCGACGAGCGGCGGGTCGGCGATGATCTTGTTGCCGCCCATCGGCACCATCGACATCGACTCCACGCCGCCGGCGACGATCACGTCGGCGTTGCCGGAGCGGATGACGTCGGCGGCCCACGCGATCGACTGCGAGCCCGACGAGCAGAAGCGGTTCAACGTCGTGGCGGGGACCTCGACGGGAAAGCCGGCGAGCAGCGCGATCATGCGGGCGACGTTCATGCCCTGCTCAGCCTCGGGCATCGCGCAGCCGAGCATGACGTCGTCCACCATGGAAGCTTCAAGTCCGGGCGTGCGCTTGAGGAGAGCCTGCAGCACCGGCGCGGCGAACTCCTCCGGCCGGGTGTCCTTGAGGCTGCCCTTCTTGGCGCGGCCGATTGCGGTGCGGGCGTAGGAAACGATCACGGCTTTGGGCATGGTCACCTCCGACTGCGGTTTGAAGCCTGTGGGATGAGAGTCGGGAATTGGCGGCGCATCAGTTCCTCAACGGCTTGTTGTTCATCAGCATGTACTGGATCCGTTCCAGCGTCTTGGGCTCGCCGAGCAGCGAGAGGAACGCTTCGCGTTCGAGGTCGAGGATCGCGTGCTCGGTCACGGGGTTGTTGATCGTGGTGTCGCCGCCGCACAGGATGTTGCCGACGTGCGTCGCGATCTTCTCGTCGTGCGACGAGATCCAGTGGGTGACTTTCATGTTGTGGAGCAGCGTCTGGATAGTCGCGAGCCCGTCGCGGCCGGGAAGGTAGAACGTGCGCGGCAGCGGCGGGCGGTACCCCTCCTCGGCCATGGCGATCGCCATGCGCTTCGCGGTCCACAGCTGCTGGTCGCGGTTCATCTCGACGTGGTCGAACGGCCGCAGGTACTTGAGCTCGCGGGCCTCCTCCGCCGACGTCCCGACCTTGGCCATGGCGATCGCCTCGAACGCCTTGCGCAGGAACGGCATGTTCGACAGGATCGGCTCGTCCAAGCTGTCGAGCACGCGCTCGAGCATGAAGACGTGGCCTCCGCCGGCGGGGACCAGCCCGACGCCGACCTCGATGAGGCCCATGTAGGTCTCCGCCAGGGCGCAGACGCGGTCCCCCGCCATCGTGATCTCGGCGCCGCCGCCGAAAGTGAAGCCGAACGGGGCGGTGACCACCGGGACGCGCGCACGGCGGAGCCCCATCGTCATCCCCTGGAACTTCCGGACCATCGCGTCGATGGCCGTCCACTGCTGGCTCATCGCACCCTCGAGGATCATCAGCAGGTTGGCGCCGGCGCAGAACTGCTCCCCCTGGTGGTGGACCACGAGACCGCGGAAGTCCTTCTCGGCGATCGCGATCGCCTGATGAACGGCGTCCATCATGTCGTCGTCGATCGGGTTGAGTTTGGGCTGCAGCGCCGAGTGGAACTCGACGCATACCACGCCGTCGCCGAGGTCCACGACCGAGGCACCGGAGTTCTCGAACACCGCCGGCGTGCGCCGCTTGATCTCGCGCAGAACGAGGAAGCTGGCGGGGCGCGGCACCACCCGATAGGACTTGCTGCGCGGGTCGTAGAACTCGCGGCCGTCGAGGCCGTCGCGGTAGAAGCTGGCGGCGTCCGACTCCAGCATCTCGCCGACCCACGCCGCCGGCTCGACGCCCTCGGCCTTCATGCGCTTGACCGTCTCGGCGACGCCGAGGGCGTCCCAGATCTCGAACGGGCCGAGGTCCCAGTTGAAGCCCCAGGTGGCGCCGTGGTCGATGTCCACGATCGTGTCGGAGATCTCGCCGAGGCGCCGGGAGGAATACGCCAGAGCGTCGCGCGTCACCCGCCACGCGAAGACGCCGGCGCGGTCGTCGGCGTTCACGAGCGTCTTGATGCGCACCCCGGAGTCGTGGATCCCCTTGGTCTGCTTGAGCGACGGGGCGTCGAGCTTGGCCTTGGGGCGGTACTGGCCGGTTTGCCAGTCGAGGGTGAAGTCCACGTTCTCGCCCTTGGGGCCCTTCTCGCGCTTGAAGAAGCCGGCCTTCGTCTTGCGGCCGAGCTGCTTGTTCTCGACCATCTTGGTGACGAAGTCGGGCACCGCGAACGTCGGCTGGCACTCGTCGTCGGGGCACTCCTCGCGCAGGGTGCGCACCACGTGCACCATGGTGTCGAGGCCGACGAGGTCCACCGTGCCGAACGACGCGCTCTTCGGCCGCCCCATCGCGGGCCCGGTGATCGCGTCCACCTCGTCCACCTGGTAGCCCATCTCGACCATCGCGTGCACGGTGGCCATGAGGCCGTAGACGCCGATCCGGTTGGCGACGAAGTTCGGCGTGTCCTTGCCGAACACGATCCCCTTGCCGAGGAGGAACTGGCCGTAGTCGCTCATGAACGAGACGACCTCAGGATCGGTCTCCTCGCCCGCGATCACCTCGAGGAGGCGCATGTATCTGACCGGGTTGAAGAAGTGCGTCACCAGGAAGTTCTTGCGGAAGTCGTCCGAGCGCCCCTCGACCATCTTCTTGATCGGCAGGCCCGAGGTGTTGGAGGAGACGATCGTGCCCGGGCGGCGGACCTTGTCCAAGCGCTCGAACACCTGCTTCTTGATGTCGAGCCGCTCGACCACCACCTCCACGATCCAGTCGCACTCGGCGAGTTTGTCCCAGTCGTCCTCGAAGTTGCCGGCCGAGACGAGAGGCAGGAAGCGCTTGGAGTAGAGGAGCGACGGCCTCGATGTCTTGATGTTCTCGATGCCGGCAAGCGCGAACTTGTTGCGGAATCGGCGGTCGCCGCGTGTAAGCCCGGCCTTCTCGTCCTCCGGCGTGAGCTGGGGCGGGACGATGTCGAGCAGCAGCACCGGCACGTTGGCGTTTGCGAGGTGTGCGGCGATTCCGGAGCCCATCACGCCTGCACCCAGCACCCCGACCTTGCGGATCTCCCTGCGCATGGATATCTCCTTTGCCCGTCCCGGCTGGCCAGCGGATGTGGATCCCCCAAAAACCGCCGCGACTGAACGCTGGTTCATTGTGCCTCGGTTACCGCCGGCTGACAAGTGGTCCCGCTCGGCCGGTCCCCGGTCGCCGGCGCCGCGGGCGTTGCCGGCCCCCGAACGGTCAGAACAGACCGACGCCCCAGAGGTCGTGGATGTGCACCATCCCGGCCACGCGGCCGTCCGGGCCGGCTACGATGAGCGACGTGATCCGCCGGGTCTCGAGCAGACGCAGGGCGCCGGTCGCGAGCGTCCCGGGCGCGATCGTCACGCCCCCCGGGTGCATCACCTCGGCGGCGCGGTGGGCGAGGGGGTCGGGGTCGGCCTCCATCAGGCGCCGCAGGTCGCCGTCGGTGATCACCCCGAGCAGCCGGCCGTCGCCGTCCTGCACGGTCGTGATTCCGAGTCCCTTGCGCGACATCTCGTAGATCACATCCTTCATCGGCGTGTCGGCGGCCACCCGCGGGACCGCCTCGCCGGCGTGCATGAGGTCGCCCGCCGTGAGCAGCTTTCTGCCCAGCTTCCCGCCCGGGTGGAGCTGGGCGAAGTCTTCCGGCTTGAACCCCTTGCGCACGGAGACGGCCATCGCGAGGGCGTCGCCCAGGGCCAGCGCCGCAGTCGTCGAGGCCGTCGGCGCCAGATTGAGGGGGCACGCCTCCCGGTCGACACCCAGGTTGAGGTGGACGTCGGCGTGACCCGCGAGCGTGGAGGACGGGTTGGAGGTGATCGCGATCAGCCGGTTGTCGAGGCGCTTGAGGTACTCCATGAGCTGGACCAGCTCGCCGGTCTCGCCGGAGTTCGAGACCGCCACGACGACGTCGCCGGCGGCGACCATTCCGATGTCACCGTGGATCGCCTCAGCGGGGTGCAGGAACAACGCCGGCGTGCCGGTCGAGGCCATCGTGGCCGCGAGCTTGCGACAGATGATCCCGGACTTGCCCATCCCGGTCCAAACGACCCGCCCCTGGCAGCCGACGAGCAGCTCCACGGCTTGAAGGAAGGTGTGGTCGAGCCGATCCCGGAGGCGCAGGATCGCCTCTGCCTCCGTCGTCAGCACCTCACGAGCCAGCTCGAGCGACATGCACCCTCCCTCGGACAAAGCTCTCAGCTCCGGCATTCTAGCCCGGCAAGGCGGCGAAGGCTCGCGGCGTCCGGCGGCACGCCCCACGGAATGCGCCAACCACGCGACCGCTTGTCGATTCCGCTGGTCGGACTGGCGGCGCGCGACGGGGGCGCTCCTCAAAATCCTGACGCGGCCAAAACCAGGCGGCGCGTGCGTATCATGGCGGGGCGCTACGGCGTCAAGTGGGAGCCGGAAAGCCCACGGGCGCCCGCGGCCGTGACGAGGAGGAGCGGCAGGATGGCCGAGAGCACGGGTTCCGGGGGAGTGGACCTTTCCGCACTGAAGATCGACGACCGTGCCCGCAGCCCAAGGGGCGGCGGCAAGGGATGGATCGTCGCCGTTCTCGCGATCGTCGCGCTGGCCGTGGCGGGGGTGGTGGGCTGGGCGCTCCTCGGCCGGACCCCGGTTGTGGAGACGGCTGCGGCGAGGCCGGCTCCCGGCGGTGCGATCGCGCTGCTGAACGCCAGCGGCTACATCACTCCGCGCCGCCGCGCCACGGTGGCCGCCAAGATCACGGCGCGCGTCGTGGACGTCTACGTGGACGAGGGGATGGAGGTCGCTGAGGGGCAGCTCCTGGCTCGCCTCGACGACTCCGACGCGAATCGGCGCCTACTGGCCTCCCGCACGGCGCGCGACGCGACCGCCGCCCAGATCGAGAACCTCGAGGTGAACCTCGCCAACGCGGAGCGCGAGGAGAAGCGCCAGTTCGATCTCGAAAGGGAGGGCGTTGCGACCGCCCAGGCGTTGGACCTCGCGCGCACCACTGCGGAGAGCCTGCGGGCGCAGATCGCCGCAGCGAGGGCGCAGGTTCGCGCCGCCGACGCCGAGATCGGGGTGGCCCGGCAGGACGTGGAGAACTGCACGGTGCGGGCGCCGTTCTCCGGGATGGTGGTATCGAAGGACGCGCAGCGCGGCGAGATGGTCTCGCCGCTCTCGGCCGGGGGCGGGTTCACCCGCACCGGGATCGCGACGATCGTGGACATGGCCTCGCTCGAGATCGAGGTCGACGTCAACGAGTCGTACATCGCCCGGGTCGTTCCCGGACAGCGGGTGGACGCCGTGCTCGACGCCTACCCGGAGTGGCACATCCCGGCGAAGGTGCGGACGGTCATCCCGACGGCCGACCGGCAGAAGGCCACCGTGAAGGTGCGCGTCTCGCTCGACAAGCTCGACCCGCGGATCCTGCCGGACATGGGGGTGAAGGTCTCATTTCTGGCCGACGAGACGGCCGGCGCCAGGGCCACCCCCAGCGTTTTGATCCCGAACGCGGCGGTGCATCAGGTTGACGGCAGGCAGGTCGTGTTCGTGGTCCGCCAAGGGGTGTTGGAACGGCGCACCGTGAGCGTGGGCGCGGCTTCCGGCTCCGACGTCGAGGTGACGGCGGGCGTCGCGGCCGGCGACGAGGTCGTGGTGACCTCAACCGCAGCTCTGCGCGACGGGCATAGGGTGAAGGTGAAGTAGGCGAGAGGCGTGAGACTTGCGGCGTGAGGGGCGAGGTCGCGGGGGCAAGCCTCGGCCCCGCACCGGACGGAGGTCGGCATGGTCAGAGTGGATGGCACGGGGAACGGCACCGGCCTCATCCGGGTGCGCGACCTGGACAAGAAGTACCGGCGCGGCAGCGAGGAGATCCATGTCCTGCAGGGCCTCAACCTGGACGTCGAGAGAGGCGAGTTCGTCGCCTTCATGGGCCCGTCCGGTTCGGGCAAGACCACCCTCCTGAACCTGCTCGGCGGCCTCGACCTGCCGACGTCGGGGAGCATCACGGTGGCGGGCGACGAGATCACCCACATGTCCGCCGCCAAGCTCACCGCGTGGCGGGCCCGCCACGTCGGTTTCATCTTCCAGATGTACAACTTGATCCCGGTGCTCACGGCGTTCGGCAATGTCGAGCTGCCGCTGCTGCTCACGAGGCTCTCGAAGGGCGAGCGCCGGAGGCACGTCGAGGCCACCCTCGGTGTGGTCGGGCTCCTGGACCGGATGGACCACTACCCGCGCCAGCTTTCGGGCGGCCAGGAACAGCGCGTCGCCATCGCCCGGGCGATCGTCGCCGACGCGACGTTCCTTCTCGCCGACGAACCCACCGGCGACCTCGACCGCAAGAGCGCCGACGAGATCATGGAGCTGCTCGGCCGCCTCGTCCACGAGCACGGCAAGACCATCCTGATGGTCACGCACGACCCGCGCGCCGCGGAGCGCGCCGGGGTCGTGCTCCACCTCGACAAGGGCGTGCTCGTGGAAGGTTCCGTTTCCGCGGGGGTTGGGGCATGAGGTTCGTCGGCCTGGTGTGGGCGAACCTGGCGAGGAAGAAGCTGCGCACCACCTTGACCATCGGGTCGTTCGCGGTGGCGCTCTTCCTGTTCGGTCTTCTGGTGACGATCCGCGGCGCCTTCTCCGGCGGGGCGGACGTCGCGGGGGTCGACCGCCTCACGGTGATCAACAAGACCTCGCTGATCATGCCGCTGCCGTACTCCTATCGCGACCGGCTCCTGCAGGCGTCCGGAGTGGCCGCCGTGACCTTCGCGACCTGGTTCGGCGGCGTCTACCAGGACGAACGCAACTTCTTCCCGCAGTTTGCGGTGGACAGGGACACATGGTTCAAGGTCTACTCGGAGTACGTGGTCCCCAAGGAGCAGCTCGCGAATTTGATGCGCGACCGCCAGGGGTGCCTCGTGGGGCGCTCCCTGGCGAAGCGTTTCGGGTGGAAGGTCGGGGACCGCATCCCGCTGCGGGGCACGATCTGGACGGGGACGTGGGAGTTCAACCTCGACGGCGTTTACGAGGGGAACCGGCCCGATGTGGACACCGGACAGATGCTGTTCCGCTACGACTACCTCGAAGAACAGAGGCGGTTCGGCAAGGGCACGGTCGGCTGGTATGTCGTCAAGTTGACGAACCCCGACGACGCTGTGAGGGTGTCCGAGGCGATCGACGGCGGTTTCGCGAACTCCCCATACGAGACGCTGACGCAGACCGAAAAGGCGTTTGCCGCGTCGTTCGCGAAGCAGATGGGGAATATCGGTCTCCTGGTCCTGACGATCGGCGCGGTGGTGTTCTTCACGCTCCTGCTGGTCACCGGGAACACAATGGCGATCGCCGTCCGCGAGCGAACGGCGGAGTTCGCGGTCCTCAAAACGGTGGGGTTCTCGAACCCGGACATCCTCGGCCTCGTGCTTGTCGAGGCGGTCCTGATCGCAGGCCTGGGCGGCGTGCTCGGCCTCGCATTCGCCAAGCTGTTCACCCTCGGGGGCGACCCGACCCGCGGCATGCTGGCGTCGTTCTACCTGCCGTGGAGCTCGGTCGGGCTCGGGTTCGGCCTCGCTCTCGCCGTCGGCGCGGCCGCGGGCGCGCTGCCGGCGGTCTCGGCGATGCGGCTCGAGGTCGTGGACGCGCTGCGGAGGGTCTGAGCGATGGCGATACCCTTTGCCTACAACGTCCGGAGCGTGCTCCAGCGCTGGACGTCGGCGGTCGTGGCGGTGCTCGGTATCGCCGGCACGGTCGGCGTGTTCGTCGCGATGCTGGCGATGGCGCACGGTTTCCGGGCGACGCTGGTCGCCTCGGGCTCGCCGCGCAACGCGATCGTACGCCGGGCCGGCGCCGATTCGGAGATGGTCAGCGCGGTGACGCTCGACGAGCTGCACGTCATCGAGAACGCACCCGGGGTGGCGCGCGACGCCCGCGGCCCGCTGGTGTCGGGCGAGGTGGTCGTCATCGCCGGCTTCAAGCTTAAGTCGAGCGGGACCGTGGCCAACGCCCAGGTGAGGGGCGTGTCGGCCAGGGCGATGCAGGTTCGCGACAACATCCGGATCGTTCGGGGCAGGTTCTTCGAACCCGGCCTCGCGGAACTCGTCGTCGGCCGCAACGCGCTCGACTCGTACGCAGGGTTCGACCTCGGCTCGACGGTCCGGTTCGGCGGCGGGACGTGGACCGTGGTCGGGGTCTTCGACGCCGGCGGCAGCGCCTTCGACTCGGAGATCTGGTGCGACGCCAACGTCCTGAACCAGGTCTACAAGCGGCCCGGAAATGTGTTCCAGTCGGTCACGGCGCGCCTGGACTCGCCGGCGGCGTTCGCGGTGTTCAAGGACGCCCTGACCGCCGATCCGCGCCTGTCGGTCCAGGTCGAGCGTGAGACGTCGTACTACGAGAGGCAGTCGCGCACGCTCACCAGGCTCATCCGGGTGCTGGGGTTCCTCGTCGCCATCGTGATGGGGATCGGCGCCGTGTTCGGCGCGCTCAACACGATGTACTCGGCGGTCTCGGAGCGCTCGCGCGAGATCGCCACGATGCGGGCCCTGGGGTTCGGCAGCGCGGCGGTGGTGTTCTCGTTTCTCATCGAGGCGCTCCTCATCGCGCTGGTGGGGGGCGTGCTCGGGTGTCTCGCCGGGCTCCCCATCAACGGCCTCACGACGGGCACGATGAACTGGCAGACGTTCTCGCACCTGGCGTTCGCCTTCCGGATCACGCCGGCGCTGCTCGGCGAGGGGATCGTGTTCTCCCTCCTCATGGGCCTCGTCGGCGGCGTTCCCCCGGCGATCCGTGCCGCGCGCCGCCCGGTCGCGTCGGCGTTGCGGGACCTCTGACGCCTCTCGTCGGGCCGGGCCGGAGACAAACGGCTTGGCGGGCCGCGCCGGCGTGCGTGGTTGCCGGGTTCGGGCCGGGCTGGTAGCATGCCGCGGGCTGTGTTGCAGCCCGCCTATGGCTCATGAAACGCTGCTGATCCTCGACTTCGGCTCCCAGTACACCCAGCTCATCGCGCGCAGGGTGCGCGAGTTGGGCGTTTTCAGCGAGATCCGGCGTGGCGACGCGCCGGCCCGGGACATCGCAGCGCTCGCCCCGATCGGGATCGTGCTCTCGGGCGGCCCCGCCTCGATCTACGAGGAGGGCGCCATCCGCCCCGACCCGGGCGTGTTCGCGCTCGGCGTGCCCGTGCTTGGGCTGTGCTACGGGCAGCAGGCGATGGCGCACCTGCTCGGCGGCCAGGTCGAGCCGGCGGGCAGCAGGGAGTACGGCGCCGCCGAGTTGGACGCGGACCTGGCGTGCCCGCTGTTCGCCGGCACCAGGGCGACGCAGCGGGTGTGGATGTCGCACGGCGACCGGGTCACGCGGCTGCCCGCCGGCTTTACGGCGGTCGGCAAGACGGACAACGCGCCGGCGGCGGCGATGGCCGACGAGGCGCGGCGTTTCTACGGGATCCAGTTCCACCCCGAGGTGAACCACACCGAACTCGGCCGCCGGATCCTCCTCAACTTCGTCAACATCTGCGGCGCCCGCCGCGACTGGACGCCGGCGGAGATCCGCCGCGACTCCGTGGCCCGGATCCGCGAGCAGGTCCGGGAGGGACGGATTATCGTCGCGCTGTCGGGGGGCGTGGACTCCTCCGTCACGGCCCTGCTGTGCCGCGAGGCGGTGGGGGAGCGGACCGCGCCAATCTTCGTCGACACCGGCCTCCTGCGCCTGGGCGAGGGCGACAAGGTGCAGTCGCGGTTCGCCGCCTTCGGGCTCGCGGTTGACCGGGTCAACGCCGCCGAACGGTTCTTCACCACCCTGGCCGGGGTCGAGGACCCGGAGGAGAAGCGGCGCCGGATCGGCCACGAGTTCATCGCCGTGTTCGAGGAGGAGGCGAAGCGCTTCCCGGACGCGAGGTTCCTCGCCCAGGGCACGCTCTACCCGGACGTGATCGAGTCCACCTCGGTGCGCGGGCCGTCGGCAACGATCAAGACGCACCACAACGTCGGCGGGCTCCCGAAGCGGCTGGGCCTGGCGCTGGTGGAACCGCTGCGCGACCTGTTCAAGGACGAGGTCCGGCGGCTGGGCGAGGCGCTCGGGCTTCCCGAGGAGTTCGTCTGGCGGCACCCGTTCCCGGGCCCGGGGCTCGGTGTACGTGTCCTGGGCGAGGTCACGCCCGAGCGCGTGTCGCTGCTGCAGCGGGCGGACGCGATCTTCATGGACGAGATCCGCGCCGCGGGGCTCTACCGCGAGATCGCTCAGGCGCTCACCGTGCTGCTGCCGGTGCGCAGCGTCGGCGTGATGGGCGACCAGCGCACGTACGAGAACGTCGCCTCGCTGCGAGCCGTGACCACCGAGGACTTCATGACCGCCGACTGGTACCGCTTTCCGCCCGAGGTGCTCGATCGGGTGGCGCGGCGGATCGTCAACGAGGTGCGGGGGATCAACCGGGTGGTGTACGACGTCACGTCCAAGCCCCCCGGCACGATCGAGTGGGAGTGAGAAACGGGGCTCGGGGCTCGGGGCCCGGGATTCGTTGTTCCCGAACCCCAAACCCCGAACCCCGAGATCCGAAATTTGCCGCCGGTTCAGCCTTACCCGGCGGAGCAGCTCGGTACGCCATACCGAGCCCCGGCGTTTTGGAGACGCCGGCACCTACAGGAGGTGGATATGGCGAAGCGTAAGGTCGTGATCATGGGAGCCGCCGGACGGGACTTCCACAACTTCAACTGCCTCTTCCGGGACAACCCGGAAGTGGAAGTGGTGGCGTTCACAGCCACCCAGATCCCCGACATCGAGGGTCGGGAGTACCCGCCGTCCCTTGCGGGCAAGCTGTACCCGAAGGGGATTCCGATCTTCCCGGAAAGCGATCTCGAGAAGCTGGTCAAGGAGAATGCGATCGACGACGTCTGGTTCTCCTACTCCGACGTTCCACATCAGTACGTGATGGACAAGGGCAGCCACGTCATCGCGTGGGGCGCGAACTTCGGCGTCTGCTCGGTGCAGCGCACGATGATCGCGTCGACCAAGCCCGTGATCGCGATCTGCGCCGTGCGCACCGGCGTCGGCAAGTCGCAGACCACCCGCTACGTGTCGCGCATCCTCAAGGCGATGGGGAAGAAGGTCGTCGCGATCCGCCACCCGATGCCTTACGGCGACCTCGCGAAGCAGGCGTGCCAGCGCTTCGAGACGTACGCCGACCTCGACACGCACGAGTGCACGATCGAGGAGCGCGAGGAGTACGAGCCGCACATCGACAACGGCTTCATCGTCTACGCCGGCGTGGACTACGAGATGATCCTGCGCGAGGCGGAGAAGGAAGCCGACGTGATCCTCTGGGACGGCGGCAACAACGACACGTCGTTCTACAAGCCCAACCTCTTGATTACGCTCGTCGACCCGCACCGTCCCGGCCACGAGCTGACGTACTACCCGGGCGAGTCCAACTTCCTCATGGCCGACCTCCTGATCATCAACAAGGTCCAGACGGCCGACCCGGTCAAGGTCGAGGAGGTGCTGGAGAACTGCAAGCGACACAACCCGACGGCGCGCGTGATCAAGTGCGCCTCGAAGATCACCGTGGACAAGCCCGAGCTTATCAAGGGCAAGCGCGCGCTCGTGGTCGAGGACGGTCCAACGCTCACGCACGGCGGCATGACTTACGGTGCGGGTTGGTTCGCCGCGAAGAGCGCGGGCGCCTCCGAGATCGTGGACGCGAAGCCGTACGCGGTGGGGACGATCGCCGCAACCTACAAGAAGTACCCGAACTCCGGGGCGATCCTGCCGGCGATGGGCTACTCCGACCAGCAGATCGCGGACCTCGAGGCGACCATCAACGCGACCCCGTGCGATGTCGTGGTCGAGGGCACGCCGATCGACCTCACGCGCATCCTCAAGACCAACAAGCCGATCGCCGAGGTCACGTACGAGCTCGAGGAGATCGAGCCCGGCGTCATCGAGGAGCTGGTCCGCAAGGTGGTGACGTAGCGGTCGCCCGCTGGGCGGCCGGCCTCTCGGCCCGTCCAGCGGCGGTCGACAGTTCCAGTTCGAACGTGCCGTAGGAGCGGGGGCGGAGGTTCTCTCCGCCCCTTTTCTCGTGAAACGGCTGGCGCGGCGGACCGGAAGGCCGCGTTGCAGGGACCAACGGCCCGAGCGCAGCTGCGCTGGTACCTTGGGACGGGAGGAGGAGCGCCATGGCAAATGTAGGGAGGCCCGAGGCTGGAGAGTACGCACCGTACTTCGAGCGGTACGTCTCCTTGGTGCCCGGGGAGGACCCGCTGGCGGTGCTGGAGGAGCAGGCGGTGGCGGTGCGCCGGACGCTGCAAGGCCTGCCGGAGGCCGGCGCCGGATTCCGGTATGCACCAGAGAAGTGGAGCGTTTGCGAAGTCGTTGGGCACTGCGCCGACGCCGAGCGGGTGTTCGCCTATCGGGCGCTGGCGTTCGCCCGCGGCGAAAAGGCCGCGTTTGCCGCCGTTCGACGAGAACGAGTTCGCCCGCCTGGCGGGGCATGATGGCGTCCCCTTCGCCGAGCTCCTCGACGAGTTCGCGGCCGTTCGCGCCGCCACTCTGGCATCCTGCGCGAGAAGTACGGCGTGCCGGCGAGCACGCCGTTCGAATGAGGCGTCTCGTTCCCGGCAATCCGGCCCTTGGCAGATAGGTTCTCCCCGGGGTTCGAAGGTCGATCGGATCACCGGCCGGTGGGCTTGACATGCCCAGGGGATACGATTAAGTTATTGTTAGGATTTTCACATGAGAGGCAGACGGCGCGAAGTCCGAGACTGAAGGCCCCCATCGGTTTGGGGTGCCACCGGACCCTTGCCTCGCGCCGGCTGTAGCCTCTGGGCACTGCTTCGGGGAACGAGGTCACAAGAACGCCGGGAGCGAGCGTGCGCCGGCGCGCACGCAATCCGCGGACGCCGGTGAGGTGACCGGTCGGGAGGGGAAGGCAGTGGACCCCGTCCTCACCACCTGTCCGTTTTGCCCCTGCGGTTGCGGTTTCTACCTGCATGTACAAGACGGAAGGACGGAGGGCGTCATCCCCAGCGAGGGTGACCCGGTGTCGCGGGGGAGGCTGTGCGCCCGCGGTTGGGGAAGCCATGAAGCGCCGGCGTGGGGCGAGCGCCTCACCGAGCCGCTGATGCGCCACGAGGGGCGAATGCGTCCTGTGTCGTGGGAGACGGCTCTCGAAGCGGCAGCCGACAGCCTGGTCGCGACGCGGCGCGCCGGCCGGACGATTGGTGTGCTCGGTTCCGCGCGCGCCACCAACGAGGAGAACTACCTCGCGGTGAGGCTGGCGCGGGGAGCGCTGCAGACCCCCCACGTCGTCTCGTGCCTGACGGCGACCTACCAGCCGCTGCTCGACGGCCTCCACGACGTCACCGGGCGGCACGCCGGGAGCGGTACGGTGGCCGACCTCGAGCACTGCGAGGTGATCATTCTCGTCGAGGGCGACGTGGCCGTGACCCACCCGCAGGTCGCGGGCGCGATCGTCCGCGCCCGGAAGGCGGGATGCCGGCTGGTGACGATCGGCGCGGTCGCCTCCCAGATGACGAGCCTGGCGGCACTGTCGATCGCCTCCACGCCCGGGCGCGAGCGCGCGGTGACGTTCGCGCTGGTGGCGGCGGCACTTGCGGGCGGCCGGCTCGACACTGCGACGATCGTCGCGGCCGGCGCCTCCTTCGACGCCCTGCGCCGCAGCCTCGCCGAGGCCGAGGTGAGCGAGGCGGTGGCGCGCGCCGCGGGGTGGTACGCGCAGGCCCAGCGGGCTGCCATCGTGGTCGCCCCGCTGGTGGCGGACGCGGCCGAGTTGCGGCGCCTCGCCGGCGACCTCGCGACGCTGGCGGCGGCGACCGGCCACCTCGATCGAGACGGAAGTCCTCTGCTGATCCTGCCGGCACGCGGCAACCTGCGGGGCGCCTGCGAGGTCGGCGCGTCGCCGAACTTCCTGCCGGGGTTCGCACCGCTGTCCGACGACGGGGCCGGCAGCCGCCTTGAGGGTGTCTGGGGCGTGCCACCCGTGCGTGAGACGGGCCTGGACGCCGCCCAGATGCTGACCGTGGCGCGAGGCGTGGTGATCGTAGCGGAGGATCCAACTGCGGTGATGCCGGCCGGCGCGCTCGCGCGCGAGGCGCTCAGGCGGATGGAGTGCGTGGTGTTGCTGGACGCTTTTGCGACGCCGGCGCTGGAACTGGCCACCGTGGTGCTGCCGATCGCCAGCTTCGCCGAGAACGACGGCACCGTTACCGGACTTGACGGGCGCGTGCGGCAGGTTCGCGCGGCCGTCAGACCGCCCGGAAAGGCGCGGCCCGGGTGGGCCGTGCTCGCGGCGATGCTCGGTCGCCTCGGGCCGGCTACGGAGTACCACGGCGCCGAGGAGGTGCGGCGGGAGATCGCACGGGCGATGCCTCCCGACATTGGCGCGCGGTGGCGGGAGGTCGACGAGGCCCGGGTGGTGCCGAGAGCCGAGCGAAACGGCGGCCGGCGCCCATCGCTCGGTCCGCTGGCGCCGTGCGAGCCGATCAAACCGGCGCCATCCGTGGCCGTCTGGGACGGTGTGCTCGACTGGGGCAGTGATCCGCTCGTGCGCTACTCCCCGACGTTGTGCCGCGACTCGGCCGCGCAGCGCAAGCTGTTCCCGGGCGGTTTCGTGGAGCTGTCGAAGGAGGCGATGGACCGGCTCGGCGTGCGCCAGGGCTGGCCGGTGAGGCTCAAGTCGGCGGGCGGGGAGGCGGTGGCGCCGGCGGTGATGCGCGCCGACCTGGCGGCCGGCGTGGTCGTGGTGCCGTTCGCGTTCCGCGACGCGCTCGCGCCGGTGATGGGTGGGCACGGCGTCACCAGCGTGGCCGTCGAACGGGCCTGAAAAGACTTCGGGGGCGCAGATGCAGGTGAGCTCGGCACGAACGATCGGCAAGGAGAGGACGGGCGAGTGGATCGGCCGCCTCATCGAGAACGCCGAGGTTGTCGCGCCAACGGCGGCCCAGGCCGGCGACGTGATCTTCCGCAAAATCTCCTCTCCTGTCGAGGTTCAGTGGGGCAGCGACAACCCGTTGTTCCCGCCGAAACAGGTGGTGCTGCCGCAGACGGACCCGCTCGTCACGATCAGCCGCGGCGCCGACGGGCTCGTGGTCGAGCCGGTCTACGACGAGCGGCCGCGGGTGCTTTTCGGGGTGCACAGTTGCGACGTCAAGGGGATCGACTTCCTCACGCGGATGCACGCGTACGACCTCGCCGACACGGCGTACCTGCGGCGTGCCGCCGCGCTGACCTCGGTGAGCGTGGCGTGCATCACGCCCTGCCCGCTCGGCTTCTGCATCTGCTGTGACGCCGGGCCGTTCCTGGCCGAGTCGTTCGACGTCCAGCTCACCGATCTTGGCGACCGCTTCCTCGCCGAGGTGGGCAGCGAGAAGGGTGGTCGTCTGGTCGAGCCGTCGGCCGACCTGTTCCGGACGGCGGAGGCCGGGGAGGTGGCGCGGCGGCACGAGCTGGAAGAGGCGGCGAAGCGCGCGTTCGGCCCCGAGACGTGCCACTTCGCCTCGGCGATGCGGCGCGTGTCGGTCGGCCGGGTGAGCGCCGAGCTGTGGGACGAGATCGCCGGTACGTGCCTCGAGTGCGGCGCCTGCAACTTCGTCTGCCCCACCTGCTACTGCTTTTCGGTGAAGGACCAGGGGCGCGATGGGCACTGGGTCCGCTGCCGCACCTGGGACTCGTGCCAGTTCCGGGCCTTCACCCGCGAGGCGTCCGGCCACAACCCCCGCGAGGCGCACCGGGAGCGGGTCAAGCGGCGCTTCTTCCACAAGGTGAGCGCCCAGTACTTCCGGCGCGACGGCGCGGTGGGCTGCGTCGGCTGCGGCCGCTGCGTGAAAGTCTGCCTGGGGACCACCGACATGCCGGCCGTCGTGGCCGCAATTCGCAAAGGAGCGTGGCATGGATAACCTGTTCCTGCCGCGTGTGGCGCGGATCGCCGCCGTCCGCGACGAGACGCCGGACACGAAGACGTTCGACCTCGTCCTGCGCGACGGCGGCGAGCGGCGTGACTTCACGTTCGTGCCGGGGCAGTTCATGGAGCTGTCGGTGTTCGGCATCGGCGAGGCGCCGTTCTGCTTCGCCTCGAGCCCCACCCGGGCGGAGTGCATCCAGACCACGGTGCGCCGCACCGGCCTGCTGACCGATGCGATGCACAAGTTGGCGGCCGGCGACGAAGTTGGCCTGCGCGGGCCGTGCGGCAACGGTTTCGATGTGGCCGCGGCCACGGGCAAGGACCTGCTGTTCATTGGCGGCGGCATCGGGCTGCCGCCGCTGCGCGGGCTGATCTGGAACGTGCTCGACGAGCGCGACCGCTTCGACAAGGTGACGATCCTCTATGGCGCCCGCACGCCCACCGATCTCGTCTACAAGGGTGAGCTGGACGAGTGGGCCAGGCGGGGGGACGTCGAGCTCCACGTCACTGTCGACCGCGGCGAGGCCGGCTGGACCGGTAACGTCGGCATGGTGCCGACCCTCTTCGACAGGACCGAGCTCAGGCCCGCCACCACGCTGGCCTACGTCTGCGGGCCGCCGGTCATGATCAAGTTCGTCGTCCAGGACCTGCTGATGCGGGGGTTCAGCCCCGACTCCGTGATCTCGACGCTGGAGCGGATGATGCAGTGCGGGGTCGGCAAGTGCAACCACTGCTGCATCGGCCACCGCTACGTCTGCCGCGACGGTCCGGTCTTCACCTACCGGCAGATCCGGGAGATGACCGAGTGACCATGCGCGCCGAGCTCGCGGAGCTTCTCTCCGGCGCCGTCACGATCGTCGGCATCGGCAACCCGATGCGCGGCGACGACGCCTTCGGCCCGCTGCTCGCCCGCCGGCTCGCCGGACGTGTGGGCGTGATCGTCATCGACGCAGAGGACGTGCCGGAGAGCTTCGTCTGCACCGTCATCGCCGGCTCGCCAGAGGCGGTGCTGTTTCTCGACGCGGTCGACCTCGGCGAGGCGCCGGGCGCCGCGGCGCTGCTGGGCGCCGGCGAGGTGTCGTCGTACATGCCGTCGACCCACCGCATGCCGCTTTCCATGCTGATGGAGATCGTGCAGCGGGAGACCGGCGCGCGCGTCGCGGTGCTCGCGGTGCAGCCCCGGCACACCGAGCTCGCGATGCCGCCGAGCCCCGAAGTCGCTGCGAGCGTGGCGAGCCTGGCCGAACTGCTGATCGACGTGCTGCCGCCGCGGCGCGGCACGCTGTGTGGCCCGACAGGGGCAAAGAAGGCGGCGTCATGTTGACCTGGATGCTCGTGCTGATGGTCCTCCTGCCGGCGCTGGCTGCTGCGGTCGCAGCGGTGGTGAAAGGAGCGCTCGCCCGCTGGGTCGCGGCAACGGCGGCGGCACTGGTAGCCGTGCTCGCGGTGTGGTGCTGCCTCGCCAGCTACGGTGTCAGCTATCGGGTCGCGCTCGGCGACCTGCCCTGGCTGGCCGGGACGCTGCCCGCGCCGGTATTCGGCGTGCTGCTCGACCCGGTCGGCTGTATCCTGCTGCTGGTGGTGACGGTGATCGGCTTCCTCACCGTGCTGTACTCGACGCGCTACCTGTCAACGGCCAATCGGGATCACCCGGAGGGTCCGGAGGCGCAGGGCCGCTACTACTTCTGGCTGCTCCTCTTCCTGGCCAGCATGGTGGGCGTGGCGATCTCGCCCAACTTCCTCCAGCTATTCATTTTCTGGGAGATGACGACGGTTTGCTCGTGGGCGCTGATCTCCTACTACGGAACCCCGAAGAGCCTCGCCGCCGGGTTCAAGGCGCTGGTGATGACCGCCGCCGGCGGGCTGTTCTTCCTCGGCGCCATCTGCGTGCTGTTCGCCAAGACCGGCTCGTTCGAGTTTGCGGCGCTGGGGCAGCTCCCCGGCCACTGGCGCAGCGCGGTGTTCGTGATGCTGATGATCGCCGCCTGGGCAAAGGCCGCCCAGGTGCCATTCCACACCTGGCTGCCCGACGCGATGGAGGCGCCGACGCCGATCTCGGCGTACCTGCACGCCGCGGCCATGGTCAAGGCGGGCGTCTACCTGATGGCGCGCAGCGTCATCTCGACTTCGGCGGTGCCCCCCAAGGTGGCGCTGCTACTGGGGGCGATGGCGCTCCTGACGATGTTCATCGCGCTGTCGTACTACTTCATCCAGGACGACCTCAAGCGCCTGCTCGCCTACTCGACGATCGCCAATCTCGGTTATGTGATGCTCGGCGTCGCGCTCGGGGCGCTCGGCTCGGTCACCGCTTTGCGCGGTGCAATGCTGCACATCCTCTGCCACGGCTTCGGCAAGGCGACGCTGTTCCTGTGCGTCGGGGCGGTGGCGTACATGACGGGCTCGCGCAGCATCTCTGCGCTCGCCGGGGTGGCGCGCACGATGCCGCTCACCGCGACGGCGTTCTTTATCGGCGTGATGGCAGTCGCTGGCGTACCCCCGTTCGGCTGCTTCTGGAGCAAGTTCATGATCGTGGCGGGCGCGATGCGGCTTCCCGGCGCGATCGGGCCGGTCGTGGTGACGCTGGTACTCGTCGAGAGCCTGATCTCGTTCGCCTGGCTACTGCACGTGGCGCAGAAGGTGTTCCTCGGCAAGACCACGCCGGTGGCGTGCGTCAACTCGGACCCGCCGCCGGCGATGTCGGCCGTGCTCATCGTGCTGATGCTCGGCTGCCTGGTCGCCCCGGCGATCGGCATCCCGCTCGTGCAGTGGATCGGAAGGTGAGGCTATGAGCATCGCGGAGCTGCTTGCCGTCGCGATCACCGTGCTGCTGGTCGGCGCAGTCGCGAGCCTGGCGCTGGCGCGCTGGCGCAGGCTCGCCGGGTGGGTGAGCACGGCGTTCGTGGCGGCCGCCGCCATCGCCATCTGGGTCGTCGTGCTGCGGGCGTTCTCGTCGCCGGCGGAGGGCGAGGCGACCGTGCTCGTGCTGCCGGGCCTTGGGGCGCGGCTGTCGGTGGTGGTCGACCCACTGTCGGCGTTCTTCCTGGCGATCGTCGCGACGATCGCCGTGGTCGCCACGCTCTACTCGGTCGACTACATGACACACTTCGCGGGCAACACGCTGGCGAAGTTCTATCCCATCCTGCTGGTGTTCTTCGCGGCGATCGTCGGTGTGCTGGTGGTCTCCGACTTCCTCTTCTTCCTGGTGTGCTGGGAGCTCATGACGCTGACCTCGTTCTTCCTGGTCACCTTCGAGCGGGAGAACGCCGCAAGCCAACGCGCCGGGCTGAAGTACTTCGTGATCACCCACGCGGCGACGCTGTGCATGGTCGTGGCGGCGCTGTTGCTCTGGCGGGAGTGCGGCTCGTTCCACTTCGGCGATCTGCTGGCGGCGCTCGCGCAACTGCTCGTCACGCGGCCGGTCCTGGCGCACACGGTGCTCGGGCTGCTCTTCATCGGCTTCGCCACCAAGGCCGGCGTGCTGCCGATGGGCGACTGGCTGCCCGACGCCCACCCGGTGGCGCCTTCTGGGGTGAGCGCGGCTCTCTCGGGCGCCCTGGTGAAGATGGGGATCTACGGATTGGTGCGTTTCTTCTGTGCGGTGCTGCCGGCCTCGGCCGCCGCGGTCGGGTGGGGGATCGCAATCGCACTGGCGGGTACGGCATCGCTGTTCGTCGGCACCCTGACGGCGCTGGGCCAGACCGACAGCAAGCGGCTGATGGCGTTCCACACCATCGGCCAGATCGGCTACATCTGCCTCGGTCTCGGTGTCGGCATCGCCTGTCTGCGGTCGGCGCCGACCCTGGGCGCGCTCGCGATCATGGGCGCACTGTTCCACGCCGCCAACCATGCCTGCTTCAAGGCGTGCCTGTTCCTCGGCGCCGGCGCCGTGCTGTACCGCACCGGCGAGCGCGACATGAACCGGCTCGGCGGGCTGGCCGCCGCGATGCCGCTGACGGCGGGGTCGTCCACGGTGGCATCGCTGGCGATCGCCGGCGTGCCGCCGCTCAACGGGTTCGCCAGCAAGTGGCTGATCGTCGCCACCTGCTTGCTGGCGGGGATGAGGCAGCCGCTCTTCCTGATCCTCGGCTTGGTGGCGATGTTCATCTCGCTCGCCACCCTGGCGTCGTTCCTGAAGGTGCTCGGGGCCGTTTTCCTCGGGGAGCCAAACCCGGAGCGCCAGGTGAGCGAGGTGCCGGCCACCATGGCGACGGCGCAGATCGTGCTGGCAGCGCTCTGCGTGCTGCTCGGCGTGCTCCCGTTCTGGCCGCTGCGCTTCATCCGCGAGGCGGTGGCGGCAAGCGTCCCGATTACGGTGCCGAGCGCCTCCGAGCTGCTCGGCGGGCCGTGGGGCCTGTCGGTCGCGGGCGGCGGAGTCGCGCTCGCGGTGTGGTCGCCGCTGGCGCTGGTGGGCGGGATGGTCGTGCTCGCGCTCGTCGCCTACGGCCTGCAGCGCGCCGGCGGCGCCGGCACCCGCGAGGTCGCGGTATGGACCTGCGGCGAGGAGCATGCCGCGGCCACCGTGCGCTACCCGGCGTCGAGCTTCTACCTGCCGTTCAAGCACGCCTTCGAAGGGATCTACCCGCGCATCCGCTGGCGGGTGCCGGCGTTCCCTGCCGGCGTCCGGCGCGCCTTCGATGTCGACTCGTGGGCCTACCAGCCGGTCGCCCGGCTGGTCGAGCGGTCGGCGGGCGCGGTGAGCCGCAGCCACGTCGGCGTGCCGCAGGTGTACCTGCTATGGATCGTCGTCGGTGCGGTCGCCGTGGTGGCGATCGTGCTCGGGCTGGTCGGGTGAGGAGCGGGCGATGGCGAACGTTCAAGGCGTCGCGGCACAGGTGAACGAGGCGGTGGCTGGAAGGATCGGCGCAGGCCTGCGAGTCGCGTCGCAGGGACCTCCCGACACGCTACGCCTCGTCGTAGCCCCCGAGAAACTCCGTAGCGCGACCGAGGAGCTGCTGCGGCTGCGGGCGCGCTTCCTGATCACGGTGGGGATCGACACCCGACCGCTGACGGCGGACTATCGCGTCCTCTACCTCTTCTCGCTCGATGCCGAGCACCTATTCGTGGTGCTCGAGTGCGCGGCGGATCCCGATGACCCGCACGTCGACTCGATTACGTCGCTGGTCCCGGGTGCCAACTGGGCGGAGCGGGAGTGCCGCGACGCGGTCGGCGTCACGCCGGACGGCCATCCCGACCCGCGCCGCCTGCTGCTCGCCGACGACTGGCCGGAAGGCCTCTTCCCGCTGCGACGCGACTTCCCCTACGACTACCGCCCGCCCGCGGCCGGGGGCGTGGCGCCGGTCCCGAAGCAGCCGCCAGAGGGCGCCAGCGTGCTGCCTATCGGTCCGTTCTTCCCGGTACTCGAGGAGCCATCGTACTGGCGGCTGTTCGTCGAGGGCGAGACGGTTGTTGGCTGCGACTATCGCGGCTTCTACAACCACCGCGGTATCGAGAAGCTCGGCGAAAGCGTGCTCACCTACAACGAGATCCCTTACCTTGCCGAGCGTATCTGCGGCATCTGCGGGTTCATCCACTCGACCGCGTACTGCCAGGCGGTGGAGAAGGCCGCCGGCATCGAGGTCCCGCGGCGCGCCCGCTACATCCGCTCGATCATGCTCGAGCTCGAGCGGGTCCACTCGCACCTGCTATGGCTCGGGATCGCCGGCCACATCCTCGGCTTCGACACCGTGCTGATGCAGACGTGGCGCATGCGCGAGCCGGTGATGTGGCTCGCGGAGGAGATCAGCGGCAACCGCAAGACCTACGGCATGAACACCATCGGCGGACTGCGCCGGGACCTGCCGGCCGCCGTGGTCCCGAAGGTTCTCAAGGTGGTCGACGAGGTCGAGCGCGAGTCGGTCGCGGTCCGCGACGCGATTGTCGGCGACACCACACTGCTTGCGCGGACGAAGAACGTCGGGGTGTTGACGGGCGAGTGGGCGCGACAGGTATGCGTGGTTGGGCCGCCGGCGCGTGCCTCCGGCGTGCCGATCGACGCGCGCCTCGATCACCCGTATGCCGCCTACGACGAGGTGCCGCCGCGCCTGTGCACGCAACAGGCGGGCGACACCTGGTCGCGCCTGTTGGTCCGCGTCGAGGAGCTGCTCGACTCGATCCGGCAGGTGCGCGAGGGCCTGGCCAGGCTCCCCGACGGCGAGGTGCTGGTGGAGGTCGTGGACGAGATTCCGCGCGACCGGATCGGCATCTCGGTGGTCGAGGCGCCGCGCGGCGAGGCCGTGCATTTCGTCATGACCGGCGGGGACAATCGCCCCTACCGCTGGCGGGTGCGCGCGCCGACCTACCCGAACCTGCAGGCGATGCCGGCAATGATCGATCACGCCGCGATCGCCGACTTTCCGATCACGCTCGGCAGCCTCGACCCGTGCTTCTCCTGCACCGAGCGGGTCGAGGCGATCGACGTGCGGACGCGGACGCGCCGGGTCTACTCACACAAGGAGCTTCTCGCGATGTCGCGCGACCTGACGCGCCGGGGAGGACGGCGATGACGACCGCACCGCTGCTCGCGCTCGCACTCGCCCTGCTCAACGTGGCGGTGGCGCTGCTGCTTTCGCCGCTGGCCGAGGGAGTGATGCGCAAGCTCAAGGCGATCGTCCACTCGCGTCAGGGGCCGCCGCTCACCCAGCCCTACCTCGACCTGCTCAAGCTCCTCGGCAAGGAGGACCTGCGCACCACCGGCGGTCTGCCGTACGCGCTCGCCCCGGCCCTCTCGCTGGGCTCGGTGCTGCTGCTGGCGACGCTGGTGCCGCTCGGCGCCGCGCCGCCGTTGGGGTTCGCCGGGGACCTCATCGTGCTGATTTACGTGGCGACGACCAGCGCGGTGGCTCTGATTCTCACCGCCTTCGCGAGCGGCAGTCCGTACGCGGCGGTCGGCGGCTCGCGCGAGATGATGATGCTGCTCTCGGTCGAGCCGGTTCTGGCGGTGGCGCTGGTGGTCGGCGCGGTCAAAGCGGGGACGCTTTCGGTCGGCGGTATCCTCGCCTGGAACGCCGAGCACGGCCCGACCATCAGCATGGCGATCGCCGCCGTCGCCCTGTTCCTCGCGCTGCAGGCGCAGGCCGGCAAGCTGCCGTTCGACATCCCCGAGGCGGACCAGGAGATCATGGGCGGCCCGCTGATCGAGCAGAGCGGCCCGCGGCTGGCCCTCTTCCGCTGGGCGCTGTGGGCCAAGCAGTTGATCTTCGCGCTGCTGCTTGTGCAGGTGTTCGTGCCGTGGCCGCACCTCGGCATCGTGCCGCTCGACGTCGTGCTGACGCTGGTCAAGGCGCTGCTCGTGCTCGTCCTAGTGGGGGTGATCGACGCGGTCAACCCTCGGTTGCGGATCGAGCAGGCGATGGGCTACTACATGAGGGTGGCGCTCTCTGCGCTCGCGGGCCTCGCCTTCGCCGTGATCGGGATGTAGGAGGCGATCCGTGCTGACAGCCAAGCTGCGCGAGGCGCTGATCTGCTTCAGGGCGGGGCGAGTGACGCTGCCGTATCCGTTCGCGCCCCACGATCCTGCTCCGGGCTTCCGCGGCAAGATCACGCTGGATCCTGACCGCTGCTTCGGCTGCGGCGGCTGTGCCAACGTCTGTCCGGCCGGCGTCATCCAGGTACGCGACGCCGGCCAACTCCTCCGCGTGCTCGAGTTCCAGTGGCGGCGGTGCACCTACTGCGGCCGCTGCGAGGAGGTGTGTCCGGAGCAGGCGATCACCATGAGCCAGCAGTTCGAGACCGCGACCGACCGCGGCGACGACATGGTGATGCGGCTCGAGGTGTTCATGGGTCCGTGCCAGCGGTGCGGCCGCTGCTACACGCCGCCGACGCCGCTCGACCGCATGGACAGGACGGGTTTTCGTACCAGTGACGGAGGCAGATCGTGAGCACCGCGGGGCTCAACGGCGGGCTGATCCAGACGCTCTCGATGGTGGTGGTGATCACCTCGGTCGTCGCGGTCGAGGTGCGACGCCTGCGCTTCGCGGCGATGGCGTACTCGGCGCAGGCGCTACTGATCGTCGGCCTGCTCGCCAGCTTCGCGGCGGTCAACCCGTCGCTCTACTGGTGGGCGGCCGTGGCGCTGATCACCAAGGCGGTGCTGACGCCGTGGTTCCTGTTCCGCTTCATCGGCCATGGCGAGGACCGCGAGATCAAGCCGCTGATCGGCTTTGGCCCCTCGGTGGTGGTGGCGGCGCTGCTGATGACCGGCTTCTACCGCTTTACTCATGGTCACGTTGCGCTGTTCGCCCCGACGACGCTCGCACAGGAAGGGGTGTTCCGCACCAACCTGGCGGTGGCCTCGACGGTGTTCGTGCTCGGCCTCTACTGCGTGCTGACGCGCCGCGACGCGACCAAGACGGTGATCGGCCTGTGCCTGCTTGAAAACGGTGTGCACCTGAGCCTGGTGAGCCTTGCGCCCGAGCTGCCCGAGACCACATTGTTTGGCGTCGCCACCGAGGTCGTCGTCACGGTCTTCCTGTTGCTGTACGTGATCGCCGGGGTGCGCAAGGAGTTCGGCACTACCGACACGTTCGCTCTGCGCGAGCTGCAGCGCTAGGGCGTGTTGGGCGAGGGCGAAGGACGGAACTGGAAGGAGCGGGGAGCGCAACATGAGCGAGCAGGTGGCAACCATGGCTTCGAGCATGCCGGCGTGGGCGTTCCTGGTGCCGTTCGCCGCCGGCGTGCTGGCCTTCTTCGGCCGGTGGCTCGGTGCCCGGCTTACGCAATTCCTGGCCGTCGCGGCGCCGCTGATCGTGACGCTGTTGGGCCTCGAGATGGCGCGGCGCGTTGTGGACGGTGCGGTGCTCACGGGCTGGGGCAACGAGCTGCGCGTCGACGGGCTCTCGGTCCTGCTGGTTCTGACCATCGGCATCGTCGGCACGCTGACGGCACTTTACTCGGTGCGCTACGTCAAGCAGCCGGGCCTGCTGACGCGGGTCGGCGCGGCGGCCGCGCAGCGCCTGCCCACCTTCTACGGGCTCTTCCTCTGGTTCATCGCGACGATGGTGTGGGGGTGCGTCACCAACAACATCGTGATGCTGTACGTCGCGGTCGAAGCGACCACGCTGACCTCGGGCCTCCTGGTCGCCTTCCACTGGGACAAGCGGGCGCTCGAGGCCGGCTACAAGTACCTCATGATCCTCACGATCGGCATCACCTTCGCGCTCTTCGGGTGCGTCCTTACCTACGCGGCGGCGGCGGCGACCAACCGGCTCACCGGCGGCCAGGCATTGCTGATCAGCGAGGTGCGTGGCGTCGCGCACCTGATCCCGCCCGCGACCGCGCTGATCGCGGTAGCTTTCCTGGTCGTGGGCTTCGGAACCAAGGCGGGGATCGCGCCGTTCCACCCCTGGCTGCCAGACGCGCACGCCGAGGCGCCGACGCCGATATCGGTGCTGCTGTCAGCCGTGATGATCAAGATGGCGGTGTACGCGCTGGCGCGGACGGTGAGCATCTTCTACCCGCGCTGGCCGACGCTCGCGGTGTTCGTGGTGGCGCTCGGGGTGTTCACGATGGTGCTGGGTATCGTCATGGCGCTGGCGCAGGACGACCTCAAGCGGCTGCTCGCCTACTCCTCGGTCAGCCAGATCGGCTACGTCGTGGTCGGCATCGGGCTGGGTACCTACCTGGGCTGCTATGGCGGGTTGTTCCACCTGCTCAACCACGCGCTGATCAAGGCGCTGCTGTTCATGTGCGTCGGCGCGTTGACCTACGCCACCGGCACACGGCGGATCAGCGAGCTGTCCGGGATGCGCGACCGGATGCCGATCACCAGCGCGTGCTTCGTGATCGGGACGCTCGCGATCGCCGGGCTGCCGCCGTTCAACGGGTTCCTGAGCAAGCTCACAATCTACCTTGCTCTGGCGCAGGCCGGAATGTGGTGGGCGTTGGCGATCGCGATCGCCGCGGGCCTCCTGACCATGGTGGTGCTGCTGCGGGTGGCGCGGACGGTGTTCTGGGGGCACGCTCCCGCGACCGCGGTCGCGGCCCGCGAGGTCCCGGCGACGATGTGGGGGCCGATGGTGGTGCTGGCCGTTGCATGCGTGGTTCTCGGGGTGTTTCCGCGGCTGACGTTCCCGTTGCTCGATCGTGCCGCGAACGTGCTGGCCACGCTGGGGAGGTGAGGATGGCGTTTCTCGAGAAGGCGTGCAAGAAGGCGTTCGGCAAGGCCCTCTGGGTCTACCACGCCAACGCCGGTGCCTGCAACGGCTGCGATATCGAGGTGATCAACGTCCTCACCCCCTACTACGACGCGGAGCGCTTCGGCATCAAGCTCGTCGGCTCGCCGCGCCACGCCGACGCGGTCGTTGTAAGCGGGCCGGTCACCCGTCAGGTGGCGCCGGCGCTCAGGCGGCTGCTCGAGGCGGTGCCGAAGCCGCGCCTGGTGTTCGCGATCGGCTCATGCGCCTGCGGCGGGGGCGCGTGGTTCGACTCGTACAACGTCCTCGGCGGCGCCGACAAGGTGATCCCGGTCGACTTCTACGTGCCCGGCTGCCCGCCCCGACCCGAGGCGATCCTTTATGGGGTGGCGCTGGCGCTCGGCCTGGTGCCGAAGCAAGTGGCCGAGGAGCACCTCACGCAGGAGTCGCTTGACCAGCTTGCGGAGGGTGGGATACTGCAGAAAGAGGCGCACGGATGAGCGAAAAGGCCAAGATCCTGATCGTCGACGACGACCGCGACTTGGTCGCCGTGATGCGTCTGGTGCTGCAGAAGGAGGGCTATCGGGTCGTGGACGCGGCCGGCCCCGCCGAGGGGATCGCCACGGTGGAGGTCGAGAGGCCGGACCTCATCCTGCTCGACGTGATGATGCCGGACGCCACCGAGGGGTTTCACTTCGTCTGGAACTTGAGGCAAAAGCCCGGTTCGTACTTCCGGGAGGTGCCGATCGTCATCGTCTCGGCGATCCACTCGAAGACCGATCTCCGCTTCTACCCTGAGAGCGGCGACGGCAGCTATCGTGCCGGTGAGTACCTGCCGATCCAGGAGTTCTTGGACAAGCCGGTGGCCCCGGTCGAGCTGTTGCGCGTCGTCGCCAGGGTGCTCGAACTGGTTCACAAGGGCTGAGGACGGCCGAGGACCGACCGGGGACCCACCGTGGGAGGGTAGCGGCGGATGGACGTGGCCGCATCGATCTCGAGCTCGCTGCCGGTTTCCGCCGAGCTGGGCGAGCGGCTGGGGTGGCTGATCCGCCTTCGTTGGCTCGCCGTGGCCGGCGTCGTGCTCTTCGTGGAGGTGGCCCGCAGGGTCTTCCCGGTCCACCTCCCGCTGTGGCGTCTGTACCTGACGTTCGCCGCGCTGGCGCTCAGCAACGGGCTCTACTGGCTCTGGCTGCGGAGGCTGCACGCCGGCGAGGTGCGCCGCGAATGGTCGTGGACCCGGCCGCTCGTCCGCTTCCTGCTACCGGGGTCACCGGGCGGGGCGGGCGATGTCGGGTCGGCCGGACCGGCTGTTCTCTTCGCGAACCTCCAGGTCGCGATCGACCTGATGCTGCTGGCGGTGCTGCTTCACTTCTCCGGGGGGGTCGAGAACCCGTTCCTCTACTTCTTCATCTTTCACGTGATCATCGCCGCGATCCTGTTCTCGCGCCAGGCGACGTTCGTGCACGCGAGCTGGAGCGTGGCGCTGATCGCCGTGGTGGCGACCTCCGAAGGCCTCGGCCTCGTCCGCCACTGGCCGCTGGGCGGCGCCTGGGCCCCGGCGGCGTTTCGCGATCCGGCCGTGGTGTCGGCGCAGTTGCTGGTCTTCGCGACCACCCTCTACCTCTCGGCGTACATCGGCAGCACGATCGCCGACCGGCTGCGGCGGCGCGAAGGCGAAGTGGTCGTGCTCTCGCTCGAGGTCTCGCGCAAGGCGGAAACCCTCGCCGCGGCACTCGATCGGGTGAGCCAGGCGGAGCGTTCCAAGTCGCAGTACCTGCGCAAGGTTGCGCACGAGCTGCGCGGCCCCCTGGGGACCATGCGCACGACGATGAGCGCGCTGCTCGCCGGCGTGGCGGGCGAGCTTCCCCCGCCGGCCGTCGAGCTGATCCAGCGGATCGAGGCGCGGACCGGCGACCTTGCGCAGGTGACCGCCGACCTGTTGACGCTCTCGCGTGCACGCGAGGGAAGGCTGGCGGTCGAGCTGGCGCCGGTTGACCTGGCAGCGGTGGTATGCGAGGTGGCCGAGGATGCACGCCCGGCCGCCGATCGCGCCGGGTTGACGCTGAACGTCCGCATCACCGGTGAGATCGCCAAGATCGTCGGCGACGGCGCCGCCCTACGCGAGCTGGCCGGCAACCTGGTCGGCAACGCGATCCGCTATACGCCGCGCGGGGGAAAGGTGGAAGTTCGCCTCGAGCGGCGCGGCGGGGCGATCGAGCTCGGGGTGGAAGACACCGGGATCGGCATCCCGGCGGCGGACCTCGGGCGCGTTTTCGAAGAGTTCTACCGGTCCCCCAACGCCCGCAGCCACAGCAGCGAGGGGACCGGTCTCGGACTCGCGATCGTCAAGGCGGCGGCGGAGCAGCACGGTGGACGGGTCGAGGTCCGGAGCACGCCGGGGCGGGGGACATGCTTCCTGGTGACGCTGCCGGCCGCGTCGGTGACGGCCTGATCGGGGCGTTGGCGCCGCGCCCATCGACGAGGGTCTCCACAACGTGCTCTGGGCGGGGACCGTACGCCCCTGCCGTTACTGTCAACCTGGACCGATTTCAGGGGGCGCCTCTTCCTGGCGTCCCGTTGACTGTGCTTCGTCGATCCCGGCTGTGGCACGGTCCGCGGCGGCGTGGCGGCGGCTCGTGGTTCCTGGTACGGTATGGCATGCGCGATACCCTGGACGACATCATCGTCCGGCCGGCACGAGCGGATGACCGGGCGTTCCTCCTTCGCGCGGTGGAGAGGCTCCCCGAGTTCGGGCCGCCGTCGTGGCGCACGCCGGCGGAGCTGGTCGAGGGCGAGGCGCGGGCGGTCCGCGGTTACTTCGCGGCGCCGCCGCCCGGCACGACCGTGTTCGTGGCGACGGCCGGGGACGGGGCGCCGCTCGGCTTCGTCTTCCTGGAACGGACCCGCGATTACTTCACCGGCGAGGAGCACGGCCACGTCGGAATCATCGCCGTCGCTGCACCTGCGGAGGGAAGGGGCGTGGCGAAGGCGCTCATGCGCGCCGCCGAGAGGTGGGGGCGGGACGCGGGCTACCGCAAGCTGACGTTGACGGTTTTCGATGGCAACCTGAGGGCGCGCGCCATCTACGAGCACCTCGGCTACCGGCCGGAAACGCTCCGGTACGTCAAGCTCCTGGAGCGGACGTAGCGCCGTGCGCGCGGTGAGAGTTGGCAGGACGGCGCAGGTGACGCACCACCCCGAGATCGCGGGCGAACTCGACGGTGGAAGAGGTGGCTGGCGGTCGCGCCCCCGGGCGGGCGACGGCCCCAGCCGAGGAGGCAGCACGTGAGTCGGGGCACGGTCGTCACCGCCGTCCTGGTGGTAGTACTTGCCGCGGGAACCGCCGGTGCGCAGGCGCTCGTCGAGTGGCAGGAGCTCGTGATACCGGGTGTCTGCAGCTTGCGGGTCGCGGTGCCGCAGGGGTGGACGGCGCGGCTCGAGAGGACGGCTGCTGGCGGGGCGGAGGTCAGGATAACGCCGGAGTCGGGGCCGCGGGCGGAGGTGAGCATGGAGTCGCTCGCTCCAGAGAGAGCGCTGGCGATGAAGAGCACCGGGGCGATCAAAGCCACGGTCAGGACGATGGGCGAAGGGGCGTTGTCCACCGCGGTCGAGAAGAAGCTCATGCTCGAGCGCGTGGACGGTACCGACGGCGCCGGGTTCTTCTACTCGCTGACCGACAACCGCCCGCAGCCGGAGGCGGCCGGGCCGCGGTACCTGACGCAGGGGATCATGGCGGTCGGCCAACTGCGTCTCGCCGTGACCGTGCTCGCCGGCGAGCCCGACTCAGCCGCGCGGGCGATGGCCCTCGACATGCTGCGCACCGCCGAGTGCGCGGCCGCCAAAGAGTCGCGGCAATAACCTCAAGGCAGCGCGGGTTCACCATGCAAGAGGTGCCGCGTGGCAACGTTCTTCCCTACGGTGTTCGTCTCGCACGGCGCCCCGACGCTCTTCATCGAGGCCGGGCCGCCCGTCACCCGCCGGTGGCGGAGGTGATCACGGTCTGAGCCCGCGGCAGCACGGAGAACGTCATCCCAGGCGGCTCGATCGAGGAGGGGTTGCCGTCAAAGTGGCAGGGGATGGGAACGTCGGTCTCGAGGTCGAGGCGGGTGAAGCGAAGCTCGTGGGAACCCGGTTTGTGCGCGAGCGTGCCGCGCACCCCGGCGACGAGGCGCGAGAGACGCGCCGGCACCCCGGTCCCCTCCACGAGGCACGCATCGAGCGCGCCGTCGTCGGGGACCGCCGCCGGGGTGAGGGGAAAGCCGCCGCCGGCGGCCACGACGAGAGTCTCGCCGCGGCGGACAGCGTCGGCGGCGAGGGCGGTTGCATGCCCCGGCGCTTCGGTGAAGGCAAGAGGAGGGTCGAAGCCGGCAGCCTGGAGACGCCGGCGCAGGCGCGGCCAGGTGTTGCCCAGACGGCCGCCGGCGGCGGCCGGGTTCACGATCGCGATCATCGCGAGAGTATAGGGGACGCAATCGTGCGCGGCCGTTTGGGAGCGAGACCAGTTCGCGACAGGATATGATGACACCATGGCGGCCGAGTTCGACGCGGTAGTTGTGGGGTGTGGGCCGGCAGGCAACACCGCCGCGTACCGCCTGGCCAGCGCAGGCGCTCGCGTTCTGTTGCTCGAGAAGGAGGCACTGCCGCGGCACAAGGTGTGCGGCGGCGGCCTGTCGGCAAAGACGTTGCGCGAAGCGCCGTTCTCCCTCGCCCCCGTGATCGAGCGCGAGATCAGGAGGGTCGTGATCGCGTATGAGGGTTCGCAACCCGTCGCGCGCGAGCTCGCGGGGATCGGCGCGATGTCGCAGCGGGCGACCCTCGATTCGTTCATGACGCAGCAGGCCGTGGCGGCCGGTGCCTCGCTGCGGGAGCGCGAGACGTTCGAGCGCTTCGAGCTCGAGGGCGGCCGGATCCGGGTCACGACCGGGAGCGGCACGGTCACGGCGCACGTGCTGGTCGGGGCGGACGGCGTCTACAGCCGGGTCCGTAGCCAGCTCTTCCCAGGAGCGAAGCCGCTCATGGTTCCGGCGATCGAGGCGTTGCTGTGGCCGGCACCCGGGGTCCTCGACATGGTGGGCGACACCTGCATCTTCGACCTCGGCGTGATCCCGGCAGGCTACGGGTGGGTGTTCCCAAAACGCGACCATCTGAACATCGGGCTGTACCGGTTCAGGAAGCGGCCGGACAACCGCGACATGAAGGGGTTGCTCGACGCGTTCATCGCCCGCTACCGGATCCTTCGCCGCCACGAGCGGATCCAGGTGAAGGCGCTGCTCATTCCGGTGGGGCTCGCCGCGCCCAGGCTCGCGCGCAACAATGTCGTGCTGGTGGGCGACGCCGCCGGCCTCTCCGACGCCTTGTTCGGGGAGGGGATCTACTACGCGGTCCGCAGCGGAACCCTCGCCGCCGGCGCGATCCTGGGCCACCTCGGCTCGCGCCGGCCCCTGGCGGCGTACGACCGGATGATGGCGGGGTTGCGGTTCGAGCTGGCGGCTGCGCGGGCCGCGGCGCGGCTGTTCTACACCTCGCCGCGGCTCGGGTTCCGTTTCGGGGCCAGGAACAAGGCGATCAGCGCCGCCTTCGCAGGGATGATCGCGGGCACCGTGTCGCCTGCCCGGGCGCTGGCCACGCTGGTGGTCCTGGCGCCGTACTGGCTGGTCGCGCCGCCGATGCGGCCGGTCGAGTCACCCCTCGTGGGATGAGCGGGAACCCCCGCCGTGGCGGCGTGCCTTCTTCATCGTCCCTTCCTTTGACCGTCCTCACAACGCCACGGTCCGTCCTCCGTCCACCGTCAAGACCTGGCCCGTGACCGTATCCACCCCTTCGATCAGGAAGAGCACGGTGCGGGCGATCTCGGCGGCGCCGCCCTCCCGACGCAGCAGCGTCTTGGCGAGCAGTCGCTCGCGGGCCGCGTCATCGTACCCCTCCGGGAAGACCGCGATCCCGGGGGCGACGGCGTTGACCCGCACCTCGGGCGCCATCTCCATCGCGAGGGCGCGGGTGGCGGCGATCAGGGCGGCCTTGGAGACCGAGTACGCCAGGTGGTGGCGCAGGGGAAAGATCCCGTAGATGTCCGCGATGTTCACGACCGCGCCGCGTCGCGCTCGCAGGGCGGGGGCGCACGCCTGCGTCAGGAACACCGGCGCCTCGAGGTTCGTCCGCAGCACATCGCCAAGGCGGGCGGGGGTGAGCTCGCCAAACGGGGTGCGCGGGAAGACGGCCGCACTGTTGACCAGGGCGTCGAGGCCGCCGAACTCGTTTTGGACACGCTCAGCCACGAGCACCCGGGAACCCTGGTCGTCGAGGTCGGCCGCGATCGCGAGCGCGGGAGTGCCGGCGGCGCGCAGCTCCGCCTCGAACCCCCGCGCCGCTGCTGCGGACGAGCGATAGGTGAACGCCAGCGCCCAGCCGGCGTGCGCGAACTCGACCGCAATCGCGCGGCCGACGCGGACCGCGCCGCCGGTCACGAGGACGACCTTCGGCGTCGGGCTCATGGGGCGAGCTCCACGGCGAGTGGCTCCGGCCGGCGAGCGGCGACTGCCAACGCCGCTCGAGCAAGCTCGGCGATCGTGGTCCCAAGCAGCGGATGCAGGAACTCCGGGGCGATGTCGGCGAGGGGAACGGCCACGAACGCCTCGCGCTGCACGAGGCCGGACGGAAGTTCCAGGTCGCCGAACCGGCCGGTGAGGCCGCCGGCGAGCACGAGGTCGAGGTCCACCGTGCGTGGTCCGAACGGGCGCGCCGGGTTCCGTCGCCGTCCGAGGGCGTCCTCGATGGCGCGCAGCTCCAGGTGCACACGAAGCGGGGGCTCATCGGTTGCCAGCTCGGCTGCGAGGTTCCAGAAGTCGGGCTGGTCGGCGTCACCGACCGGGGCGGTGCGGTACACCGGAGATACCGCCACCACCTCGAACCGGCGCGCAAGTTCGGCTAGCGCGAGCGCGAGGTTCTTCCGCGGCTCGACGTTGGAGCCGATGGAGAGGAACATGCGCATCAGGGGTGGGGCTCCTCGCGGCGGCGCTCGATCTCGACACCGACCGCCTCGGCAAAGCGCACGGCGCCCGGTTTGGCGACACGCACGCGCAACGAGGCCGCGCCGGCGAAGTCGGCGAGGACGGCATCGGCGATTCGCTCCGCCAGGGCTTCCACGAGCTGAAACGCCGACCCTTCCACGAGCTGCTGAACTCTCTTGGAGACGGCCTTGTAGTCGAGTGCGAGCGCCGGGTCGTCGGCGGCGCCGGCGGGGCGGCAGTCGGCCTCGATCGCGAGGTCGATGCGGACCTTCTGCATCACCTGCCGTTCCCACGGCTGCAGGCCGATGACGCAATAGACCTCGAGTCCCTGGATGAACACCCGGTCGCTCATCGGACCTCCTGAGGAAAGAGTAACAAGAAAGGGGTGCCGGTTGCGGCATGGACTTGTTCTTGGTCGGCATTCCTTCGTGTTGGATTTCCCGAGCCCAGTGTTGGAATTCCCGACACGGCAGGCCCGGATGAACCCGCAGACCCCCTTCGACACTAGGTTGAAATCAATTGGTTGCAACGAGATCACCACGGGTAGGGTGGGCGGCATGGGTCTTGCTAAAGGAGGGTCGAGCGTACCCCTGCATAGGGGGTCGAAGTGACGAGCGAGGACGGAGGCGCATCATGTTCGAAATCGAGCTGGGCGATCCCAAGACGCTGTGGTTGACGATCACCAACATTCTGCTCGGCGTCTTGACCCTCCTCTGCTTCGTCGTCGTTGGGTGGGGAGCCGCGACCATGGCCCTCGCACGGCTGCGAAAGCGCTGGGGTTTCGGGCTCGACCCGGACGACCAAGTCTTCGCGAGTCCTCGGCACGGGCATGACTGACGACGGCAAGAGGGTCGAGGGCAAGGGGCAGGGGTGACCGCAGGCGGCCGTCGTGGGAGAGGCGACGACTCAGCGCCGTCGCTGGCAGGGTGGGGAGGGGTGGCGGCTTACCGGTTCACGCCGTAGCGCTTGAGCCGGTCGTAGAGAGTGGAACGGTCGATCCCGAGGATTCCAGCGGCCTCCTTGACGTTTCCGCCGGTGCGGCGGAGCGTTGCCAGGATCACCTGTCTCTCGACCTCGTCGAGGGGAAGGGAGTCGGGTGCGACCCAGCCCTTGGCGCCGGAGTGAGCGTTCCGGAGGAAGGCGAAATCCTCTTCCGTGAGGACGTACGATTTCGCGGTCACGATGGCTCGCTCCACGGCGTTCTCCAACTCGCGGACGTTACCCGGCCATTCGTGGTCGATCAGCAGCTTGAGCGCGCCCTCCGAGAGCTCGCCGACGTCCTTGCGGGTCTCCTGTGCAAGGCGCTCGACGAAGGCGTGGGTGAGCAAGGGGATATCCTCACGACGCTCGCGCAGGGGCGGGATCTGGATGTTGATGACGTTGAGGCGGTAAAACAGGTCGTCGCGGAACGTGCCGGCGGCGACGGCCTCCTTGAGGGTGATCCGGGTGGCCGCAATCACCCGAACGTCGACGCTCACTTCCTCATGGCCGCCGACCCGGAAGAACGTGCGCTCCTGGAGGACGCGAAGGAGGTCCACCTGGAGCTTCGGCGAGATGTCGTCGATCTCGTCGAGAAAGAGCGTTCCACCCTCGGCCTGCTCGAACTTGCCGCGCTTGCGCTCCGTGGCGCCGGTGAACGAGCCCCTCTCGTGCCCGAAGAGCTCGGACTCGAGCAAGCTCTCAGCGAGCGCGGCGCAGGAGACCGCGATGAACGGCTTTCCGGCGCGGTCGCCGGAGAAGTGGATCGCGCGCGCCACCAGCTCCTTGCCGGTCCCGCTCTCGCCCTGGATCAGCACGGTGCTCTTGAGGCTGGCAACCTCTTTGACGAGTTCGAAGATTTCCCTCATCTTGGAGTTCTTCGAGATGATCTCGTGGAAACGGTACTGCCTCGCCAACCGCTGCCGCAGGATCAGGTTCTCGCGCTGGAGGGTCTTGACCTTGATGATCCGTCCGACCAGCAGCGAGATCTCCTCTGGGTGGCACGGTTTGACGATGTACTCCTGCGCCCCCTCTTTCATCGCCGAGATGGCGGTGTCCACGGTCGCATACGCGGTCATGATGATGATGGAGGTCCCTGGGTGCAGCCTGCGGATCTCCGTCATCGTCTCGAGGCCGTCGATCCCCGGCGGCATCTTGAGGTCGACAAAGTAGATGGCATAGTCTTTCGCCGCCGCGAGCGCGACCGCCTCGCGCCCCGACGCCGCCGTCTCCACCGAATACCCGTCCTCGGCGAGCCATGCGGCGAGGGACTCGCGCATCACCGTCTCGTCATCGACGACCAGGATTGCCCAGTGCTTTTTCACGTCACGCCCCCAGAGCGGTCCGAACCGCGTGTTGTGTCGTGCGCGGCCGCGACGGCGTCGCGCAGGATCAGAAGAGTCTCGCTGTCCACGACCCCGGCCGCGGCGAGCGCGAGCACGCCCTAGAGCCCTCCATTGATGCCCGTTGCTGGCGCCTCCGGGGGTTTCAAAGGCAGCGTCACGCGGAACGTGCTCCCCTCGCCGACGCGGGTCGCGACCTCGATTTCGCCGCCGTGGGCGTTGACGATGCCGTAGACGACGGCCAGGCCGAGGCCGACCCCTTTTCCTTCCTCCTTGGTGGTGAAGAACGGGTCGAAGATCTTGCTCAGCAGCTCCGGCGGGATCCCGGACCCGGTGTCGGTCACTTCGAGCACGACCCGGGCGGCGCCGGGATCCGTCCGCGTCCGGACGGTCAGGCGGCCGCCTCCCTTGATCGCTTCGGAGCCGTTGAGCACCAGGTTCATCACGACCTGCTGGATCTGCGAGGCGTCGCAGCGAATGGCCGGGAGCCCGTCGGCCAGGTCGAGGTCCACCGCGACGCCGGCAAGCTCGAGCTTGTGGTAGACGAGGGACGCCGTGCTCGTGACGATCGCGTTGAGGTCGGCCTCGGCGCTCTGGGGCTTGGAACGGCGCGAGAACGAGAGCAGGTCGGAAACGATGCGTCCGACCCGCGTAGTCTCGGTAGCGACCTGGCCCAAATAGCGGCGAAACTCATCGACCCTCCCCGGAGGGATGCCATCGTCCTTGAGGATGCGCTGCATCAGCATCGCGAGGTTGAGGACGCCGGAAACCGGGTTGTTGATCTCGTGCGCGACGCTCGCAGCGAGCTGGCCCAGTGAGGCGAGCCGGTCGGCCTGGATCAGCTTCTGCTGCGCGGTCCTGAGTTGGGCCGTGCGCTCCTCGACCTTGCTCTCCAGGCGCTGGGTGAACTGCGCCTTCTCCGCCATCGCCGCCTGCAGGCGCTCGCGCATGACGTTGAGCGAGTGCGACAGCTCCTCGAGCTCCACGCTCGAGCGGATCGTGATCGGCTGGTCGAGCTTCATGTCGCTGATCGCCCTGGTGCCGTCGATCAGCCGCTGGATCGGCGTCTCCACGAAATGGCGGGTGAAGAAGACGGCGAAGATGCCGATGAGGACCACTTCCACCAAGCCGAGTCCCAGCGTCCGCGCTCGGATCGAGGCGATCTCCTGGTCCACCCTCGACAGGTTGATCCCGAGGTCGAGGACCCCGAGGACGCTGACGCTGGCCGGATGGGCGTGGCACGGGGCGTTGCTGCACGATGGCTCGTTGTAGATCGGAGTGATCATGGCCATCTTGCGCCGGCCGTCGAGGTCCCGAAACGTCCGGGCCCGGTTAGGGACGTCCACCTTGACCAGCGGTTTCGAAGACGAGTGGCAGGGGTTGCACACCTCGGCGCGCTTGTCGACCAGGATGCGCTCCTCGGGGACCGTGGAGAACATCAGTTCGCCGTCCTTGTTGAACATGCGGATCCGGTCGATCCCCTGCTTGAGGGCGATCGTGTGCATCACCGAGTACGCGGCGTCGCGGCGGTCGGCGAGCATCATCTGCCACGTCGCCGACGTAATGCTGCGGGAGAGCTGGTCGGCGCCCAGGGTCATGCTCTCGAGCAGGCGCGCCTCCTGGCTCGTGACGTTGATGTACATCGCGAAGGTCTTGACGATCAGGACGATGAGAGCAAGAGCCAGGATGAGCTTCGAGGCCAGCCGGTGCGGCACGATCCCCCTCCCGCGGGAAGGCGGCCGCCGGCCGGTGCCGCGCGGCTGCACCCTGGACGATTATCGCAGATGACGCGGGCGCCTTGGGGCCGGGGCGGCGTCTGCTACCATGCCGCGCCATGGAGAGCCTGGTCGCCCGGCTGCCCGAGATCGTCATCCAACTGCTGGCGTTCGCCGTGGCGATCTCCGTCCACGAGTCGGCGCACGGCTGGGTGGCGGAACGCCTCGGCGACCCGACGGCGCGCTGGCTGGGCCGCATCACGCTCAACCCGCTCAAGCACATCGACCCGATCGGGACGGTGCTGTTTCCCCTGATGCTTGCGGCCATCGGGGCCCCGATTATCGGCTGGGCCAAGCCGGTTCCGTTCGTGAGCCGGAACCTGCGCAACCCGCGGCGCGACCCGGCCCTGGTGGGTCTCGCCGGGCCGGCCTCCAACCTGGCGCTGGCGGTGGTCGTGACGGCGGTGCTGCTGGTCGTGAAGGCGCTGTTCCCGCCATTCCGCGCGGTACTGAGCGCGATGCTGGAGCACGGCGCCCAGGGTGCGACCGGGATCGCGGCGCCGCTCATCTACCTGCTGTTCTCCCTCGCGATGATCAACGTCGTGCTCTGCGTCTTCAACCTCATCCCGATCCCTCCGCTCGACGGCAGCCACGTCGTTGGCGCGCTGCTGCCCCCGGCGTGGCATTGGCGGTGGGCGCAGCTCGAGCGTTACGGGTTTCTGCTGATATTCGGGGCGCTATGGACGGGAGTGCTTAACATCCTCCTGCGGCCGTTCGTGACGGGACTGCTATGGATCCTGCTCTCGTAGGCGGCGAGCAGCCCGTCCGGGTGTCCGTCATCCTGCCGGCGTTCGAGGGGCCGCTCGACCTGCTCCTGCACCTCGTGCGCGAGGAAAAGGTTTCGATCTGGGACATCCCCATCCTCAAGATCTGCGACCAGTACCACGACGCACTCCACCGCATGGAGCAGCTGGATCTCGAGGTGGCCGGGGAGTACCTCGTGTATGCCGCGTGGCTCCTGCTGATCAAGTCCCGGATGCTGCTGCCGCGCCACGAGGGGGAGGAGAAGGACCCGCGCCAGGAGCTGGTGGAGCGCCTGGTCGAGTACGAGAAGGTGAAGTCCGCGGCGGCGGAGCTCGCGGGCCTGGCTGAGATGCGGCGCGGCGTGGAGCCGGTTCGGTGTGCCGCCCCAGACGCCCCGGTCGAGGTCGAGCTGGACCTCGAGGAGGTGGACGTGCTGGCGCTCGCCAGGGCGCTGCGCGAGGTGATGGAACGCCACCTGCGCGACCATCCGGCGGCGATGCAGCTCGCGCCGATCCGGTTCTCGGTGCGGGAGAAGATCATCGAGTTGTTCGAACTGGTGAGCCGGCAGCGCAGCTTCCCGCTGCTCTCCCACTTGTTGACGCGCCCCGACCGGCTCGAGGGCGTGACCCTGCTGCTCGCGGCGCTGGAGTTGGTGCGGCTCGGCAGCGCGACGGCGCACCAGCGCCAGCCGTTCGCCGAGATCTACCTGACGCCGACCGGCGTCCCGCTGCCGATGGATGCCCTCACCGATGCCTGAGGTCAAGGATCTCGCGGCGGTGGTCGAGGCCGTCCTCGCGGTCGCCGGGGAGCCGGTCACGCTCGACGCCCTGCTCGCCGCGGCCGGGGAGGGGGTCGAGCGTGGCCTCGTCGAGGCGGCGGTCGAGTTCGTCAAGCAAAGGCACGAGCAGGAGGGGAGCGGGATTCGGGTCGAACACATCGCGGGGGGGTGGCTGCTCGCGACCAGACCCGAGCACGAGGGGGCGCTGCACGAGTACCTGGGGTTCCGATCGCGAGCGCGGCTGTCGCAGGCGGCCCTGGAGACCCTGGCGATCGTCGCATACCGGCAGCCGATCACCCTGCCCGAGATCAACTTCCTCCGCGGCGTCAACTCCGCCGGCGTGGTCAGGACGCTGGTGGAGCGCAAGCTGGTCGTGGTGGCGGGGCGCAAGCAGGTGGTGGGGACCCCGCTCCTGTACCGGACGAGCAAGGAGTTCCTGGTACACTTCGGCCTGTCCGACCTCTCCGCACTGCCGACTCCGGAGGAGGTGGAGCAGGCGGGCGGGGAAGGTGTCAGTGAGCCTTGAGCGGATCCAGAAGCTGATTGCCCGCGCCGGAGTGTGTTCCCGCCGCGACGCGGAGGGTTGGATCCGGGAAGGGCGCGTGACCGTCAACGGCCGAACGGCCGAGCTTGGCGATCAGGCCGACCTCGCCAGCGACTCGATCAAGATCGACGGCAAGCGTCTCAGACCGGCGCAGCCGCTGCGCTACATCCTGCTCTACAAGCCGCCCGGTGTGGTCACGACCAACGACGACCCCGAAGGCCGCCCGACGGTGCTCGATGCTCTCGGCGGCAAGGTGGGCGAGCGCGTGTTCCCCGTCGGCCGCCTCGACTACGGTTCGGAGGGCCTGGTCATCCTCACCAACGACGGCGAGTTCGCACTGCGGGTGGCGCACCCGCGCTACGGCGTGCTGCGGGAGTACCTCGCCAAGGTGAGGGGCGTGCCGGATGAGCCGGACCGCGCCAAGCTCGCACGGGGCACGTTCATCGAGGGCCAGCGGGTCGTCCCCCGCGATCTCGCGCTGGTGCGGCCGACCGCCTCCGGAACGAACTCGTGGTGGCGGGTGGTGGTGGGCGAAGGGAAGACCCACGAGGTGCGGGAGATGTTCCTGCGCATCGGGCACCCGGTCCAGCGGTTGATGCGAGTTGCGATCGGGCCGCTGCGCGACCCGTCGCTCAGGCCGGGGGCATGGCGGGAACTGACGGCCGAAGAGATCGAGGGGCTTCGCCGCGGGGGGCGGGCGGTCGAGAGAGGTGAACATGCGCGGACCACAGGTGCCGGAGTACATCCGCAAACTGGCCGTTTACATCCCCGGCAAGCCGATCGAGGAGGTGGAGCGGGAGCTGGGGATGAGCGACATCGTCAAGCTCGCGTCGAACGAAAACCCTCTCGGCCCGTCCCCGAAGGCGGTGGCCGCGGTCAAGGCGGCGCTGCCCACACTGCACCGGTACCCGGACGGAAGCGGGTACGCCCTCCGCAAAGCGCTCGCCGCTCGCCACGGCGTTGACATCGAGCAGGTGATCCTGGGCGCCGGGTCGGTCGAGATCATCGAGATGCTGGCGCGCGCCTTCATGGCGGACGGCGACGAGGCAGTCTTCTCGCAGCAGTCGTTCGTCTCCTACCTGCTTGCGGTCAACCAGGTGAACGGCCGCGCGGTGACCATGCCGGCGACGAGCGGGCGCGGCCACGACCTGCCGGCGCTTGCGCGGGCGGTCGGCGACCGTACGAAGCTCATCTTCCTGGCCAATCCCTGCAACCCCACTGGGACATATTTCTCCCGGGCGGCGCTCGATCGCTTCCTTGCCGAGGTCGGGGACCGCGCGCTGGTCGTAATGGACGAGGCGTACCACGATTATGTCGCGCGGTCCGACTTTCCCGACGCAATCGACGATGTCAAGGCCGGACGCCACGTCATGGTGCTGCGCACCTTCTCCAAGGTGTACGGGCTCGCCGGGCTGCGCATCGGATACGGCATCGCCTCGCGGGACGTCATCGCCACGGTCAACCGCGTCCGGTCGCCGTTCAACACGTCCTCGCTCGCCCAAGCTGCGGCGCTCGCCGCCATCGACGACGCCGACTGGGTGCGGGGTTCACGGGAGCACAACCTGAGGGAGCTGGATTTCCTGCAAGGGGAACTCGAGCGGAAGGGTGTCCCCTTCACGCCCTCGGTGACCAACTTCGTGTTGGTGGAGTTCTGGAGCAACATCGGCGAGCTGTTCCTCGAGTTCCAGAAGCGCGGCGTGATCATCCGGCCGGTCGGCGGGCCGGGCCTCGTCAACTGCGGCCGCGTGTCGGTGGGGACCCACGCCGAGAACGTGCGCTTCCTCGCCGCGCTTGACGAGCTGGTCCCGGCTCGTGCTGGCGCCTGAGACGGCCCCCGGGGCACGCTCGGGATGGCGCGGGACGGGTACAATCGGGTCGGAGGGGCGACGATGTCGAGCTTTTCGGTGACGTGCCCGCACTGCCGCGCGCTGCTCGAGGTCGATAGCGAGCGCCAGGTGATCATCGGTTCGAAGCCGCACGAGGAGCCGAAGACGGCGGCCTCCCTCGAGGGGCGGCTGCAAGCGCTCTCCGACGAAAGGGCGGCGGCGCGCGCAAGGATGGACGAGGCGATGCGCGTTGAAAAGGCCGGCGCCGAGATCCGGGAGGAGAAGTTCAAGAAGCTCCTCGAGGTGGCGAAGAGCGAGCCGGTGACCAAACCCGTCCGCGACGTGGACCTGGACTAAGCGGGCGCGACGGTGTCAGCCTGTTCGGGGGGATCGAGGACGACCACGGTGGCGCCCCAGCCCCCGCGGTCCGGGGGCGCATCGTGTGCCGCGATGACAAACGGCAACGAGGCGAGGGCCGCGCGCACACGGGCGCGTTGCACGCCGCGACCGCGGCCGTGGATCAGCCGAACCTCCCTGAGACCGGCGGCGCGAGCGGCCAGCAGGTACTCGACCACAAGTGACACAACGTCCCGCGGGGCGAAGGTGTGGAGATCGAGCGTGTCCTCGATGGCCAGCGGAACGGGCGCGTCACCGTCGCCCATGACCGGACCCCGCCGGCGCGTGACGAGCCAGCAGCCAGAACCCGAGGACACCCTCGACGAGCAGGACGGCGCGCACCAACTGTCCGCCAGGCGGCGCGGGCACGGCCGTGAGCAGGAGTCCCATCGCAATCGCCACGAGCGCCATGCCGGCCATCGTCCACGGCACCATCGCGGTGATGGCAGCGCCGCGGTGCAGGTGCCACCACAGGAGGCCGGCCATGCTCCAGCCGAGGAGGATCAACGCCGGAACGGACAGCAGCCCCCTCATAGAGGTACCTTATCGTCGCGGAGGCGGGCGTGCAAGCGGCTGGGGATCGTTGGCGGAAGGGAAGGGGAGCCGTGAGGGTCTCGATTGTCGTGCCGGCCTACAACGAGGAGCACACGATCACCGAGGTGCTGGACCGGGTGGCCGGGGCGCCATACCCGGAGGCGGTATCCGAGGTCGAGATCGTGGCGGTGGACGACTGTTCGCGCGACGGGACGGCCGCCCGGCTGGCGGCGTACCGGCCGCCGGCGGCCGGGGTCCGGCCATGCCGGTACAGCTGGTTCCGCCACGAGGTCAACCGCGGCAAGGGCGCCGCGCTGCGGACGGGCTTCGCGCAGGCAACCGGCGAGGTCATCGTGATCCAGGATGCGGACCTCGAGTACGACCCGGCGGACTATCCGGTGCTGTTCGCGCCGATCCTTGAGGGAAAGGCCGATGTGGTCATGGGGAGCCGCTTCCTTGGCGGGCCGCACCGGGTCCTCTTCTTCTGGCACCTGGTCGGCAACAGGTTTCTGACGTTGCTGTCGAACATGTTCACCGGCCTCAACATGTCCGACATGGAAACGTGCTACAAGGTGTTCACCCGCGAAGTGAAGGAGCGCCTCCGCCTGACCTCCGAGCGCTTCGGGTTCGAGCCGGAGTTCACCGCCCGAGTTGCGAGGATGGGTGTCAGGATCTACGAGGTCCCGATCTCATACAACGGCCGGACGTACGCCGAGGGGAAGAAGATCGGCTGGAGGGACGGCTTCGAGGCGATCTGGTGCATCCTGAAGTTCAACCTCTGGGGGTAATGCCAGTCGCCGCCGCGAGCGGCCTTCCAGCAAAGCAACAGCGCGGAGGAGGTGGCGTCGGAAGCCCGCCTTGGCATCGGCCTCAACCAGGGTACTTGCCGTGGATGTAGTCAGTGAGCATCCGCAACTCGAACGCCTGGTTGCGGCTGTCCCAGCGCACCAGGTCGCCGATCGAGACGACGCCCACGATCTCGCCGCCTTCGACGACCGGCAGGTGGCGGCAACGCCGCTCGGTCATGATCGCCATCGCCTCGCTGGCAGGCGTCGAAGGCTCGACGCACGCGACCTGCGGAGTCATGACCTCGGTCACCCGCGTCGTCGTGGGGTCGAGCCCGTTCAGGATCACGCGGGCCATCAGGTCGCGCTCCGTGAAGATCCCGGAGCACGTCGTCCCGTCGCAGACCAGGACGGCGCCCACGCGCATGGCGCACATTTCCTGGACGGCGTGCAGGACGGTGGTATCGGGCCCGACCTTGAAGACTTGGCCTCCCTTGTCCCCGAGGATGTTGCCGACGGTTTCCATGAGCCCCCCCGCTGCGTTCGCCTTCCCAAGCAACGATATCACGGACGTGCGTCCAGGTTGACGAAGAACTCCCGCACCGCGGCCGCCGGGTCCTCGCGCCGGAGCGATTCCGGATCCCCGCCGGTCCACGCTTCGGGCAGGAGCGAGCGGTAGGGATCGGCGAGGAAGCGCCTGCAGATCAAGGCGATGACCCCGCGGTCCTCGGCCGAGCGGATGAGCCGGCCGGCCGCCTGCACCACTCGGGTCATCCCCGGCACGAGGTAGGCGTACTCGAACCCGCGCTCGTAGCGGTCGTCGAAGTACGCCTTGAGCAGTTCGCGCTCGGGTCCGACCTGGGGGAGCGCCGGGGAAACCACGACCACCTCCGAGAGCATCTCCCCGGGGTAGTCCACCCCCTCGGCGAATACCCCTCCCAGAACCGCGAGGAGGAGGACGGGCTTGCCGCCGCCGCGCAGGCGCGCCAGGATCTCGCGGCGCAGCCGGTCGGAGTCGTCGCCGCGCTGGACCTCGACGCTGTGGCCGGGGGCCGCCAGGCGGCTGGCCACCTCCCGCAGGAAGGCGTAGGAGGGGAATAGCACCAGCCCGTTCCGGCCGGGTGGCGCCAGCTCGGTGACGAGCTCCGCGATGCGCCCGTACCAGCGGGAGCGGGCGCGGAACGTCGTGTCCACCTCGTCCACCGCGACGATCAGGCGGTTCTCCGGCGGAAATGGCGAGGGCAGGCTCACGGTGTCGGTCCGGTCGGGGTCGAAGCCGAGGAGGTCGCGGTAGAACTCGAACGGCTCGAGGGTCGCGGACATCGCGATGCAACCGGCCGAGCGCGCGATGGTCGCGCCGGTGAAGCGGGCGGCGTCAAGGCAGTAGACGCGCAGCTGCTCGTCGGGCTCGCCGCCGCCCGAGCGCTCGGCTAGGGGGACGAGTTCGCGCCCGCCGTCCTGAAGCAGGTCCGTGACGCGCGCCAGCGACAGCAGGACGTCGACCACGGGGTCCCTGGCCAGCCAGATTTCGGCGTTGCGCTTGAACGTGAAATAGGGGGCGACGAGCGCGTCGAGCGCAAGCCGGACCTCGGCGAGCGGGCGGGGGTCGAGCTCGATACGACGGCTCCCCTCGCGCTCGCCGAGGGCGCCGGATGCCTCACGCTCGATCAGCTCGTCGAGGCTGCCCAGGAGCTCGTCCAGGTCACGGCACACCTTCTGGCGATGGCCCTCGACGATACGACGCGCCTGGCGGACCGCGCTGCGGCCGAGACGCGGCGAGAAGTACTCGCGCGCCCGATCGACGAGGTTGTGCGCCTCGTCGACGACCAGGAGCGTGTCCTCGAGCGCGCCCTCGTCCGCGAGGCCGAACAGGGCGATGGCCGGGTCGAAGACGTAGTTGTAGTCGCAGACGACAGCGCTGGCCTCGCGTGCGAGCTCGAGGGAAACCTCGAACGGGCACACCTCGGCCGCGTGGGCGACCGCGAAGGTCCGGTCCGGGTCGAGGTGCGGCGGCCCCGAGAGCAGGGCCGGGAGCACGCCGCGTTGCGCCAGCTTGGCGCCATAGTCGCGGGCGTGGAGGCAGAAGTCCTCGTGGCAGACCACCTCCTGGTTGGCGCACATCCTGGCCTTGGCGCGGATCTGGATCGAGCGCCAGCCGCCGGTCTGCATCGCCTGCAGCGTCGCGACCGCGAGCTGCTGCTGCAGCGTCTTGGCGGTGAGGAACGCGACCCGGCGGCCGGTGGCGAGGGCGAGCTTGACCGCGGGGTAGAGTGCGGCGGCGGTCTTGCCGACGCCGGTGGGCGCGGCGAGCAAGAGGTGACGGCCGGCGCCGAGGGCCTCCTCGACCGCCGCCATCGCCTCGGCCTGCACCGGGCGGACCTCCGCGAACGGAAACGGGAGTTCGAGCGCGGCCTCGCGCCACGCGGCGCGCGTGCGCTCCCGCGCCTGCTCGGCCGCGACGAGCACGTGCAGCCGCGTGCGCAGGTAGGCTTCGACCTCGCGCGCCGACCACGGGACCTCCTCGACGCGGTGGTCGCCGCCACCGAGATCGACGAGCAGGAGACGGACGCTCGCGCCGCCGTCGGGGAACAGGCACCACCCGTACAGCCGCGCCTGCCAGCGGAAGCGCTCGAGCCGCTCGTGTGCCAGGGGATGGTGGAGCTCACTCTTGAAGTGCAGTGTCTTGATCTCTTCGACGACGGGCCTGCCGTCATCCCCGCGGGTGACGCCGTCGGCGCGACCGAGCACTCGCATCTCCCAGCCGTCGGCCGCGAACCTGGCGTCGACCGCGATCTCGCTGGCGTAACGGGGGTCGGAGGCGTGACGCTGGGCCTGGACGGTACGGTGCAGCTCGGCGCCCACCGAGAGGCGGGCAAACCCCTCCCCGAGGCCCCCGAGACCGGGCCGGAGCGTCTCGGGGAGGAGGTCATGGACGGAGCACGTCACCTGCCGGGTGTCGAGGTCGATACGGACTGCCACCGCGGCCATTCTACGCGCCGCCGCCGGCTCGAGTCGGGCGCCGAGCGCTTGTCCGTCATCGACTATCATCTATCATCGAAATCATGAGAAAGTGCGCTCCTGTCACCCATACCGCATCCGTGGAGGGTTGATCGTGTTATTTCTTGGCCGCCGATTGAGCTTGAAGGCGATGGAGAACGCCCAGCACCTGGGCCTGCCTAACCTCATTCGGTACCTGGGTGGCTGGACTCCTTTCCCCATGGGCGTTGTCCTCTCGCTCACGATGCGCTGCAACCTCGCCTGCCAGATGTGCCCGCAGGTGCAGATGCGGGAAGAAACGGAGTACCCCGAGCTGACGTTGGAGCAGCTTGAAGCGGTCGTGGATGACCTGCGCACCTCGTTCCCGATCCGGCCGTTGATTCACCTCATCGGGGGCGAAACCTTGCTGCGCCGGGATGCAATCACGCTCGCACGCTACATCAAGGCGCGCGGCTTTCAGTGTTCCCTGACGACGAACGGCCTGTTGTTGCAGCGTCACGCCGAGGAATTGGTCGGGCTCGGCCTCGACCGCATCAACGTTTCGATCGACGGACCGCGTGAGGTGCACGACGCGGAGCGCGGCATTCGCGGGGCGTACGATCTGGCGATAGGGGGGATTCAAGCGTTGGTGGCTGCGCGCTCTGCCGGGGCATCGTACAGGCCCGCGATCACGATCAACACCGTCATTACGGGTGAAAATCTGGCCCGTCTGCCGGAGATGATCGACATCGCCAAGACCGCCGGCGCCGACGCATTGAGCTATCAGCACCTGATCTTTGCCGGCTGCGGCGCTGAGGGGGGAGCAACGGTGCCCGCTTTGGAGCAGCTGCTGGTGATGGTCCCCCTATTGAAACAGGCGGCCCGGGTAGCCGGCCTGCCTGTCACCCTGTTTCCAAAGATGGGCGACAGACAGCTCCGAGCCTACTACGGCGGAGACGAACGCGATCTGAAGCGGGCGTGCGTTTTCCCCTGGTACGTGATCCATGTCGATACCTTCGGCAACATCACGCCGTGCCGGGGCTTCGTCGTCGACAACGTGACCACCAAGTCCGGGACATTCGCGCAGGTGTGGAACAGCCCGCGTTTCCGCGGCTATCGCAAGGAGCTGGCCCGCAAGGGCGTATTCGGGGATTGCGGGCGTTGCTGCCACCGGCAGTACTGAGATCGTGTAGGTTTTGATGAAGCGCCTTCCCCACGCCATTCTGGACTGCGAGTCAAGAACGAAGAAGGGAAGAAAGATCGTTGCCGCGCTTCAGAGCAAGACGGATCTTACGGGGCGGCATGTGCTTGAAGTCGGAACTGGTTCGGGCATCATCGCGCATTGCATTTCGGAAGCCGTCGGCAGCGGCGGAAAGGTGATGGCGGTGGATATTGCCGATCAACGCCAAATCGCCGGCGGCTACGATTTCGAATTGGTCGAGAATAGCCGTCTTCCTTTCCCGGATGCCACGTTCGACGTCGTGGTTTCAAATCACGTGTTCGAGCATGTCGGCGACCTCGAGCAGCAGGCGGATCACCTCCGGGAGATCCGGCGCGTCTTGCGGGAAGGCGGCTTCGTCTATTTTGCGGTACCCAATCGTTGGACAGTGGTTGAACCGCATTTCCGGTTGGCATTTCTGAGCTGGGTTCCGTCGCAGGTACGGTCTGTATACCTGCGATTCTTTCGTCGTGGGGCCTTCTATGACTGCAATCCGCCCAGCCACCGTAGACTCATTGGCATGTTCAAAGAGGCACGGTTGCGGCATGAGCAATTCACCTTCAAGGCGATGCGTATCATGGCTGCGGTCGAAGACCCTCCGCCTTGGACCAGACGATTGCTCGTAGCCCCGGTGTTTCTTCAGGCGCTGCTTTACCCCGTCATCCCTACCATGGTGTTCATTTTGACCGCTCTGCCGCTGGGTGGCGACCCGCTTGAGTAGCGTCCCGCTCGCCGGGGTGGGGTCAGGTGGCGACGGGCGCGTCGCCGCGGTAGAATCACTTGAGCCCGGCGCGGGACAGCAGGCTGCGGGCAGGTCGAGGACGGGCACCGGGGGGGGTCCCTTGGCGGAGATTCAGAGCGTGTTGCGGCCGCTCGAGCAGTTCGAGAGGCTGATGCAGCAGATCTACAACGAGCTTGCCGACGCCTTCTCGGATGACGCCGAGGCCGCGGGGCTGTTCTCCAAGCTCGCCTTCGAGGAGGGCTCGCACCTCAGGCAGGTGCAGTTCCTGCGCCGGTTGGTGCGGCAGAACTCGACGCACTTCGGCGACGTGGAGATCGACCCCGATGTGCTCGCGCGGGAGGTCGAAGAACTGGAGAAGGCGCTCGAGGCGACGCGGCGGTTCTCGTTGCACGAGGCCCTGGTGATTGCCATCCAGTTCGAAGGCGGGGTGGCGGAGCTCCACGCGCGCCCGGCGATCGCGAAGGCAAACCCGGATGTCGCCCGCATGCTCGGCGACCTGCACGCCGCCGACGAGCGCCACCGCAAGGCGCTGATCGAGCTCGCGAACAGACGAGGGTTCAGGACCTCGTGAGCCATCGCCCAAGCATGCGGCCCCGATCGCTTTGGGCGGACGCTCCGGGACGACGAGAGGAACGGACATGGTGAGCAAGGAGTCGGGCGCAGGGGATCTCGACGCGCTGTTCGGGCGGCCGGGCCGCCGGTCGACCGCCGGCACGAGCCTCCCGAAAGCCGCCGCGGGAGGGTTGACGCCGGAGCTGAGCGGTCTCGTCCGTCAGTTCGACGACGCCGGCCGCGACGCGGAGCGTATCGCCGGAGGGCTCTCGGAGCGGCAGTTCAACTGGCGCTCCAGTTCGGGCCGCTGGTCGATCGCCGAGTGTTTCGGGCACCTCAACATGATCGGGTCGGAGCTTCTCCCTCTGATCGACGCCGCCATCGGCGAGGCGCGGCGGCACGCGTGGTACAGACAGGGGACGCTCCGGGTGGCCTTCGTCGGCCGGCGGCTGATCGCGGCCACCGAACCACCGGTCCGGAGCAAGCGGCGGGCCCGCCCCGAACACGTGGCGGCTGGGGACCAGGCGGTCGACCTCGTCCTCTCGGCGCTGCTCGATCTCAACCGCCAGTTCGGCGCCCGCGTCAGGGCGGCCACCGGCCTCGACATCTCGCGGCCCAAAGTGGCGGCGTTCGGGGCAAAGGTTTTCAGACTCAACCTGTATGAACTTTTGCTGGTCCTCGCGGCCCATGAGCGCCGACACCTGAGCCAGGCGCAGGCGGTCAAGGACGACCCGGGGTTGCCCCGGAGGGCTGCCATCGCGCCGCCGGCTCCGCCGCGGGCGCAGCGCTGAAAGAGACCGTGGCAACGCCCCGTACACGACGTCCGCCGAAACAACAGATCGGCGCCGGCCCGGTGAAGGCGACCGCCTCACCGCGGGTCCGGCGCCGGGCCCAGGATGCCCGAGTGCATGGCGAGGTTGCGGCCCCGTCCGGCGGGGGAGCGTGGGAGCGGGTGTACATCCTGGTGCGGGCGATTCCACCCGGGCGGGTGATGACCTACGGCCAGATTGCCGCTCTGCTGGGGAACGTGCTCTCGCCGAAGGCGGTCGGCTGGGCGATGCACGCGTGCCCGGATGACGTGCCGTGGCAGCGCGTGGTGAACGCCCTCGGGCGCTGCGCGACCGACCGGCGGGGGGACCTGCCCCCCGGACTGCAGCGGAGCCTCCTCGAGAGGGAGGGCGTGGAGTTTCGTCTCGACGGCACGCTCGATCTCGCGCGCTGGCGGCACGAGCCCCCCGTTCGGAGGGTGCGGGTGCGGCGCTGAGCGGGAGCGACGCACTCTGGGTCTAGAATCGCACCGCATGGGCCCAACCGTTCCCCAGACGCGGTTCTTGCAGCTGGTCCTGCCGGACTACCTGGCGGTCCTGCTGGTGGAGAGGGGCCTCGCGTCGAACTCGGTGGCGTCGTACCGTCGCGACCTCGAGAGCTTTGGCAGGTGGTTGGCTGGGCGCCGCCTCGAGGCCGAGACGTGCGAGCGCTCCGACCTCAGGCGCTACCTCACGGTCCTGCGCGGGCGGGGCCTGGCGGCGCGCTCGGCGGCGAGGGCGCTGGCGGCGTTGCGCGGGCTGTACCGATACCTGGTCGAACGCGGCGCCTGCACGCACGACCCGACGCTCGACCTCGAGTCGCCGAAGCTGATGCCGGGATTGCCGCACTTCCTCACCGCCGAGGAAATCGATGCGCTCCTGGCGGCGCCCGATGTCTCGCGCCCTCTCGGCCTGCGCGACCGCGCGATGATCGAGACCCTTTACGCGACCGGCGTCCGCGTCTCCGAACTGGTGGGACTCACGCTGAGCCAGCTCCGCCTCGACCCTGGGTACGTGCGCGTCTGGGGCAAGGGCGGAAAGGAGCGCATCGTGCCTGTCGGCTCGGACGCGCGCGCGTGGCTGGGCCGGTACCTCGAGGACGCGCGGCCCGGACTGGACACCAGGCGCTGCGACGAGCTCTTCCTCACGGTGCGGGGCGAGGGCATGACGCGCCAGTGCTTCTGGCATCTGATCAAGGCGCATGGGCGGAAGGCGGCGCTCGCGGCGCACCTTTCGCCGCACGTCCTGCGGCACTCGTTCGCGACGCACCTGCTCGAGCACGGGGCGGACCTGCGGGCGGTGCAGGCGATGCTCGGACACGCCGACATCTCGACGACGGAGATCTACACCCACATCACGCGCGAGCGGCTGCGGTCGCTGTACGACAGCAAACACCCGCGCGCATGAGAGACGCCACCCCAGCGCCCGCTCGCAGCCTTCGGCATGGGACGTTGCCAGCCCGTGTCGCCGGACGGATTTGTCTCGCCATGGCGGTGGCGGCCGCTGTGACGGGCGTGCTCGGCTGGCGGGGGATCGCCTGGGCGCAGTACCTGGCGGTGTTCGTGGACGGCCGCCTGCTCAAGGTCACCGCGGCGAGGCTCGTCGGCACGGGGAGCATTCACCTGGACCTGCCGGGAGGCGGGTCGATCGAGGTCCCACTGGCGCGCCTCGACCGCGTGATTGCTGCCGAGGTGGAGGCGAAACCGGAGCCGATCCCGGAGGCCTCGTGCCGCTTCGACTACGCCGGCCAGTCGCTGCCTCCGAACACGCCCTTTGCGGCCCAAATCCGGCGCGCCAGCAAGACCGCCAACCTTTCCCCGGTCCTCGTCGCGGCCGTGGTGGCGGCCGAATCGGCGTTCAAGCCCTGGGCGGTCTCGCGGGTGGGCGCCGGAGGTCTGATGCAGCTCATGCCCTCGGTTTGGCTGGGGCAGGGGCTCGCCAGCCCGTACGACCCGGCCGCCAACCTTCGGGCCGGTTGCCGTCACCTCAGAGCGCTACTCGACCGCTTCGGCGACTTGACGCTGGCGCTGGCAGCGTACAACGCCGGCATTGCCACGGTGGCCAAGAGCGGGGGCGTGCCGCCGTACCGCGAGACGCGCGATTTCGTTCGCAGGGTGTACGCGAGGTACTGTCCCGAGCACCCCGGTGCCGGTGCCGGGTGAGTTGTGATTGCACGTATAATGCACGTGCATCATCCGGCGAGGAACACGGGGCCGGAGCAGGCGGTTGGCCAGAGTGTGCGGGAGGGATCGATGCGCGAGCCTGAACCGAAGCTGTCGTTGCCCGTGGCGGGGGGGGCCGGGGCGGCCATCCGCCAGAAGGACGGCGACCCGGCGTTCCTCACGACCCGGGTGAACGCTTGGATCGACGCGGCGCGAAAGAATAGCCTGTGGCCGTTCCCGTTCGGCACCGCCTGCTGCGCCATCGAGTTCATGTCGTTCATGATGTCGCACTACGACATCTCGCGCTTCGGGGCGGAGGTCGTGCGTTTCTCGCCCAGGCAGTCGGACCTGCTGATCGTGGCCGGGACCGTGACGGACAAGATGGCTCCGGTGATGGTGCGCATCTACGAGCAGATGGCCGAACCGAAGTACGTCATTTCGATGGGCGTGTGCGCGTGCACCGGGGGCTTCTACCGGGCCTATCACGTGGTTCAGGGAATCGACGAGTTCATCCCCGTGGACGTGTACGTGCCGGGGTGTCCCCCGACGCCCGAGGCGCTGCTGCAAGGCGTCGTGAAGCTGCAAGAGATGATCGTCAGGGGCGAGACCCGCTACCAGCGGGCGCTGGCGGCGGCGAAGGCGGCGGGGGCGTGAGCGGAGCGAGGGGGCGAATGGAGAACCGCGAACAGACGGTGGCCGTGATCCGCAACATCTTTCCCGAGGGCGCGGGCGTGGAAGAGCTCCCCGGCGGGGAGATGCAGGCCTTCCGCGTCGACCGCCGCGTGTTGCCGGAGCTCGCCCGCCACCTCAAGAACGATCCGGCGCTGGATTTCAAGCTCCTCCTCGACGTCTGCGGCGTCGATTACCCCGGTCGCGACGAGCGTTTCGAGGTCGTGTACCACGCGGCCTCGCTCGAACGCGGGCAGCGGATCCGCCTCAGGGTGCCGGTGCGGGAGGACGACCTCGTCGTCCCTTCGGTCTACGGCGTGTGGCGGGCGGCGGACTGGTTCGAGCGCGAGGCGTTCGACATGTTCGGCATCCGGTTCGAAGGCCACCCGAACCTCAAGCGCATCCTGTGCCACCAGGCGTTCCAAGGGCATGCGTTACGCAAGGACTACGACCCCGGCCAGCGCTGGCTGCTCCGCGAGGCGGAGCAGGACGACATGCCGGCGTGGGCGAAGGAGCATCCGGAGGACGCCGACCACTTCGAGACCCAGGTGCTCAACCTCGGCCCTTCGCACCCCGCCACGCACGGCACCCTGCGCATGGTCGTCAGGCTGGACGGCGAGATCATCACCAAGGCTGAGGTCGAAATCGGGTACCTGCACCGCTGCTTCGAGAAGATGGCGGAGAGCCACACCTGGAACCAGGTGATCCCGTACACCGACCGCCTCAATTACTGCTCGGCGATGATGAACGGCGTCGGCTACGCGCTCGCCGTCGAGAACATGCTCGGAGTGTCGGCACCACCGCGGGCTCAGACGATCCGTCTCATCCTGTCGGAGCTCTCGCGGATTATGGACCACATCGTGGACATCGGGGCGAACCTCAACGACCTCGGCGCCATGACGCCTTTTTTGTACATGTACGAGGCGCGGGAGGAGATCTACTCGCTGCTCGAGGCATGCTGCGGCAGCCGCCTGACGATGTCGTACGTGCGCATCGGGGGGCTCTCGCACGACGTGCCGCACGACTTCGCGGACTCGGTGCGGTACCTCCTCAAGCGGATCCCGACGCTCATCGGCGACATGGAGACGCTGATCACCGAGAACCGGATCTTCCGCGACCGCACCGAGGGGATCGGCAGGCTCTCGGCCGAGGACGCGGTGGACTGGGGGTGGACCGGGCCGTGCCTGCGCGCCTGCGGCGTCGCCTACGACGTCCGCAAGGCCTACCCGTACCTGGGCTACGAGACGTACGACTTCAAGGTGCCGGTGTCGCACGCCGGCGACACGTACGGGCGCTACCTCGTTCGCGTCGAGGAGATCAAGCAGTCGCTCGCGCTCGTGGAGCAGGCGCTGGGGCGGCTCGAACCGGGCCCGGTCATCGTTGACGACCACAACGTCGCGCTGCCTCCCAAGGAGAAGGTCTACACGGAGATGGAATCCCTGATCTGGCACTTCAAGCTCATCATGGAGGGCATGAAGGTCCCGGCCGGAGAAGGGTACGGCTTCAGCGAAGGGGCGAACGGGGAGCTTGGCTACTACATCGTCTCCGACGGGGGAGGCAAGCCGTACCGCATCAAGGTCCGGCCGCCGTGCTTCGCGATCTTCCAGGCGTACCCCCATATGCTCGAAGGGAACACGGTATCCGACGCCGTTGCCATGCTGGGCAGCTTCAACGTGATCGCCGGGGAGCTCGACCGATGATGACCCGCGACGTGGTCGTGTGCGATCCCAAGCCGCTGGGCACCCTGCAGCGCTTCTACCTGGTCGAGGTTGCGAAAGGCCTGGCCGTGACCCTGCGTCACTTCCTGGGCAACCTCTTCGCCCGCAAGTACACGGTCACCGTCGAGTGGCCCGAGGTCAAGCGGGAGTACTCCGAGCGTCTTCGGGGCCGCCACATCTTGCTGGCGAGGCCAGATGGGTCGCCGCGCTGCGTCGCGTGCTACATGTGCGAGGAGGCCTGCCCGGCGGAGTGCATCCACATCGAGGCGGAGGAGGACCCAGCCAGCCCGACAATCGAGTACGAAAAGCGCCCCAAGGTCTTCACGATCGACCTCCTGCGCTGCGTTTACTGCGGCTTCTGCGTCGACGCCTGCCCAAAGGAGGCGATCGTGATGTCGCGCACGCACGAGATGGCGTTCGCAGGCCGCGCCGAGGCCGTCGTCGGACTCGACCAGCTGCTACAGAAGGGCCCGTACGAGCAGCTCGACCTCGGCTACCGGCCGTACTACGGCGCTCCGCGCAGCCGGATCGAGCTGCCGATCCCGGTCAGGGCCTCGCAGCCGCCGCGCTGAGGTTCGCCCGCTGGGGGTGACGTCCGGGTGGGGGACGGGGGGTGCGACCAAAAAAACGTGGGGCGGCGCCGAAGCGCCGCCCCTGGCTTGTCGGCTGAGCCGATCGTCAGATCGCGCGGACGTTCGCCGCCTGCAGGCCCTTGGGGCCACGCACGACGTCAAACTCGACCCTCGCGCCCTCCTTGAGAGTGCGGAAGCCCTCGCCGGCGATGGCGGTGTAGTGGACGAACACGTCCTCGCCGCCCTCCTGGGTGATGAAGCCAAAGCCCTTGGTATCGTTGAACCACTTGACAGTTCCCTGCGCCATGCTGCTTTCTCCTTGTTGCTGGCGGCTTTCTGACGCCGCCCTTCTCTGTGCCGGGAGCGTCCCGGCGTACGCCAAAAAGCCGCAAGGACGCTGCCCCTTGCGGCGGGTTTACCTCAACTCTGCGTTGCTCCGCAACTGCCGAAAAAACTCACGTCGTTATATTTGCACGGTCGCCGCCGGTTGTCAAGCCCTCTCGCTCGTCCCAACGGAAGTATCCGTGGCAAGGGCCGCGGCCCCAGCTACTCCTCCTCCTCCTCGGTTTCGCCTCCAACCGCCGCGGCGATGATCTTCTCCTGAATCTGGCGCGGCACCTCGTCGTAGTGCGAGTACTCCATGTGGAAGTCGCCCCTCCCGCCGGTGATCGAGCGCAGCGTCTGGGAGTAGGTGAGCATCTCGGCGAGCGGCACCTGTGCTTTCACCACCGTCTGGCCGTCGGCGGGCTCCATTCCCTGGACTCGTCCGCGCCGTGAGTTCAGGTCGCCCATGATGTCGCCGAGGAACTCGTCCGGGGCCGTGATCTCGACGTGCATGACCGGCTCAAGGATCGTCGGCCCGGCCTGCTTCACGCCTTCGCGGAAGGCCTTCCGCCCGCACGTCCGGAACGCCATGTCGGACGAGTCCACGGCATGGAATTTTCCGTCCAGGAGCGTGACCGAGAAGTCCACCATCGGGTTGCCGGAGAGCGCGCCGCGTTCGGCCGCGTCGACGATGCCCTTGTCGATCGAGGGGCGGTAGTTGTTCGGGATCGAGCCGCCGTAGATCTTGTCCACGAACTCGTAACCGCCGCCGCGCGGCCGGGGGTCCAGACGGACCTTGGCCTCGGCGAACTGGCCGTGGCCGCCGGTCTGCTTCTTGTGGCGGGCGGTGATCTCGACCGACCTCGTGATCGTCTCGCGGTACGGGACCTTTGGCGCTTGCAGGGTGACGTCGACCTTGTACCGCTTGTGCAGGCGGGCCACCGCGATCTCGACGTGGAGCTGGCCGGCGCCGGCGACGAGCTGCTCCTTGGTCTGCGGATCGCGGCCGATGTGAAGGGTGGGATCCTCGTCCTTGAGCTTGGCGAGGCCCTGGGCGATCTTGTCCTCGTCCCCCTTTGCTTTCGCCGCGATGGCAAAGGAAATCGCGGCCTCCGGGATCGGAACCGGGGGCACGACGATCGCACCGTCCTTGCTCGTCAGCGTTTCGCCGGTGTGCGTCTCCTTGAGTTTCGCGACCGCCCCGATGTCGCCGGTGGCGAGCTTTTCCACCGCGACGAGGTCCTTACCCTGCATCCAGTTAACCGGGCCGAACCGCTCCGCGACGTCGCGCTGGCGGTTGTAATACGTGCCGTCCGACGCGAATTCGCCGGAAAAGACGCGCAGCAGCGTGATCCGCCCGGCGTAGGGGTCGGCGATCGTCTTGAACACGTATGCCACCGGCGTGTCGCCGCCGGGGGCGAGCTGGACCTCCTCCCCCGCCACGTTCTTCGCGGAGACCGGCGACGCCAACGGGCTGGGGACGAGTTCCACCAGCGCGCTCATGAGAGGCTGCACCGCCTGGTTGCGCCCTGCGGAACAGAAGATGAGCGGGAACAGCTTGCGGGCCGCCACCGCTTTCGTGAGGCCGGCGACCAACTCGTCGTCCGCGAGCGTCCCCTCGGCGAAGAACTTCTCCAGCAGCGCCTCGTCCTGCTCGGCGACCATCTCGATGATCGCGTTGCGGGCCGCGACGGCCTCGTCCTTCAGCTCGGCAGGGACCGCCACCTCCTGCATCGCGCCGCTCTCGTCGGCCGGGAAGCTGTACGCCTTGCCGCGCAGCAGGTCGACGACGCCGGAGAAGTGGGTCTCCTCGCCGATCGGGAGCTGAATCGGCAGCACCTCGCGCCCGAACCTCTTCTGCAGCTGCTGCAACGTGCGCGAGGCCGAGGCGCGCTCGCGGTCCATGCAGTTTGCCGCGAAGATCACGGGTTTGGATGTCGCGGTGCAGATCTTCCAGATCTTGTCTGTCTGAACTTCCGGGCCTGCCACAGCGGAGACCAGCATGAGCGCCGCCTCCGCCACCTTGACTCCCTGGACGGCCTCCGTCGTGAAGATGGCATATCCGGGAGTGTCGATCAGGTTGAGCTTGCAGTCGCGGTGGTGAGCGTACGCCAACGCATCGGCGATCGTGATCTTCCGCTCCACCGCCTCCTCGTCGAAGTCGGTCACCGCGGTACCCTTGTCGACCTTGCCGAGCCGGTTGACCGCCTTGGCGTCGTACAGGATGGCGGAGATCAAGGTGGTCTTTCCGGTTGAGGAGTGACCGACGACCGCCACGTTTCTGATTCTCTCACTGGGGACTGGGTTTGCTGCCATGTTCAGCCGACCTCCCGTCGCACAGAGTCCGGGAAGTATATCCATCGGCCGGGGGAAACGGAAGCGGCGAAAGGAAGGGGCTCGGGGTTCGCGGGTCGGGCAGCGAAAGACGTGGTCCGTGGTCAGTGGTCCGTGGTCGGCAAAGACAGGACTTCATCCGGTCTATTCTCTTTGCTTCTACAACTCTCCAGTCTTCACTCTCAACTCTCCACTGTTCCCGTTCGTCTCACCCGAGCGCCAGCTCCCGTCCGGTGAGGCGGCGGTGCGCTTCGAGGTAGAGCGCCAGGGTCCGGGCTACGACGTCGGGCGGGAGCACCGGGGCGGGCGGCCGCTTGTCCCAGCCGCAGCCCTCGAGCCAGTCGCGGACGAACTGCTTGTCGAATGAGGGAGGGTTGCTCCCGGGCCGGTAGAGGTCGGCGGGCCAGAAGCGCGAGGAGTCGGGCGTCAGCGCCTCGTCGGCCCAGACCAGCCTGCCCTCGTCGTCGAGGCCGAACTCGAACTTGGTGTCGGCGATGATGATGCCGCGGGCCTCGGCGAGCTCGGCCGCCCTGCGGTACAGCTCGAGCGAGACGGCCCGGAGCTGTTCGGCCACCTTGGCACCGACGAGGCGGACGACCTCGTCGAACGGGATGTTCTCGTCGTGGCCGACCTCGGCCTTGGTGGACGGGGTGAAGACCGGCGCGGGGAGGCGGTCGGCCTGCCGTAGGCCGGCCGGCAACCGGACCCCGCACACGCTTCCCAGCGCCTGGTACTCCTTCCACCCCGATCCGACGATGAACCCGCGGACGACGCACTCGACGGGAGCGATGCGGACCGCCCTCGCCAGGCAAGCGCGGCCTTCGAGCAGCGCCTCCCCGGAGAATGGTCGCGGAAAATCCGCGAGCCGGGTCGCGACGAGATGGTTGGGGACGACGTCCGCCAGCCTTTCGAACCAGAAGTTCGAGAGCTGGGTCAGGACGATGCCCTTTCCGGGAACGCCGGGATCGAGCACGGCATCGAAGGCGCTGATGCGGTCGCTCGCGACGATGACCAGTCGCTCGCCGTCCGCCTGGTAGACGTCGCGCACCTTGCCGCGCCGGAGCAGCCGTCCGGGGAAGAGCGGGGCGGACGGGAATGGCGCGGGCGTCGCCACCGGACTAACTCTGCTTGGGCTGCAGCACCGCGTTGGCCTGCACGGTCAGGCGGGACTTGTACCTCGATGCGGTGTTGCGCTGGAAGACGCCCTTGCGGACGCCGCCCTCGATGACGGACACCGTGCGGGGCAGCAACTCCTTGACCTGGCCGGCATCGCCGGACGTGATGGCGGCGCGCAGCACCTTGATCGCGTTGCGCACGCGGGTGCGCACCGCCCGGTTGCGGTTGCGGCGGACCTCGTTCTGACGACGACGCTTCAGTCCCGACTTGATCCTCTTTGCCATGAAATCTCCCTTGAATCCCTTCGACTCACTTCACCTTGACCCCGAGGGCAGCAAGGCGGGAGCGTGCCAGCTCCGCCTCCCTGGTGCCCGGGTGTTCGTAGAGCACGTACTGCAGGTTGATCACCGCCTGCGATCGGTCGCCGAGCTCGAGATAGGCGAGGCCCTTCTTGAGCAGCGCAGCTGCCGCTTTGTCCGACGTCTTGTAAGTGTTGATCAGCTGGGTGAAGGCGTCGATCGCCTTCTTGAACTGCTTCTTCGAGTAGTAGCACTCGCCGATCCAGTAGAGCGCGTTGTCGGCGAGGTCGGTCGTCGGGTAACGCTTGGCGTATTCGGAGAAACCTTGGATCGCGAGGTCGAAGTTGCCGCGCAGGTAGTCTTCGTACGCGGCGTTGTAGAGCTGCGCGGGTTGCAGGGTCGCGGCGGGTTGGGTGGGGGTCTGGCCGGTGGCGGGCGCGGTGCCTGCCGGGCCCGGCTGGGCGGGCGGCAGTGGAGCGGCGGCAGCGGCGGTCAGCTTGTCGCGCGTTGCGGCCAGCTCTGCGGAGAGCGACCCGAGACGCTGGTTGGTCGCGTCGAGGTTCGACTGCAGCGCCTGGATCTGGTCGCGCAGCTGCCGCAGCTCGAGCTGGATATCCGCGCTGGACTTGAGGACCTCCGCGTTCTGGTCCGCGAGCTTCGTGCTCATCGCCTGCAGGTCCTGCTTCCCGGAGGACTGCTTGCCGAGGTTCTCGACCTGGCGCGAGACGTCGGTGATCTCGCGGTGCAGGAGCGTGATGTCGCCGCTGGAGACGCACCCCGCTGCGCCAACAGCTAGGCAGGAAACGATCAGCCATCGCATACGCCACCTCCTCATCGTGCCGTGATCACGAAGTGTGCTCGCCGGTTCTGCGACCAGCAACTCTCGTTGTGACATGTTGCGAACGGCTTCTCCTCCCCGTAGCTGATCGTCGCGATCTGACCCGCGCCGACGCCTAACGACACCAGGTAGTCTTTGGCGGCGTTGGCGCGGCGCCAGCCGAGCGCGAGATTGTACTCCTCCGTGTTGCGTTCGTCACAGTCGCCTTCGATCGTGAGCTTGACCGTGGGGTGCTCCTTGAGCCAGGCGGCGTCGGCGGCGAGGGCGTCGCGCGCGTCGGGGCGCAGCGCGGACTTATTGGTGTCGAAGAACGCGTCCTTCAGGTACCCGGCCTTGTTCAGCTGCTCGAGGTCGGCCGGGAGCTCGCTGGTTCTGATCCCGCCCTCGGGGTTCTCGGCGGGGCTGATGCGGGGCTCGGGCGCGACGGTCGTCGTGCCGGCACCCGGGGCTTCCTGGGCGGGCGCGGCCGCAGCCGGAGCCGGGACGCTCTGGGGTTCCGGCGCGACCACCGCCTGGCGGTGGGCGCACGCCGCGGCAATCAGGAGAACGCCGAGCAGAACGGGACCTAAGGCCTTGCTGTTCCAGAGAGTAGACACAATGCCTCCTTTCGCTTTCGACGAGCGGACTGTACACCAAGCGCCGTGGACTTGCCAACCCGTCTCACTGAACCTGCGCAACCCAGGCCGGCTGGATGTTGTTCCCCTTGTCGGTGATCTGCTGTGGCCTGCCGGCCGGGTCCGTGATGAAGATCTGCCGTGCGCCCGTACGGTCGGACACGAACGCGAGGACGGTGCCGTCAGGCGACCAGCACGGCGACTCGTTGTTGCCGGGGCCGGGGATGATGGTGCGCGCGTTCGTCCTCAGGTCGAGGGTCGCGATCTGGAAACGGTCGCCGACCAGCGTCGTGTAGGCGATCTTGACGCCGTCCGGGGCCCAGGCGGCCTCGTCGGCGTACGTGTCGTCGAAGGTGAGCCGGCGGACGTTCGTCCCCTCGGCGTCCATGACGTAAAGCTGGGGGGAGCCGCCCGCGTTCGACGTAAACGCGATCTGCCGGCCGCTCGGCGACCACGCGGGCTGCGTGCTGATCCCGAGGGTGTGGGTCAGCCGCATCGGCGTTCCGCCATCGACCGGCACGACGTAGACATCGGTCACGCCGGCCGCTCCGGCCGCGAACGCGACGGTCTTCCCGTCGGGCGAGAAGTTGGGGGACGAGTTGACTCCGGGGAGCGTCGAGAGCGTCTTCAGGTACCCCTGCGTCGGCCGGAGAACGAACAGCTGCGGCGGCCCGCGGAGGAAGCTGGTGAACGCGAGCCATTCGCCGTCGGGCGACCACGCCGGAGAGAGCGCGATCGACCGATAGGTCGTGAGCTGCTGCGCCTCGGTCCCGTCCCAGCGCATCACCCACAGCTCCTTGGCGCCGGTGCGATCGGAAACGAACGCGATGCGGGAGAGGAACGGGCCCGGGCGGCCGGTGAACAGGTGGACCAGTTCGTTCGCCAACGTGTGGGCCATCGTCGCCGCCAGGCTCACGGTGCCTTGGATGCGCCGCGAGTAGGCGACCTCGCCCGAGGTGAGGTCCCAGAGCCGGGTCTCGAGCACGAGCTGGTTGCCGGCGCCGGCGAAGCTGCCGTCGAGGAGGAACTGGGCGCCCACCGCGCGCCAGCGCTGGCGGGTCAGGGTCGGGTTGGTTGGGTCGACGACGACGAGCTTGGCGTTCTCCGCCGGGACGACGCCGACCACGGCGGTCTCGTCGAGATCCTTCCGGAGGGTCGCGAGGAGGAGCGCCGCCGCCGCCGGATCGGTCCCCGGGCGGGACGCGAACTCCGGGACGGCGATCACCACTCGGGACAAGCCGGGGTTGGTGACCTTGAGGTAGACCTCGTCCTGGGCGATGGCGAGCTGCCCCACCGCCAGTGCGACCGCGAACAATGCCAAGGTCCTGTTCATCAAGGGCCAAACTCCAGGTGTAACGTCAATTCCGTCCCCCCGAACCCTTCCGGGAGGGGCGGGAACGGCGCCGCAGCATACACTGCCCGCAACGCCGCCCGGTCAAACGCCGGCGAGGCGCTCGCGGATTCCAGGCCGGCCTCGGCGAGGCGGCCGGAGCGCGCGATCACGCAGCGGACCTGGCACGTCGTTCCGGCGGAGGCGGGAGGCCGGAACCAGTTGCCCTCGATGAGCGCCAGCACGCGGTTGAGGTAGTACGAGAACGGGAACGGCTCCTCGCCGGCGCCTCCGGCCCCGAGCGCGATGCCGCCGGCCGCCGAGGCGATTGGGTTGGGGCCGCCCGGCGCGGCGCCGGGGGCGGCGGCGGGCGGCGCACCGGGCGCC
>PKYI01000186.1 GCA_003133645.1 Acidobacteriota bacterium | reverse complement strand
CGCCGTTGCAGGCGCCGGTCGGCGCGGTGGTCCTCACGGCCGACCGGCGCCTGCAACGGCGCCCCGGGCGCGGGTGTCGCGACCGGCGCCATCACCGCGATCAGCGGCGTGCCGTCGCTCCTGAGGTAGAAGTCGAGCGTCGTGGTGCCGGCCGCGAGTGTTCCGCGCGCCGCCGCCAGGCACGCCTCGCACAGGGGTGGGCTCCCGGTGCTCCGGGCGACCTCCGCCCCGCGGGCATCGAGGACGTAGGCGCCTTGATACCGGTACGCCTCCACGAACGTATCCAGCAGCCCGGAGAGGTGGGTTTCGGTCCCTTCCCCGCCCGAGGCGGGCGGGGGGGCGCCCGCGCCGGCCGCGGCCAGCGCGACCACCGTCGGGTACGCCGCGACGACGTGCGCGTCGGCGGTCCGCTCCCGCACCCAGGCTGCGAGCGCAGACTCGCGGTCGTCGGCGATCGCGGCGAGGCGGCCCTTCCACGCCTCGACCGCCTGCGCGCGCTCACCGGGCAGATAGACGAAGGCGAACAGCGCGGCCTCGACCGCGACGAGGATGGCGAACGCCGCCAGCAGCACCGTTGTATCGCGCCGGCGCGGGTCCCGCCGCAGACCCTCCGGTCCAGACGCCGCGCCGGCTCCCGCCGTGTTCGTGTTCGTCACATCGTCCCCCCCGGCCGCCGAGGATCCCCGCTTGTCTTACTTGTCTCTTGTAATTGTATCGCGCAGCGTCGCTTGCCTGCAAACACCGGTCGCCCGTGGCGCGGCCGCCCCCTCCCGTGGCGTGGGCGGCCCCGCCCGCGCTCAACAGCGCCCCGCCCCGAAGTCTTCGCAGGGCGGGCGGGAACGCCCGCCCCACGGTGAGGTTGAAATTGTCGTCCGAGGGTACGAAACCGCTCGCGCGGCGCGCCCCACACAGACAACTCGGGTGCAGAGGCCGGCCGCCCAGCGGGCGGCCGCTACGGGCGCGCGGGCGTGGTCAGGTGCCTTCGCGCCAGCTCGCCAGGTAGCTCGCCTGCTCCTCCGTTAGCGTGTCGATGGCGAGCCCCATGGTGGCGAGCTTGAGGCGCGCAATCTCCCGGTCGAGGTCCTCGGGGAGGCGGTAGACCTTGGCGGTCATTTCCTTGCTATGCGTGACGAGGTGCTCGGCCGCCAGCGCCTGGTTGGCGAACGACATGTCCATCACCGCGGCGGGGTGCCCCTCGGCGGCCGCGAGGTTGACGAGGCGCCCCTCGGCGAGCAGGAACACGGTCTTGCCGTCGCGCAGGCGATAGCCCTGCACCGACGGCCGCGCCTCGAACACTTCGGTGGCCATCGCGCGCAGCCCCGGAAGGTCGATCTCGACGTCGAAGTGGCCGGAGTTGGCCAGGATCGCGCCGTCCTTCATCGCCTTGACGTGGTCCGGGGTGATCACCTTGGTGTCGCCGGTGAGGGTGACGAAGACGTCGCCGAGCGGCGCCGCCTCGCGCATCGGCATGACCGCGAAGCCGTCCATCGCGGCCTCGATCGCCTTGACCGGATCGACCTCGGTGACGATGACGCGCGCCCCGAAGCCGTGGGCGCGCATCGCGAGGCCGCGCCCGCACCAGCCGTAACCGGCCACGACCACGACCTTGCCGGCGAGCAGCACGTTGGTGGCGCGGATGATGCCGTCCACGGTGGACTGGCCTGTTCCGTAGCGGTTGTCGAACAGGTGCTTGGTGTCCGAGTCGTTGACCGCGATGACGGGGAAGCGCAGCACGCCGTCACGCTCCATGGCGCGCAGGCGGATCACGCCGGTCGTGGTCTCCTCGGTCGAGCCGAGCACCCCTGCGATCAGCGCGGCCCGGCCGCCCTCGCCGAGCACGCGGGCGAACGCCTGCACCTCGGGGTGGACGCCGTCGAGTTCGCCACGGGCGACGAACAGTAGCGACGAAACAAGGTCGGCGCCGTCGTCCATCGTGAGCACCGGGGAAAACTCGAGGCAGGCGCGAATGTGCCGGTAGTAGCGCGCGTTGTCCTCGCCCTTGACCGCAAACACGGCGATGCCATTCTCCGCCACCAGCGCCGCGGCAACGTCGTCCTGGGTCGAGAGTGGGTTGGAGGCGCAGAGGCGGACCTCCGCCCCACCCGCCACCAGCGTGCGGACCAGGTTCGCGGTCTCGCTGGTGACGTGCAGGCATGCGGCCAGGCGCTGGCCGGCAAGCGGCCTCTCCCTGGCGAAGCGCTCGCGGATCGAAGCGAGCACCGGCATGTGTGCGTCGGCCCAGGCGATCCGGCGCTGGCCGGCGGCGGCGAGTTCGAGGTTGAGAACGTCATGGGGCGGCAAAGGCATGAAAACCTCCCGCAACGCAGGCTGACGGCCAGGCGATGCGCAGCGCGGATCGTACCCTGCGCCGGTATTTCCTGCCACCCCCATCGCCTCCTGCGATGTGCCGGCGCTTCCTGCCACCCCCATCGCCTCCGGGGATAGCCCGGCGCAGGGCGGTCGCGGTTCCCGCTACCCCCGGGCTGCGCCGGCCGGCGAGAACAACGCCGGCGCCGCCAACGTATATGCAGGTGTGGACACCGATGCGGCCGCGATCGCCGTCCGAGGGGTCAGCAAGGAGTTTCGCCACGGCCGGCGGCGCCTGCGCGCCCTCGACGGCGTGAACCTCGCGGTCGGCCGCGGCGAGGTATTCGGCCTCCTGGGGGCCAACGGGGCAGGGAAGACCACGCTGGTCAAGGTCCTCCTCGGTCTTGCCCGGCCCACGAGCGGCGAGGTGCGCGTGCGCGGCCGCGACCCGCGCCGGGCGGCCGCGCGCCGCCGCATCGGCTACCTCCCCGAAGGCCATCGCTTCCCCGGCTACCTGACGGGCAAGGCGTCGCTGCGCCTGTTCGGCCGCCTCGCCGGCGTCGCCGAGGGGACACTGGATCAGCGGATCCCGGAGTTGCTCGAGCTCGTGGGGCTTGCCGGCCGCGGGGGCGACCGGGTGGGACGTTACTCCAAGGGGATGACGCAACGCCTCGGGCTGGCATGCGCACTCGTGGACGAGCCCGACATCCTCTTCCTCGACGAGCCGACCGACGGGGTGGACCCGGTGGGCCGGCGCCAGATCCGCGACATCCTGCTCGCCACCAGGCGGCACGGCACGACGATCTTCATCAACTCGCACCTGCTCTCCGAGGTCGAGCGCACCTGCGACCACGTGGCGATCCTGCACCAGGGCCGCGTGGTGCGCGAGGGAACGGTCGAGGACCTCACTCTGCCGACCATGCGCTACCGCGTCCGGCTCGGCGAGGGGCAGGCCGCGACAGCGGAGCGCCTGACCGGCGAGGGCCTCAACGTGGTGGCCAGCAACGGCAGCCTGGAGGTCGAGGTGGCCGACCTCGCCGCGCTGAACCGGCTCGTCGACCGCCTCCGCGCCGACCACCTCCTGATCGCCGAGGTCAGCCCGTTGCGGGCGGCGCTCGAGGATGTCTTCATCGAGGTCGTTGAGGGGGAGGAGCGCGCCGCCGCGGTCTCGGACCCCGGACCCCGAACCCCGGACCCCGGAGGTGGCCGGTGAAGACCTGGGCTCTGATCGTGGACACCTGGCGCGAGGCGCTCGCCCGCTACACGCTGCTCGGGTTCCTCGCGGTGTCGTCGCTGTTCCTGCTCGTCCTCACCTTCGCGCTCAACCTCGACATCGTGGACGGGGCACTCGCGGCGGGCACGCTGTTCGGGAAGGCGTTCGAGGTGCCGGGCAAGGGGCCGGCGATCGCCACCGTCGTGGCGACCGGCCAGTCGGTGTTCGCGGGAATCTTGTACGTGCTCGGGGTCTTCCTCGCGGTGTTCGCCACCGGCTCGCAGGTGCCCAACCTCCAGCACCGGGGGACGGTGGACCTGTACGTGACGCGTCCGATCGGCCGCACGCACCTGCTGCTCGGCCGCTTCCTCGGCGCCGTGACGCTCGTCTCGGCCAACCTGCTCATTCTCTGCGGCGGGGTGTTCGTGATCATCTCGGCCAAGACCCACGTCTGGAACCCACGCTTCCTCGTCGCAAGCGCCCTGATCCTGCTCGTGTTTCTCTCGTACCTCGGCTTCATGTACCTGGTCGGGGTCCTGACCTCCTCGACGCCGCTTTCGATCATGCTGCCGTACGCCCTGTACCTGCTCTCGGTGCCGCTCGTCGCCCACGACCGGATCGCGGCGGCAATGGACACGCGGATCGGCGCCGGCGCGGTGCAAACCCTCTATTGGATCCTCCCCAAAACCGCCGAGATCGGCCGCGACCTCACCGGCTACGTGCTCGGCAAGGCCACCCCCGCCTTCCTGCCGTTGGCGACCACAGCGGCGTTCGGCGCCGTCTGCCTGGGCGCGGCGGTCGTCGCCTTCAACCGCAAGAACTTCTAGGAGGCAAGAGATGAAAACGATCCTCGTGGCAACGCTCCTCACTGCGCTCGCGGCCCCAGCCGCCCTCGCCGCGCCCCCGACTGCGGCCGAGCTGCTGCGCCGTGTCCCGGAGACCGCCTCGGCGGTCGCCGCGATCGACAGCGCCGTCCTGCGCACGCACCCGGCCGTACACGGTTGGCTGGTGCGCCAGCACGCCTTGACCGGCACCGACGGCGACGTGCGCCGGTTCCTCGACGACGCCGGCCTCGACCCGCTGCGCGACGTGGACGTCATGGTCGTGGCGGCGGTCCCCGAAGGCGACCGTACGACCGGCGTCGCGCTCTTCGCCGGGCGCTACGACACGGCGGCCCTCGCCGCGGCCCTCGTCAAGCGCGGAGCGCAGGCGTTCTCGCTCGCCGGGACGCCGGCGTACCGGCTCGCGTCCGCGCACGAGGGCGGCCGGCCGGTCGTCGTCGCGCTGCCCTCGGCCGCCCTCGTGGTCGTCGGCGACGAGGCAACCGTGGCTCTGGCCCTCGCCCCGCCGCACCCGGTCGCCCCGCTGGCCGCCGGCGAGATCGCCGCCGGCCGGCTCGACATCCACGCCCCGTTCTGGATGGTCGCGACGGTGCCGGCGCAAGCGCACCAGCGCGCCGGGGCGGCGGCGGAGCGGGCTCACGGCGATGGCGCCGAGACGGTGCGCGGCATCGTGTTCGCATCCGGAACCGTGCGCCGCGTCGTCGCGCAGGCGACTCTGGACGACATGCTCAGGTTCTCCGGTACGGCCGTCGCCGATACGCCGGAGAACGCCGAGTTGCTCCGCGACACGGTCACGGGGGCGCTGGCCGCGGCCCGGCTGCATTTCCAGGACTCGGCTCCCGAGCTCGTCGACGTGCTGCGCGCCGTCGACCTGCGCCTCGCCGGCCCGGCCGTCACCGCCAGGGGCGCGATCCCCGTAGCCCTGCTGGAGAAGCTGGCCGCCGAGCACGGCTGCGACGCCCGGGGCGAACCCGGGCGCCCGTAGGTGCCCGCGCCGTTCCTCCGCCGCGTTCCCGCCGTCGCGGCCGCGGGGCCGTGGCCGCCGTTGGGCCTTTGCCCCGGCGGTCGCGCTATCATAAGTGTCGCGAGATCGAGCGTGAGGCCAACACAATCGCACAGCGTCCTGCGACCGGATGGCGGCACCGGGGCTCCCCCGGGGGATGTACGCAAAGGAGCGCGGCTCCGTGAGTGAGATCTCGCCGCCCGAGCTGCCCGTGCTCCTGCTCGAGGACGCGCTCCGCCTGCGCGGGATCCTCGCCGTTGCGCTGCGGGCGAAAGGACACCCGGTCACCGTGTGCGAGGACGCCGAGACCGCGTGGGAGGCGTACGAGGCGGCGCGCCAGCCGATGCTGCTGTTGGGCGGCGGGGCGCCGCCGCCCGCGCGCGCCGATCTCATCCGGCGCATCCGGGCGCTCCCGGGCGGCGACGCCTGCGTCGTGGTGGTCGTGGCGCGCGACCGCACCGGCCGCGGTTTGCGCGAGCTGCCCGAGGGCGTCGACGACGTCCTGCTCTGGCCGCTCAAGCCGGACGCGCTCGAACTCCGCCTCGCCGCGGCGGAGCGGCTCGCCCGCGAGCGGGCCGGGCGCGCAACCGTGGATGCGGAACGGCAGCGGCTCGCGGAACGAGTCGCGAGCCTGGAGGCGGTCGCAGCGGCGTCGCCCGCCCGATCCGGGCCGACCGCCGGCGAACGCGCCGGACGCGGCCCGACAGCGCCCGCAGCGAGTTCGCAGGGTTGGCTGCGCCGCCTGGCGAGCGGCGTGGCAAGAGCGTTCGACAATCGTGGCGAGCCCGCGGCGGCGCCGGGCCCGCCGATGGCCGAGGCGCCGGGAACGCGGGAGGCCGCGCCACTCCCCGAGGCGCTGGGCGCCCGGACGCCGGTCGAGGCCGCCGCGCTGGAGCGTGCGGACGACGTGCCCGCCGCCGCGCCCGGCGCGTGGTGGGAGTGGGACCTGAAATCGGGCGAGATCAGCTTCGCGCCGGAGTGGAAAGACCAGCTCGGATACCGGCCGAAGGATATCGGTGTCTCACCCGACGAGTGGTTCCGGCGGGTGCACCCCGACGATCTTCCCAACCTCAAGGCCGCCGTGGGCGCGTTGCTCGATGGCCGTTCGGCGGTGGTCGAGGACCGTCACCGCATCCAACGGAGCGACAAGAGCTGGGCGCACACCGTGTGCCGCGCGGTTGCCGTGCGCGACGCCGGCGGCGCAGCGGTCCGCGTGACCGGCACGCACACCGACGTCACCGAGACCCGCGGGCTCGATCCCCTCACCGGTCTCCTAAGCCGGGGCAGCCTGATGGAGCGGATCGCGCTCGCGCTGCGTCCGGGCCGGGGTGGCGACCGCCGAGCCTCCGCGGTGCTCTTCCTCGACCTCGACAGGTTCAAGAACATCAATTACTCGCTCGGCCATCGGGTCGGGGACCAGATGCTGCGCCTGGTCGCCGAGCGGCTGCGCCGGTGCCTGCCGGCCGGGGAGGGGGCGAAGACCGTCCGCGCCACGGCCGCCCACGTGGGCGGCGATGAGTTCGCGGTCTTCCTCGAGGGAATCGCCGACGTCAACGACGCCGTCCGCGCCGCCAAGCGCATCCAGGACGAACTGCTGGCCCCGTTCAACGTCGAGGGGAACGAGGTGTTCACCAGCACGAGCATCGGCATCGCGGTCGGCGACGGGGACTACGACCGCCCCGAGGACCTCCTGCGCGACGCCGACACCGCGATGTTCCGCGCCAAGGCGCTCGGCAAAGGGAGCTACGTCGTCTTCGACTCCGGCATGCACGCCCGCGCGGTGTCGCTGCTGAAGCTCGAAAACGACCTGCGGCGCGCCATCCAGCGCGAGGAGTTCCGCGTCCACTACCAGCCGATCGTGGAGCTCGACACCGGGCGGATCAGCGGCTTCGAGGCCCTCGTGCGCTGGCAGCACCCGGACGGCGAGCTGCTGCTCCCGGGCGCATTTCTGGCGGTCGCCGAGGAGACCGGCCTGATCATCTCGATCGACCGCAGCGTGCTGCGCGAGGTCTGCAAGCAGCTGCGCATCTGGAACGCCCAGTTCCGCCGCAGCACCCCGGTGACCGTCGCCGTCAACGTCTCCGGGGTGCAGTTCATGCGCCCGGACATGATCGTCGAGGTCGACCGCACGTTGCGCAACTATGGCGTCTACGGCCGGTCGCTCAAGCTCGAGATCACCGAGAGCGTGATCATGGAGCACGCCCGCTACGCCGCGGACATGCTCGCGCAGCTCAAGGCGCTCGACGTCAAGCTCTCGATCGACGACTTCGGCACCGGCTACTCGTCGCTGTCATACCTGCGGCGCTTCGAGATCGACACCCTCAAGGTCGACAGCTCGTTCGTGGCGCGCATGGACAGCGACGAGGACTCGTGGGAGATCATCCGCACGATCGTCACCCTCGGCAACAATCTCGGAAAGAACGTCGTCGCCGAGGGGATCGAGCGCGGCCGGCAGCGCGAGTTGCTGCTGGCGCTACGGTGCAAGTACGGCCAGGGGTTCTTCTTCTCGCGCGCCGTGGATGCGGAGGCCGCGACCGCCCTGCTCGCCGCCGACGCCCGCGGCGAGACGCTGCTGAAGGGCTGAGAGCGCGGCTACGCGCGGCTGTATAAAGCGAGAGCCCTGCAGTTTCCTGCAGGGCTCTCATACTTCCCGGCGGTGACCTACTCTCCCAGGCAGTTACCCACCAAGTACCATCGGCCCAGAGAGGCTTAACTTCCGTGTTCGGAATGGGAACGGGTGTTTCCCTCTCGGTATGGCCACCGGAAAAACTCACCAAGTTTCACAACTCAACGGGTCTCCAGAGCCTCGACGCAAGAAGAAAGGGTGTGTATGGTCAAGCCGCACGGCCGATTAGTACGGGTCAGCTACACGCATCGCTGCGCTTCCACCTCCCGCCTATCAAACTGGTCATCTACCAGAGGCCTTTAGTCCTGCAGAGCAGGAGGGACACCTAATCTTGGAGTTGGCTTCCCGCTTAGATGCATTCAGCGGTTATCCTTTCCGGACGCAGCTACCCAGCGCTGCCGCTGGCGCGACAACTGGTACACTGGAGGTCCGTACGTCCTGGTCCTCTCGTACTAAGGACATCTCTCCTCAAGTGTCCTCCGCCCACACCAGATAGGGACCGAACTGTCTCGCGACGTTCTAAACCCAGCTCACGTACCGCTTTAATCGGCGAACAGCCGAACCCTTGGGACCTGCTTCAGCCCCAGGATGCGATGAGCCGACATCGAGGTGCCAAACCCCGCCGTCGATGTGAACTCTTGGGCAGGATCAGCCTGTTATCCCCGGCGTACCT
>PKYI01000131.1:11972-14188 GCA_003133645.1 Acidobacteriota bacterium | reverse complement strand
TCAGCGGCGGCGGCGGCGGGACCACGATGGGAGCGACGGCGGCCTGCGCCCCCAGCGTGGGCTGCACCACGACGACCTCCGGGTCCTGCGCGCCGGGCAGCGGCACGGCGAGCGTTCCGAGGGCGAGCGGCCTGAGCACCACAGTGCCGCCCGCCGCCGTCGGCCGAGGGGCGGCCGCGACGAGGAAGTCGCCGACCACCGCGCCCTCCCGCAACGCCGCGACAGGGCCGGCAACGTGGACCGGCACCGGCGCGCCGAACGGGACCGTGAGGGCCGCGGCCAGCAGGGGAAGGGCGAAGCTAGGCACCGCGCCTCCGGCCGCGGGCGAGGAAGGCGCGCGCCAACACGGGTCCCAGGTTGGTGTCCGGCGTCGCGATGACCACGTCCGCCCGCACACCCTCGAGCTCGGGGGCGTAAAGCGCCGGGGACGCGGCGCTCCACCCGGCGGCGCCCGAAGGGGCACGGGCAGGAATCAGGGCGCGCGCCGTGCCGATCCCGGCACGGTCGTCCCAAAGCCGCACGACGAGCAGTTCGTGCCGCCGCGCGAGCGCGGCCAGGCGCCGGCCGTACCCCCGCCCGAGCAGCGGCGAGATCACGACCAGGATGCCGGGGCGGGGCAACAACCTGGGCGCCTCGGCGAGCGCGCCGGCGAGGTCCCCGATGTTCGCGGCGGGCCGCAGCCGGAGGACGGCCTGCACCATGCGCAGCAGCGCCGCCGGGTCGCGCTGCGGTGTCAGCAGCAGCTCCATGTGGTCGCTCCAGGCTGCAAGCGTCACCCGGTCGCCGCCGGCAATCGCGGCGCTGCCGACGAGCGCGACCGCGTCGGCGGCCACGTCGAGCAAGCAACGGTCGCCGCTGCCGGCGGCGAGAGCGGCCCCGACGTCGAGGAGGAACAGCACCGTCCGGTTGCGCTCCTCGACGTAGCGCCGGACCGCGAGCCGCCCGGTGCGCGCGGCGACACGCCAGTCGATGGCGCGCACGTCGTCCCCGGGCTGGTACTCGCGGACGCCGGAAAACTCGATCCCCTCGCCCTTGAACGCGGAGCGGTACGCGCCCGCCCACGCCGGCGCCAGGCGCCGGGCGGCCTGCAACTGCACCCGCGCCAGCCGCCGGGCGAGATCGGGCGGCGCGACGGCGTGGGGCTCGCCCTGGCCGAGGTAGCGGCGCCAGAGTGCGGCCAGCGTCACGGCACCTCCACCGCGAGCAGGAGCTCGCGCACCAGCTGCTCGACGTCGATCCCCTCGGCCTGCGCGTCGAGCGTCAGCACGAGGCGGTGGCGCAGGATCGCCGGGGCGACTTCCTTGACGTCCTCGGGGATCGCGTAGCTGCGGCCGCGGAGGAGCGCGAGCGCCTGCGCCGCGCGGGCGAGCGCGATCGAGGCCCGCGGCGACGCGCCGTACCGAACCCAGTTGGTGAGGGCCGCGGTGTGCTCGGGGCCGCCGTGACGGGTGGCGCGCGCGATCCGCACGGCGTACTCGCGGATGCGGGCGTCGACGTGGATCTCCTTCGCCGTCGCGGCGACCTCGGCGAGCTGCGCTGTGGTGAGGATGGGCCGCGGCAACACGAACTCGGCGGCCAGGTGCGCGTCCACGACCGCCCGCTCGTCGGCATGGGCGGGGTAGTCGACGAGCACCTTGAAAAGGAAGCGGTCCACCTGCGCCTCGGGCAGCGGGTAGGTCCCTTCCAACTCGATCGGGTTCTCAGTGGCGAGCACGAGGAACGGCCGCGGCAGCGGGAAGGTGCGGCCGCCGATCGTGACCTGCCGCTCCTCCATCGCTTCGAGAAGCGCCGACTGCACCTTCGCCGGGGCGCGGTTGATCTCGTCGGCGAGCAGGACGTTGGTCACGACCGGGCCGAGTCGGGGGACGAACTGCCGCCCGTCGGGGTCGAAGACCTCCGTCCCGGTGAGGTCGCCGGGCAGCAGGTCGGGGGTGAACTGGATGCGGGTGAACGTGCCCTGTACCGCCGCGGCGAAGCTGCGGGCGGCGAGGGTCTTGCCGAGCCCGGGCACGCCCTCGAGGAGCACGTGCCCCTCGCACACGGCGCCCAGCAGCATGTCCTCGACGAGGGCGCGCTGGCCAATCACCGTGCGGCTCACCTCGGCAACCAGGGCGCGGCACCGGCCGCTGTCCCTCTCGACCCTCTCGCGCAACTCGGCGGCGTCCACCATCGACACTCCTCCAGGCACCGTCCAAGCAAGGGGCGTGCCCGATTGT
>PKYI01000131.1:0-11908 GCA_003133645.1 Acidobacteriota bacterium | reverse complement strand
AGGTCGCAGGTTCAAATCCTGCCCCCGCAACCAAACCTATTTTGAGGGCCACGCGATCGGCGTGGCCCTTTGCATTTCGGGTGACGACGCTGAGCAGGCGATTATTTCTTCCACTGCGTGGAGCGTCTTGCTTTGCCCCTCGGGTGAAGCGGCATTCGGGCCTTGCTCGCCCCCGCTCGCTGCGGCCCGAAGCTCCTCCGGCCGCGACCCAGCTGCGCGCCTCGCCGCCGGGTCCCTCGCTGTCCCTTTCGCTTCGCTCAGGGTCGCACGCGGAGGCGGGTCGGAGGGTGGCGCTCGATGCGCCGCCTGAGCGACACGGCCGCAGCCCGCGGGGCAAAACAAGACCACAGCCTCACGCAGTGAGAGAGGAAGGCCGGGCCACCCGCGGGACCGGCAAACAAAGTAGCCTCCACGCAGTGGAAAGAGAGCCGGAGCGATCCGGACGTAGCCGGCTCCCTGGCGGGTGAAGGGCGTAGACTGACGAACAGGAGTTACCGATGATACGACGACTCGTGTCCGTTCTCCTTTTCCTTTCGACACCGGCGGTCCTGACGGCGCAGATGCGGACCGAGAAGCCGCCCCTGCACGCCATGCACTGGGTGGCGGTTACGGGCAAACCGCTGTCCGCGACGGCGGGCGCCATGATCTTCGACCGGGGCGGCAACGCGGTAGACGCCGCGGTGGCGATGATCGCGGCGGGCTGCACCATGTGGGACACCCTGAGCTGGGGCGGCGAGACCCAGGCGCTCATCTACAACCCGAAGACGCACAAGGTGATCGGCATCGACGCCCTGGGCGTGGCGCCGACCGGGGCGACGCCGGAATTCTTCAAGGCCAAGGGGATGAAGGTCCCACCCGAGTACGGCCCGCTGGCGGCGGTGACGCCCGGGACCCCCGGCGGCATCATGGTGATGCTCGCGGAGTACGGGACGATGTCGCTCAAGCAGGTGCTTGCGCCGGCGATCGAGATGGCGGACGGCTACCCGATCGAGGCGCAGGCCGCCGACACCATCGAGCACCAGAAGAAGTGGCTCGAGCAGTGGCCGTACTCGCGGGCGCTGTTCCTCCTCCACCGCAAGGGGGCCGGGACGCCCGGCGCGGCGCCGGACAGCGGCGAAGGCGAGGGGCCGACGCCGGCGCACGACCGTGCCGTCGCGGGCGTGTCCGGCTCGCGCCGCGAGGGGCCGGAGCCCGGCGAGATCTTCCGCCAGGCCGACCTCGCCGCCACGCTGCGCGCGCTCGTGGCCACCGAGCAGGAGGCGCTCACGCAGGGCAAGTCGCGCAAGCAGGCGATCTACGCCGCCTACGACCGTTTCTACAAGGGCGACATCGCCAGGGAGATCGCGCGCAGCACGCAGGAGCAGGGCGGGCTCATCACCACCAAGGACCTGGCCGACTGGCAGGTGAAGATCGAGGAGCCGGTCAGCACGAGCTACCACGGCATCGACGTCTACAAGCTCACGGTGTGGACGCAGGGCCCGGCGATGCTGCAGGCGCTCAACATCCTCGAGAACTTCGACCTCAAGGCGATGGGCTACGACTCCGCCAGCTACATCAACACCGTCTACCAGGCGATGAGCCTGGCGTTCGCCGACCGCGACTTCTACTACGGCGACCCCTACTTCCCGCCGGCGTCGCCGGTGGTGGGGCTGCTCTCCAAGGCGTACGCGAAGGAGCGGGCCAAGCTCATCGACCCGGAGCACAGCAACCCCGGGATCATGCCCGGCGACCCGTACCCGTTCCAGGGCGGCGTGAACCCTTACGCGCAGCTGCTCGCGCGCTGGAAGGTTGCGCAAGCTGCTGGCCCCGGCCCCAACGGCACGCTCGCCGCCTCGGTGGACGGCGCTGAGTTCGCGCGCTTCCGCGAGGGGTTCACGGCGGGCACCACCTCGGTGGAGGCCGCCGACTCCGACGGCTGGGTGGTGTCGGTGACGCCCTCGGGCGGGTGGCTCCCGGCGGTGATCGCGGGGCACACCGGCATCGGCCTCTCCCAGCGCATGCAGTCCTTCGACCTCGACCCCGCCGAGTCCCCGTTCAACGTCGTGGCGCCGGGCCGGCGCCCGCGGGTGACGCTGACACCCACCCTGGCGCTCAAGGGCGGCAAGCCGTTCCTCTGCTTCTCGGTGCAGGGCGGCGACAGCCAGGACCAGAACCTGCTGCAGTTCTTTCTCGACGTTGTCGAGTTCGGGATGACGGTGCAGCAGGCCACCGAGGCGGCGAACTTCAACAGCTTCCAGATGCACAGCTCGTTCGGCGATCACGAGGCGATCCCCGGCAAGGTGCTGCTCAACGACGCGGTGCCGCCGTGGGTGCGCTCCGAGTTGCGCAGGATGGGGTACAGCATGGTGTTCGAGAGGCGCACCTCGGGCCCGATCAACGCGATCCTGTTCGACCTCGCGCACGGGACGATGTGGGGCGGCTCGAGCAACCACGGCGAGGACTACGGGATCGGCTGGTGACCGCCGGGGGCGTGCGGGCCGGGGCGGGCCAGGGTACCGGTTCGGCCCGCAACCACCTGACAACCGGCGCGCAAAAGCGCTAGACTGCCGCGTCGAGTTGCGGCAAAAAAACCTGCCACGAGGACGGACCATGACAACAACAAAGATCATCTGGACCAAGGTCGACGAGGCGCCGGCGCTGGCGAGCTACGCTCTGCTCCCGATCGTTCGGGCCTACACCAAGGGTTCCGGCATCGAGTTCGAGACGCGGGACATCTCCCTCGCCGGCCGGATCATCGCCAACTTCCCGGATCACCTGACCGCGGCGCAGAAACTCCCCGACGACCTTGCGCAACTGGGCGAGCTGACTAAGCGCCCGGAGGCCAACATCATCAAGCTGCCGAACGTCAGTGCCTCCGTCCCGCAGCTCCGCGCCGTCATCAAGGAGCTGCAGGAGAAGGGGTACGACATTCCGGACTACCCCGAGGAACCCAAGACCGACGCCGAGAGGGCGCTGCAGCAGAGGTTCGCCAAGTGCCTCGGGTCCGCGGTGAACCCGGTGCTGCGCGAGGGCAACGCCGACCGCAGGCCCGCGGCTGCGGTCAAGAAGTTCGCCCAGAAGAACCCGCACAAAATGATGAAGCCGTGGCCGGCGTCGGGGTCCAAGGCGCGGGTCGCCTACATGAGCGAAGGGGACTTCTACGGCACCGAGACGTCGCTCACCCTGGACCGGCCGACCGAGGTGAGGATCGTGTTCGTCGCTTCCGACGGGACGATCACGGTGCTGAAGGAGAAGCTCGCCCTCCTGGCCGGCGAGGTCATCGACTCGGCGGTGATGCGCGTCGCGGCGCTGCGGACCTTCTACGCCGAGCAGATCGAGGCCGCCAAGCGGGACGGCGTGCTGCTCTCGCTGCACCTCAAGGCGACCATGATGAAGATCTCCGATCCCATCATGTTCGGCCACTGCGTCTCCGTGTTCTATAAGGACGCGCTCGACAAGCACGCCGAGACGCTCAAGCAGATCGGGGCCAGCGTCAACAACGGCCTCGCCGACATCCTCGCCAAGCTGGACCGGCTGCCGGCCGAAAAGAAGGCCCAGATCGAGGCGGACATCGCCGCGGTTTACAAGAACCGGCCCGCCCTGGCCATGGTCGACTCGCGCAAGGGCATCACGAACCTGCACGTGCCGAGCGACGTCATCGTCGACGCCTCGATGCCCAACGTCATCCGCGACGGCGGCAAGATGTGGAACAAGGACGACCAGCTCCAGGACTGCGTCGCCATGGTGCCGGACCGCTGCTACGCGACCATCTACGCCGAGATCATGGAGGACGCCAAGCGGAACGGCCAGTTCGACCCCGCCACGATGGGCGACGTCTCCAACGTCGGCCTGATGGCGCAAAAGGCGGAGGAGTACGGCTCGCACGACAAGACGTTCGAGGTGCCGGCCGCCGGCACGGTCCGGATCGTCGACGCCGCGGGCGCCACGCTCCTCGCCCAGACGGTCGCGGCTGGCGACATCTTCAGGATGTGCCAGGCGAAGGACGCCCCGATCCAGAACTGGGTCGGCCTCGCCGTGGCCAGGGCTCGCGCAACCGGATCGCCGGCCATCTTCTGGCTCGACGACCGAAGGGCCCACGACGCCGAGATCATCAAGAAGGTGAAGAAGTACCTGCCGGACCACGACACGGGCGGCCTCGACATCCGCATCATGCGGCCGGTCGACGCCATGAAGTTCTCCCTCGAGAGGATCCGGCGCGGCGAGAACACGATCTCGGTCACCGGCAACGTCATGCGCGACTACCTGACGGACCTGTTCCCGATCCTCGAGCTCGGCACCAGCGCGCGCATGCTCTCGATCGTGCGCCTGATGAACGGCGGCGGGCTGTTCGAGACCGGCGCCGGCGGCTCGGCCCCGAAGCACGTGCAGCAGTTCCTCAAGGAAGGCCACCTGCGGTGGGACTCGCTCGGCGAGTACTGCGCGCTCGTGCCGTCCCTCGAGCTGGCCGCCGAGGCCACGACCAACGAGAAGGTCAAGCTCCTTGCCGCGACGCTCGAGGAGGCGATCGCCGCGTACCTAGAGGCCGGAAGGCTGCCGTCCCGTAAGGTGAACGAGATCGACAACCGCGGCGCGACGTTCTACCTGGCGATGTACTGGGCGCAGGCGCTGGCGGCGCAGACCACGGACGCCGCGATGCGGGCCCGCTTCGCCCCGGTGGCGAAGGCGCTCGCGGAGAACGAGGCGAAGATCGCGAGCGAGCTGCTGGCCGCGCAGGGGAAGCCCGTCGACCTCGGCGGCTACTACCTGCCCGACGATGCCAGGGCCAAGAAGGAAATGCGTCCAAGCTCGGCGTTCAACGCCGTCATCGACGCGATGGCGTAGCGAGCGCAGAACAGGATACGTAGGCCTCGACCTTCTTCCCTACACGTCCCCCAAACCGCGGGAGGTAAGGGCTCGCCGCGGTCGTGTCAGCCGGCCGCGTCGAGCCGGGGACTGCCGGCCTGGCCGCGCATCACCTCCAAGAGGGCGACGGCGATCGCCAGCGCCACCGGACCGATGAAGATGCCGAGCAACCCGAACGCCGCGAGGCCACCGAAGACCCCGAGGAACACGATCAGGGTGGTGAGCTCATCGGCGCCCCGCACCAGCATCGGGCGCAAGACGGTGTCGACCAGCAGCACAGTCACGAAAAACCCCCACAGGAGTAGGAAGATCGAGGAGGCGTGGTGGCCCGTCGACCAGGCCCAGATGGCGCCCGGCAGCCACACCAGTGCCGTTCCCCCCAGCGGCAGCAGGGACACGATCGCCATCACGACCCCTGCCAGAACCGGCGATGAGAGGCCCGCGATCCGCCAGCCGATGGCACCCAGCAAGCCTTGAACCAGGGCGCACATCAGCGAGCCGCGGAAGATCGCGGCCAGCATGGACTGCAGCAACCGGCTCATGCGGTTGCGACCGTCTGCGTCGGTGGGCAGGAGGTCGATTGCCGCCGCGGCCATCCTTTCGCCGTCCCGGAACAGGAAGAAGAGAAGGAAGATCACCAGCAAGACCGTGAGCAACGCGTTGAACACCCCCAGCACCAGCTTGCCGCTCAGCGCACCTGCCACTGTCGAGACACGCGTCACGGCCGCGGCGGCGAGCTTCTGGAAGTCCTCGGGGGAGATGCCTGCCCGGATCCTCGCATCGTCGAGGACGCGTGCGACCTTGGGGAGCGCCACGAAGTCCGAGAACGACCTGACGTCCCTGGCGCTCAAGCTGGTCGTGATCTTCGTCGCCGTGGCGATCGTCTGGTTGGCCAGCGTCCCCACCAAGAGACCCACAGGGACGAGCACCGCGACCGCGACCGCGAGCGTCAATAGCGCGGCGGCGAGGCTGCGGTGCTTGGGCATGCGGCGCTCGAGGAACAACCAGGGCTTCTGAAACGCGACGGCGAGCACGATCGCCCAGGCGATGGCGGCGAGGAACGGCGAAAGTACGCGGTAACAGACGAAGCCGATGGCCAGCACCGCGAGCAGAAAGAAGATGACGGCATAGATCCGGGTGTGGTTGGAATCTTCCATCTCAAACCTCCCCACTTCGCTTCGTCTATTCTCCTTCGAATCCTGCTTCCCTGCGCGACCCGGTGGCGCAAACAAAGGGGGCGCTCATGCGCCCCGTGATCGCTGCAAGGCAGGAGGAGGGGGTTGATGGCTACGTCATCCTGCGGAGCGCTGCGACGCCTGCCAGGGCCAGGAGGCCAACAAGCAGGGCCATGGCCCACCCCGAGAGCGTGGGGATGTTGCTCCCGGGTGGGCCGGCTAGCATCGAATATGCCTGGCTCACCTGGCAGCCGTTCACGTCGGTGGCCGTGATCGTGAAGCTGTAGATGCCAGGGGTCGTAGGCGTGCCAGACAGGGTGGCGGTCTTGGTCGCGGTGACCGGGGTGAGCGCGAGGCCGGGCGGCAGCGAACCCGTCACGGTGTAGGTGTACAAATCAGGGGTACTACCGCTCGCGGTGATCGGCTGGCTGTAGGGGACGCCCACGACAGCATTGGGGAGCGTGGCGGGAACGATCGTCAGTGTCGGACAGGTGGCCGCGTTGATCGTGATCGTGTAGACCCTGAATCCCGTGCAGCCGTTCGCGTCGCTGGCGGTGACCGTGAAAATCCATGTGCCGGACGCGGTCGGCGTCCCGGAAAGGATGCCGGCGGAAGTGAGCGTGAGGCCAGGAGGAAGCGAGAGGGGCGGCACCGCAAACGTGTACGGCCCAGTGCCCCCGGAGGCGGAAATCGTCACACTGTAAGGGACATTGGGCTGGCCCCCGCTGGGCAGCGTGGCCGGGTTCACCGTGATGGTCGGGCAAGTCGTGGTGCAGACGCTGACGGCGTTGGTGTCCAGCGTCACGGCACCATTCCGCGCCAGGACTCGCCCGGAAACACTGGCGCTGGTATTCAGGGTGACGCTCGTGAGCGCGAGAATGGTCCCTGCGAACGTCGTGCCCGTACCGAGAGTCGCCGAGCTGCCAATCTGCCAGAACACCTTGCAGTTCGAGCCTCCATTGATGAAGCCAACAACCGAGTTGCTCGCGGTCGTGAGCGTGCTTCCAATCTGGAAAACGAAGACCGCATTGGGGTTGCCCTGGGCGTTGAGGGTGAGAGTTCCCGTCAACTGAGCCGACGACGAGAAGCGATAGGTGCCTGGCGTGAGCGTCAGTCCGCCGAGATCCTGGCCCGTCAAGTCGGTGTCGTACGCCTCGCCCGCGAGGACGTTGTACGCGGTGATGAGGTCGCTTTGAGCCTGAAGCGCGACCGCGTCGCCTTTGTGCGTCGTTCCGCTCACAGTCCCTGGAGGAAAGCCAGTGATCGCGAGACCCGGCCAGGCACCCAGATCTCCGGTGAGGACGCTCGAACCGGTATTCGTCACCGTCGAGCCACCCAGGACCGCGAAGGTCTGCGTCGTCCCGAGCGGCGGTGCGGTCGCGGCCAGGGCCGACGAGCCAACGCAAAGAAGTGCAGCGAATCCGACGCTTGCCAAGAGACTCACATGCTTGAAGTTCATGTTGGCTCTTCCATTTTCCGGGTTGCCGATCGGGGGCAACCCAATTCGGCGGTCAACAACCGACCGTCTTAGCGACGTTCCCCTGCATAAATTCAGTACTGTTAAAGATAGCTCCCTCGTTTCATGGGCGTAAACCGTAGTTTCTACCTAGATACAACACTGGAACTTAGGTAGAAACTACGCATGTCGTGCGCCGACACCACTCGCCGGCGGCTAGTTTCGCGCCGATCGGCGAGTCGGTCGGAGGCTGAGGGGGTGCTATCCCGCTTCGCGAGTCGTTCGCCCCCGGCCGGGCCGCAGGAACAGGAGCCCACCGAGCAGGAGGATCCAGGTCATGACGTAGGCCCAGAGCATGAACAGCACCACGCTGCCGAGCGTGCCGTAGAGCTGCGTCGCCTTCCAGAGCACGGGGACGGCGAGGGAGAACGCCCGGCTGGCACCGATCCAGCCCAGCGACGCCAGCAGCGCGGCCAGCGCCACCCGGAACCAGCCGACCCGCGTGCCGACGACTACGCGGTAGGTCAGGTAGGTCGCGCCGAACAGGACGGCCACGATGAGAACCACTCGCAGTGCCGCGAAGACCGAGAGCGAAAGCTCCGACAGCTCGGGCAGGTGGAGCAGGCCGCGCTCGATCGCAGGCGCCACGAGAAGGAAGAGCGCCGTCACCACCAGCGCCACGATCCAGACCACGAGCAGCAGCAGCGACCTGGCGGCCGAGCGCCAGGCCTTCACCGGCGGGCGGGCGCCGGTGGAAACCATCGTACCGAGCGAGCGCATACACACCGACATGAAGCGGAACGAGGTCCAGAAAGCCATGACGAAGCCGACCGTCAGCCACCCCTGGCTGGCCGAGGAACGCGCCCAGCGCAACACCTCGCCGGGGGCGACATCAGAAGCGGCCGGCAGGACGGCGCGCAACACCTCCTCGATCGGCGCGCTCAAGTCGAGGGGCAGCCAGCGGCTGACCAGCGCGATCGCGACGCCGACCAGGGGCACCAGCGCCAGCGCCAGGTAGAATGCCATCTCGACGGCGGCACTGTCCGCCAGCGCGAGCTTCGCCGCAACCGCCTTGGTTCTGACCCAAGCCATGCCAGACTAATGTATCGCACGCCTCGCTGGGGGACAACGCGGCGAGGGCCGACTTCGCGCCGACAGTGCGGAGCTGATGCATGCGTCGGCAAGGGTTCCAACCAACCGGTTGGGTAGTTGTTACCCAACTCGCGGCTTCACTCCAGGGTAGAAAGTGCGCATCCCGGTTGGGGGCCAGAGCGCTAGATTCGAGAAATGCTCGGGGAAGGACTACGTTCCATGCAACCGTCGCCGTCGATCAAGGTGGTAACCTTTTCGGTGTCCGGGACAACGTGCAACGCCGGCGCGGGTGAGACATGAGGAGCTTCCGCTTGCGAGTTGAGGAAGAGGAATACGACCATCGTGACCTGCCTGTGGGCGCTGTGCGCCGGGGGCGACCAACACCGCGGTGGCGCGTCGCTCTTCGGGACGTGACGCGAGTCGTGTCAACGGTGTTCGCGATGGCCGGCTGGCGGCTCGAGCACCTCAACGCGGTGTGGGTGGCCGGCAGCGTCGCCTCCGTATTCCTCGCCCACGTGCTCGTCACCAGCGCCGACTGGCGGCTCACGCTGCCCTACTTCCTCTTCACTCTCGCCTTCTACTACGGCGGGAACGCCCTGATCCTCAGGTCCACCCTCCCCGCTCGCGCCATCGCCCGCTTCGGCGAGCAGCGCGCCTTCCGGGGGTACGAGACCCTGGCCGGACTGATGTTCCTCAACCAGGGGCTGGGGGTCGGCTGCATGGCGGCGCTGCACCTCCCCAGGTGGGAGCAGACGGTGCCTGCACCGCTCGTCCTCGCCGCAGGGGTGACGCTGTTCGCGGTGGGCCTTGTCATCAAACTGTGGGCCACGCTCACCGTGGGCGTGGACGTGTACTTCTTCCGCGACATGTTCCTCGGGCGCCCACTGCCCACCGCCTGTGACGGCGGGCCGTATCGCTTCCTGCACAACCCGATGTACTCCGTAGGGCAGCTGCAGGGGTACGGATACGCGCTCCTGTACGGCTCGCTTCCCGGTGTCGTCGCCGCGGGCGCCGGCCACCTGCTGATCTACGCGTTCTACTTCGTGGCGGAACGCCCGTTCGTGCGGCGCAACTACACCGTGCCGCGCGCGGTCGAGACGACCATGTAGGCGCCGCCATGAGGTCACAGCGACCACAAAGTGTGCCGTCGCCGAGAGCGCACGGCCGGATGTTCAAGCGCATCGGTCGCGCCTCGCCATGCTCGAGCGTCCGCGTTGCCTGGACCTTTGCACTCCTTCTGGCTCTTGTCGCGACACCCGCGCCTGCCCAAGCTCCGGCGTCCCCAGCCGGCCCGCCGGCAGCGACGGCCGTTTCACCCCCGCCGACGCCCCTGAAGGCGGGCACCAAGCTCGTGCTCGATCAGATCGCCGAGTGCGTCGACAGCGGCTCGTTCACCCTCGAGATCGACCTGCGTGCCGGGCGCGTCCCGGTGGCCGATGCGTGGAAGGTGGAGGCCGTCGGAACGCCGACGGTGAACCTCGTTGCCTCGGCGGTTGCGGGGCACGTCAGCCGCCTCGACCTGACGGTCAGCGGCGGCACGCTGCTCCTCGACGGCAATCACCTGCGGCCCAGGATTCTCGTCAAGAGCCTCCGCTTCGAGGAGGGCAAGGGGATCACCGAGGCCAGTTACCGCGGCCGCGGGATCTGGAGACCCATCGTTTGGGTGTTCCGGGGTCTTGCCACGTCGGCGCTGCGCAAGCTCGAGTTCCGCACCGACATCCTATCGGTCTTGCACGGCGATGTCCTGGGCGCGCAGGGTGCAGCCGCGCCGGCGGCGCGCGGCGGGACCCCATTTTCCCCGACGTCTTCGGCGCCGGCACCGCCTCGTGGTCCAGCCTTCATCGATCTCGTCAGGGAGGTGCGAATCCATGACTCGGAGTTCGTGGCGTATGGCGACCGCCCCTTGAGCCTCGGCCCGATGATCGAGCTCCACACCGCCTCGCAGTCGAGGAAAGGCACGCCTGTGCACGTCGCGATCATCGCGGGCGTCTTCCGGCCGGCTCGGGAGGGCCGGCTGGAGCAGTTCGGGGTCGTCGGGCGGGTCGACGGCGAGATCGAGAACGGCGCCATCGCCTTCGTCGGCAGCCGCTGCACCTTCTCGCACGGCGAGCTGAGGGAAGGTGCGTTCCAGGTCGGATCACCCACCGGCGGCGCGATCGAGGCGTCGCTCTCCGCCGCCGCTCTCGCCCTCGACCTGACGGCAGGGGAGCTCGACGTGCCCGGCGGGCCGAGAGTCGACGTCGAGGCGCCCTCGCACTTCGTCGTCCGCGACCTTCGGCTGCGCCCGGACGGGCAGTACTCCGGCATCGTCGACGTGGAGCTGTTCGGCAAAGCGGGCAGGATCCAGCGGGACGGGGTCGTCGTCGCCTTGAGCGACGTGAAGCTGCGAACGAAGGGGGCGGCGATCGCCAACGGGCGGGCGACCGGCGATGTGGAGTTGGAATCCAACTACCGTATGGACTACCCGCTCATGGTGCGTTATCCCATCGCGCAAGTCGGCGAGCGGCGTGTCCAGCTCCTCTTCCAGGGGTTGTTCGCGGCAACGCTTCACTTGCAGGACGCGGGCAGCGGCGGGGAAGGCGCCGTCACGGGAGAGTACCGGTTCACGGTGCCGTGGCCCCCCGTCGAGCAGGCCGCGTTCGAGGTCCTGCGCGCCAAGTGGAGGCAGGACATCCCGCCCGTCATGCGCAACGTGGGCTTCGTGATCGAACCGCGGCGCTTCGGCCCGTGCGGCGGGACCTGCTTCCTGGTCGACCTTGACGTGACGGTGGAGAAGAAGGAAGCCAAAGGCCGTCTCTTCCGTCAGATCTGCGACACGCAAGGGAAGGCGGACCTCGTCGTCGATGCGGCGAGCCGCAGCTTCGTCCTGCGCAACGTGCGGATCGAACCGCGGTGCCGGGGCATCGTCGGTTGGGTCGTGAACTTCATCGGGCCGCTCCTGACGAAGACCTACACGGACGTGACGCTCTTCCAGATGCCCGAGGACCTTCCCTTTACGATCGAGTCGGTCGGCAGCGGCGCCGACTGGCTCGCCATCGCGGGCAAGGTCGCGTGGACGTCGAAGGCGTCCGGCGCGCCGCCCAAGCCGTCGTCCTAGCGCTCACCGGCTTCCGCGACCAGTCCCAGGAGGTGTCGGCGCTCGTGTTCAGGCGGCCGGCGCTCACCCGCGCGTGCCTGCGGGGTAGTTTCTACCCACGTGGCGGTGTGGCTCCAGGGTAGTAAGTGCTCTTCCGGATGGGGGATCGGAGGGCTAGGTTGGAGCCATGTTCGGGAAAGGACGGTATCTCATGAAGCGCGGGTTGGTTGTGGTGGCAGGCTCGTTGGTGGGTGTCGGGGTATTGGC
>PKYI01000084.1 GCA_003133645.1 Acidobacteriota bacterium | reverse complement strand
GGCGGGTCGGAGGGCGGCGCTCGATGCGCCGCCCGAGCGACACGGCCGCAGCTCGCGGGCAAATAGAGGGCCTCCACGGAGTGGAAGAAATGCCGGTGCGCCCCCGCGCCGATCCGAGTATGATTCGGGCGCGGGAGGGAACTTGGACACGACGAGGGGCGAACTGTTCATCGTGGCGTCGCCGTCGGGTGGCGGCAAGACCACGCTGATCCGGCGGGTGATGCAGGAACTCGAGGCGCAGGGGCGGCAGGCGCACTTCTCGGTGTCGCACACCACCCGTCCGCCGCGTTCGGTCGAGTGCGACGGCGTGGACTACCACTTCGTCGACCGCCCCACGTTCCAGCGCATGGCGGCCGCGGGGGAGTTCCTCGAGTTCGCGGAGGTCCATGACAACCTCTATGGGACCTCGCGCGCCGAGGTGGAGGCCAAGCTGGAGCGAGGGTGCGACGTCTTCCTCGACATCGACGTCCAGGGCGCCCGCCAGGTCCGCGCATCGGTATCCGACGTGGTCAAGGTGTTCATCTTCCCGCCGTCGCACGCCGAGCTGCACCGGCGTCTGGTCGCCCGGCGCCAGGACTCCGAAGACGCGATCGCCCTGCGGATCAAGAACGCCGTGCGGGAGATGCGCGAATACGCGGAGTTCGACTACGTTATAATTAATGATTGTCTCGAGGACGCCACCCGCGCCCTCGCGAGCGTTGTCGCGGTCGCCAGGATGCGGCCGTTCCGCCTGCGCTCGAGGGTCCAGGCGATCCTCGAGGACTTCGAGCGCGCGGCGAAGAAGGAGGAGTGATGTCGGAGTTGCCACAGGGCGTCGAGAGCACGTTTCGTTACATTTTGATCGCCGCGAAGCGTGCGGAGCAGCTGATTGCCGGGGCGCGGCCGCGCGTCACGGGCCGCCACGTCAAACCGACGACGATCGCGCTGGCGGAGCTGGCGGCGGACAGGGTGCCCTGGCGGAGCGTTACCGCCGATGAGTACGAGGCGCTCCTGCAACAGGAAGTCGCAGCGCGCGATGCGGAGGAGCGCGTGCCGGTACTGTTCCCGGCCGTGCCGCCGGTCGCGCCGCTGGTCGTCGAGCCCGAGGTCCTGGAGGAAGAGGACGAGGACGACGAGCTCGACGAGGAGCTCGAGGGTCCTAAGTTCGACGAGAACCTCGAGGTCGTGGAAGAGGCCGTCGCCGACGAGCTGCTGACCGAGGATCTCCCCGCGGAGGAGTAGGTGCGCGGCCGGGTGGTTCTCGGCGTCTCGGGGGGCATCGCGGCGTTCCGTGCCGTCGAGGTGCTGCGCGGGTTGGTCAAGGCCGGCTGCCGCGTCCACGCGATCCTCACCGAGAACGCGGCCCGCTTCGTCGCCCCCCGGACGTTCGCTGTTCTCTCCAACGCGCGCGCGGAGGTGTCGCTCTGGAGCGACGCGACCAACCCCGGCGTGGACCACGTCGCGCTCGGCCGCGAGAGCGACCTGCTGCTCGTCGTTCCTGCAACCGCCAATATCATTGCGAAGATGGCCTCGGGGGTTGCGGACGACGCCCTCACGACGTACGCGCTAGCCCACCGCGGGCGGGTCGTGGTGGCGCCGGCGATGAACACCGCGATGTGGAACCATGCGGCCACGCAGCGGGCGCTGGCGACGTTGCGTGAACGGGGCGCGGCCGTGGTCGAGCCGGCCTGCGGGTTCCTGGCGGAAGGCGAGGTCGGCCCCGGGAGGCTCGCGGCGGTGGACGAGATCGTGGGAGCGGCACTCGCCGCGCTGCCGCCGCGCGGCGCACTCGCCCGAGTGCGGGTGCTCGTCAGCGCCGGCCCGACCCGGGAACCGATCGACGCCGTGCGGGTGATCACCAACCGCTCCTCGGGGCGGATGGGCGTCGCCCTTGCCGCGGCGGCCCGCGACCTCGGCGCCGAGGTGCGGCTGCTCGCCGGTCCTGGCGTGACGGCTCCGGCCGGGGTCGCGACGGAGCGGTTCGAGACGGCGGACGATCTCGGACGGCTGCTCGGTGCGCGTGCTCCCGACGCCGACGTCGTCTGGCACGCGGCCGCGGTGGCGGATTTCCGCCCGGCCGCGGTGGCGGACGGCAAGCTCGACCGCCGGCAGGGGGCGCAGCAGCTGGCGCTCGAACCGGTTCCCGATTTGGCCGCGGCAATGCCGCGCGCGCAGGGACGGCCGTATCTGGTGATCTTCGCCGCCGAGCGCGCCGCCGAGCTGGAGGCGCGCGCCGCCGCGAAGATGGCGGCCAAGGGCGCCGACGCCGTGGTCGCCAACCCGATCGACGAGCCCGGGCTCGGCATGGAGGAGGCGCGCAACCGCGCGGTGGTGCTGACGCGCCTGGGCGCGCGCAGGGCGTTCGCCGCGCAGGACAAGGGGGCGCTGGCCCGGGAGCTGCTCATGGCGCTCGCGGGCGAGATCGTGGCGGCGCGCCGCCGATGACCCGCCGCGACCTGCTGGAGTACCTGCAGGATTTCGCTTGGCGCGACATCGCGGTGGCCGGTCCGCCGGCGGAAACGACGGGCGCGGCAGCGCGCGCCGAGGCGGCACCCGTACCGGCCGGCGGGGAGGACCCTCTCGCGGCGGCCGATCTCCCGGCGATGGGGCGGGCGCTGGCGGCATGCCCCCGGTGCCGCCTGTGCCGGGGGCGGACGCAGGTCGTGTTCGGCGTCGGCAACCCCGGGGCGCGCGTCGTGTTCGTCGGCGAGGGACCGGGCGCCGACGAGGACCGCATCGGTGAACCGTTCGTCGGCCGCGCCGGCCAGCTCCTCAACGCGATGCTGCCCTCGATCGGCCTCAAGCGCGAGGATGTCTACATCGCCAACGTGGTCAAGTGCCGGCCGCCCGGCAACCGCGATCCCGAGCCGGACGAGGCGGCGGCCTGCATGCCGTTCCTCAGGCGGCAGATCGAGCTGATCGACCCGGCCGTGATCGTGTGCCTGGGTCGCATCGCCGCCCGCCACCTCCTCGGCAACACCGCGCCGATCTCGAGCTACCGCGGTCGCTGGACCACGTGGGCCGGGCGCGACGTGCTGCCGACGTTCCACCCCGCCTACCTCCTGCGCAACCCCGCCGCCAAGCGCGAGTCCTGGGCCGATTTCAAGAAGCTGCGCGAAAAGCTGAGGGCGGACGAGGGCAAGGGGTAGACCGCAAAGCGAAAGCAACGACGGAAGCGGAGAGCACGTCATGCAACCGATCGATCTGCGCAGCGACACGGTGACGCGGCCCTCGACCGAGATGCGCCGCGCGATGGCGGAGGCGCCGGTCGGTGACGACGTCTTCGGCGACGACCCGACCGTCAACGCCTTGCAGGCGTGCGCGGCGGGCCTCTTCGGCAAGGAAGCCGGGCTATTTTTCCCGTCGGGGACGATGTCGAACCAGGCGGCGCTGCTCGCTCACACCAGGCGCGGCGACGAGATCTTCGTCCACGAGCGCTCCCACATCCTGATGTACGAGCAGGGCGGCGCGGCCGTGCACGCTGCGTTGCAGACGCGCTGCTTCGCCTCCGAGGACGGCATGCTCGACCCCGGCCTGATGGAGGAGTTCGTCCACGCCGACGACGACCCGCACCTCGCGCCGACGCGCCTGGTGGCGCTCGAGAACACGCACAACCACTGCGGCGGGCGCGTGCTCGATCCCGACGGCGTGCTCGCGGTGCGCGAGTTCTGCGACCGGCACGCCCTGCTCCTGCACCTCGGCGGGGCGCGGGTGTGCAACGCCGCCGTCGCCTCCGGGCTGCCTCCCGCCGCGCTTGCGGCGCCGTTCGATTCGGTCAGCGTGTGTCTGTCGAAGGGACTCGGCGCACCGGTCGGGTCGGTGCTGGTGGGCTCCGCCGAATTCATCCGGCGCGCCGTCCGCGCCCGCAAGCTCCTGGGCGGCGGGATGCGCCAGGCGGGTATCGTCGCCGCCGGCGGCCTGTACGCTTTGCGGCACAACATCGAGCGCTTGGCCGACGACCACCGCCGCTGCCGGAGGCTCGCCGAGCGCATCGCCGCAGCGTCCGGCCTCGCCGTGGACCTCGCCGCGGTCGAGACCAACATGGTGTTCGCTGACACGTGCCCCTGCGGCCTGCGCGCCGTCGAGGTCGTGAAATTGCTGGCGGCGCGCGGCGTCCTTTGCCTCGACGAGGGGCCACACACCGTCCGTTTCGTCACCCACCTCGACGTGGGCGACGCCGACATCGACGCCGCCGCCGACATCATCCTCGCGGCCACCACGGCCAGGGGCGGGCATTGAGCACGTCGTTCGCTGTGGCCCACCCCTTGCGGGCGATGCCGACGCCCCAGCGCACATCGGCGAGGCCGGCAGGTTCGTGGGCGTCGGGGCCGACGGAAATCGGCACGCCGAGCGCCACGGCGCGGCGGACCCAGCGCCAGTCGAGGTCGAGGCGGAACGGGTGCGCGTTGATCTCGATGGCGGCGCCGCTGGCCGCAGCCGCCTGCAGGACCGCTTCGAGGTCGACCTGATACCCCTCGCGGGCGAGGAGGAGGCGGCCGGTCGGGTGGCCGAGGATCGTGCCGGGGCCGCGCGAGACGGCGCGCACCAGGCGCGCGGTCTGCGCCTCGAGGCTCTGCCGGAACGAGGAATGCACCGAGGCGACGACGAAGTCGAGCGGCACGCCCTCCGGCAGGTCGAGGGAGCCGTCGGCCAAGATGTCGGCCTCGGTCCCGCGCAGGACCAGCGGAGTGCCCCCGCGGGAGTTGCGGGCTGCGATCGCCTCGCCCTGGGCCCGCAGCCTGGCGGCGTCGAGGCCGTGAGCGTACGCCGCGGCCTGGGAGTGGTCGGCGATCCCGAGCAGCGACCAGCCCAGGGCAGCGGCCGCGTCCGCCATGCCGTCGAGGGAGGCGGCGCCGTCGGAGTCGGTGGTGTGGACGTGCACGGCGCCCAGGATGTCCTTCTCGCTGAGGAGTTCGGGCAAGGCGCCGGCGGCGGCGGCCTCGATCTCGCCGTCGCCTTCGCGCAGTTCGGCAGGAATCCAGGGCAGGCCGAGCTTTTCGTAGAGGTCGGGCTCCTCGCCGCATCCGACGGTGAGCCCCGACGCGTCGGTGAGATCGCCGGCGGCAAAGGTGAGGCCGCCGGCTGCGGCGCGGGCGGCGAGCTGCTCGAGGTGGCGCGCGCTGCCGGTGCGCCAGACGAGGGCGGCGCCGAACGAGGCGAGCGGCGCGGTCACGACACGGACCGGCACTCCGGAGGGGTGGCGGCCGGCGACCCCGCCGGAGGCATCGGCCGCCGCATCCTGCAGTAGCGCGGCGAGAGCGGGCAGGAGCGCCGCGCGAATCGGCGCGGCGCACACGACCACCGCCTCGGCCACGATCTCGCAGAACCGGCGCACCTCACCGGCCACGGCGACCGCCGCGCCCGGCGCGACCTTCCTGATCGTCGCCGCGGTCTCCTCGGCCGCCTGCCAGCCGTCGGAGATGTGGTGCCCTCCGCCGGCGCGGCGGCGGAACTCGATGGCGTCGAGGATCCTCTTCTGCGTCGCCGCGCCGAAACCTGCCAGGGCCACCAGCCGGTTCTCGCGGCAGGCGTACTCGAGCTCCCCGAGCGAGGCGATCCCCAGTTCGTGCCAGAGGGCGCGCACACGCTTGGGGCCGAGGCCGGGGAGCGCGACGAGCTCGGGGAGGCCCGCAGGCAATCCGGCCCGGAGCGCGGCGAGCTGGGCCGGCTCGCCGCGGCCGATCACTTCGGCGACGATCGCCGCGATCCTTTTGCCGATCCCCGGCAGCGACGTGAGTTCGCCCCGGGCCGCCAGCGCCTCGATGTCGTCGGGCGCCCGCGCGATCGCACGCGCCGCGTTCGCATACGCGCGGACCTTGAACGGGTTCTCCCCGGCGAGCTCCGCGAGCAGCGCCAACTCCTCGAGCGCGGCTGCGGCACGGCGCCGGCTGTCCAACGTGCCTGCCATCCCTTTGCATGATATAGTCCAAACGGTCCCATGGCTCCTCGCTGGCCGTTCTCGCGCTCGCTGCTCTACCCCTTGACGGCGTTGCTCGTGGCGCTCGCCGTGCTCCCGGTTGGCCTCGCCGGTTGGGGGTTCGTGAGCTCGAACCGCGAGCAGGTGGCCACCCTCGAGATGCAGTACCTGACCCGGCAGGCGGTCGGTCTGGCGCGCGAGATCCAGCTCTACTTCCTCGACAGCGTGGGGCGTATCGAGATGATGGCGAAGGCGCTGCGGCCGGGGGAGGGCCGGCGGCTCGACCCCAGGACCGCGTCCGAGACGCTCAACGAGCTCGTCAACGAGAACCGCCACATCGAGCTGCTGCGCCTGCTCGACGCCACCGGGAAGGGATCGTTCTTCCAGAGCCCGAGCCTGTCCACCAAGGCGGAGAATGAGCTGGAGCCGGTACTGCGCGAGGCGTTCACCGCCAACCTCGATGGGCGGTCGGTGCGGCGCGATTTGCTGCGTCTCCCGGGCGAGGACCCGATGGTGCTCACGTCGCTGCCGGTGCGGACCCCCGGAGGCGCGGTCGCCGGCGCGATGCAGGGGGTGGTCTCGCTCGAGGGCCTGGTGGAGCGGCTCGCCGAGGAGACCGGACGCGGGGTGACCGTGGACATCGTCGACCGCGCCGGCGACGTCGTGTTTTCCAGCGAGCAGAGTCACGTCGGCAGGTCGGCCGCGGACCACCCCCTTGTCGCGCAGTACCTCAAGGCCCCGGTGCGCCTGACGAAGACGTACAGGGACCCTTTGCGGCCCGGCAACGACGAGGTGCTGGGCTCGCTTTGCCCGGTGGAGAACCCGCCGTGGGCGGTCGTCACGGCGCGGGATGTCGGCGTGGCGTTCGCGGCCGTGCGCAGCATGGCGGAGAGGACCGCACTGCTCGCGTTGGTGACCGCGTTGGTGGCGATGGCCGCGGGGATCGGGCTGGCGCGCCGGTTGACCACGCCGCTGCGGCATCTGGCCGAGGTCAGCACCGCGGTGGCGAATGGCGATTTTTCCCGCCAGGTGCCGGTGACCTCGCGCAACGAGCTGGGCCGGCTCGCGGAGAACTTCAACGTCATGGCGGTGGAGATCGAGCGCACCGTGAGCTCGTTGCAGGAAGCGCTCGCGGAGAACAAGGAGCTGCTGGTCGATTCGATCCGCGCCCTCGCCGCGGCGATCGACGCCAAGAACCCGTACACGCGCGGCCACTCCGAGCGCGTGAGTCAGTACGCCGTGGCGATCGCCCGTCACTGCGGCGTCTCGGGCGCGGATTTGCAGACGGTGGAGATTTCCGCGCTGCTCCACGACGTCGGCAAGATCGGCATCGACGATGCGATCCTGACCAAGCCCGACGCGCTCACCGACTCCGAGTTCGCCCAGATGCGCGTGCACACCGTGAAGGGCGCCGCGATCGTGAGTCCGATGAAGCGGCTGCGGGAGATGCTCCCGGGCATCCGCTCCCACCACGAGAACTGGTCCGGTGGCGGTTACCCCGACGGTCTGGCCGGCGACGAGATCCCGCTCGTCGCCCGCATCATCGCCGCCGCCGACGCGTTCGACGCGATGACGACCCAGCGCCCGTACCAGACGGCGCTGCGCCCGGACCTGGCGTACGGCCGCTTGCGCGGCATGGCGGGCACCCGGCTCGACCCCATGGTCGTGAAGGCGTTCTTCACCGCGGTCAAGGAGGGCGACCTGGTACCCTTTGCCCAGGTGGAGGTGGCGTGACGATGCGAAGCCCACTTCGTTGCTTTTTCCGCGTGGCGGTTCTCCTGGTGCTTGCGGCGTGTGCGTCGAGCAAGCCGGCGCGTACGAACCTCCCCCCCGGAATCGACCCCAAAGATCCTCTTGCCGCCACGATGCTGATGCAGCAGGGGCAGGCGCTGGTCGCCGAGGGGAAGATCCCCGACGGGCTGGCGAAGTTCAAGGTTGCGCTCTCGCTCCAGCCCAAGAACCCGACGATCTACAACCTGATGGGCATGGCCGAACTGCAGGGCGGGAAGCCCGCCAAAGCCCTCGAGGCGTTCAACAACGCGTTGATGCTGGCGCCGCAGTACTCGGATGCGCGCAACAATCGCGGGGCTGCGTACGTGCAACTCGGCCAGTACGCGATGGCCGAGGCCGACTTCCTCGCGGTGCTCGGCGATCCGACGGAAGCCAACCGGGCGGGCGTCTTCTTCAACCTCGGCTCGCTCTATTTCTCGCGGGGGAACCTGGCGGCGGCGGAGGAGAACCTGCGCCGCGCCGCGGTCCCCAATGGTCCGGTCGAGGCGTACTTCATGCTGGGGCAGGTCGAGGAACGGCTGGGCCAGCCGGCGCGCGCGGAAACCGCATACCGGGACGCGGAGGCGCGGGCGCCGGAACGGGCCGATGTCGCCTTCGCCCTCGGCAAACTGCTCGAAGCCCAGGGGCGCAAGGACGAGGCGGCGCCGCTCTTCCGTCGCGTCATCGCGCTCGCCCCCAACTCGGTGCAAGCGCGTCAGGCCCGGGCGTACCTGGAGTGACCACGTGGCGTTCCAGTACCTTCTGAACAACCTCCTGGTCGACGTCCCGGGGGCGCAGGGTGCGATCTTCCTCGATTCCGAGGGCGAGTCGGTGGAGTTCGTGTCCAGGAGCGCGACCCCGTACGAGCTCAAGCTCGAAGGGGCCTACCACGGGATCTTCCTGCGGCAGGCCGCGCGGATCACCGGCCTGATGGGCGCGGGCGGGCTGGAACGGCTGGCGATCGCGGGGACCCAGATGCAGGTGATGAGCCGGGTGCTCAAGGACGGCTATTACCTGGTCCTGGTGATGGACCCCGCCGCCCCCGCCGCGCTGGCCGGCGAGGCGCTCACCAGGGCGAGCGCGGCGTTCAACCGGGAGATTCCGTAAAGGGCGGGTCGGGCGGGTGCGGCCGCAGGGGGTGAGCGTTGAATCTGTTGCAGCGATTGCGCCGTGGCCTGGGGGCGACCCGTTCGCTCCTCGGTGAGAAGTTCACCGCCACGGGTTGGGTGGTCAGCCCCGGGACGCTGGAGGAGGCGCTGCTCGCCGCCGACGTCGGCGTCGAGGTGGCCGAGACCGTGGCCCGGAGTTTTGAAGACGCGCGCCGGCGCGGCAAGGTGGTGCCGGGCGGTGAGATGGCATGGCTGCGCGCCGAGGTCGAAACGCTGCTGACGGTGGGCGGCGGGGTGGCGCGGCCCGGCAAGCCCAACGTCGTGCTGGTGGTCGGGGTGAACGGCAGCGGCAAGACGACGACGGCGGCCAAGTTGGCGGGGCGGGCGAAGGCGCAGGGGCGGGCCGCGATGCTGGTCGCCGCCGACACGTTTCGGGCCGCCGCGGTCGAGCAGCTCCAGAGCTGGGGCGCCCGCCTGGGCGTGCCGGTCGTCGCGCAGCGCCCCGGCGCCGACCCCGGCGCCGTCGTGTTCGACGCGCTCCAGGCCGCGCTCGCGCGGGGCGTGGACGACGTGATCATCGATACGGCCGGCCGCCTGCACACCAAGCACAACCTGATGGCGGAACTCGAGAAGGTGCGCAAGGTCTGCGCCAGGGCGCTTCCCGGCGCGCCCAACGAGGTCCTCCTCGTGCTCGACGCCACCACCGGGACCAACGGCCTGGTACAGGCGCGCGAGTTCGGCGCCCATGCGGGAGTCACGGGCGTCGCCCTGACCAAGCTCGACGGCACCGCCAAGGGCGGCGTGGTCCTGGCCGTCGCGCGCGAGCTCGGGGTGCCGGTGCGGTGGGTCGGGGTCGGCGAGGGCCTCGACGACCTGCTCCCGTTCGCGCCGGACGTGTTCGCCGCGGCGCTGCTGGAGGCGCTCGCGTGAGCGCGCCCTGGTCGGGGCTGATGCGGCAGGCGCTCGAACTTGCCGAGCAGGGGCGGTACGGCGCGAGCCCGAACCCGATGGTGGGTGCGGTGCTCCTCGCGCGCGACGGCGAGGCGGTGGCCACCGGCGCGCACCTGGCGTGCGGCGGCCCGCACGCCGAGGTGGCCGCGCTCGCGACCGGTGCGGCGCGGGCGTTGGGCGGCACCCTGGTCGTCACGCTCGAGCCGTGCGCGCACCAGGGGCGGACGCCGCCGTGCGTGGATGCGATCATCGCGGCCGGCATCGCGCGGGTGGTGATCGGGACGCGGGATCCGAACCCGGCAGTCAACGGCCGCGGCGTCGAAATCCTGCGCGCCGCGGGGGTCGAGGTGATCGAGGGAGTGGAGGAGGAGGCGTGCCGTGCGGCGAACCGCCGGTTCTTCCACTGGATCGCGACCGGCCGACCGTTCGTCACGCTCAAGATGGCGATGACGCTGGACGGGAAGCTGGCGGCGCGCGGCGGCCGCTCGCGCTGGATCACCTCGGAAGCCTCCCGCAGGGAAGGCTATGCGCTGCGCGAGGAGTTCGACGCGCTGCTGGTCGGCGTCAACACGGTGCTCGCCGACGACCCGCGTCTGACCCGCCGCCTCGGGCTCAACCCCAGCCCCCGCCTTGTCCGCGCCGTGCTCGACACCTCGTTGCGGACCCCTCCGGAGTGTGCCTTGCTGGGGGACGACCCGGGCGATGTGACGTTGTTCTGCCGGGAGGACGCACCTGTTGAGCGGCGGCGCGAGCTCGAGCGCCGGGGCGCCGCCATCGTCGAGGTCGGGGGCGACGAGCACGGTAGGTGCGACCTGCGCCAGGTCCTGCGCTGGCTGGGCTCGCACCAGATCAGCTCGGTACTCGTGGAAGGTGGCGGCGAGGTGCACTGGTCGTTCCTGCGCGAGGCCCTCGCACAGCGGGTCCACGCGTTCGTGGCGCCGCTCGTGCTCGGGGGCCGCGAGGCGACGCCGTCGGTCGGCGGGGCGGGGTTCGGGTCCCCGCAGGAGGCGGCGAGGCTGCGCTTCGTCGAGGTCCGCCGGCTCGCCGGCGACCTCGTGGTGGAGGCCGAGGTGGAGAGTGTTTAGCGGGTTGGTCGCGGCGCGCGGCCAGGTGCGCAGCGTCGTCCGGCGCGGGCGCGGCGCGCGCATCGAGGTGGTGTGCGAACTCCCGGGGGAGCCGCTGGCGGCGGGGGAGAGCGTCGCGGTGCAGGGGGTCTGCCTCACCGTCGGCGAGCCGTCGTCGTCGTCGTTCGCCGCCGATCTTTCGCCCGAGACGCTCGCCCGCACCACGCTGGGCGCGCTGCGGCCGGGCGCCAGGGTCAACCTTGAGCGCGCGTTGCGCCTCGCCGACCGCCTCGGCGGCCACCTCGTGCTCGGCCACGTCGATGCCGCCGTCCCGGTGGTTTCGGTCCACCGGGGCCAGGAGTTCTCGACGGCGCGTATCTCCGTTCCCGCCGTGTTGGCGCCGGAGGTGGCCGAGAAGGGGTCGGTGGCGGTGGACGGCGTCTCGCTGACCGTGTCGGCGCTCGGGGCGGGTTGGTTCGAGGCCGCACTCATCCCGGCGACGCTGGCCGGGACGACGCTGGACGGGATGCGCGCGGGCGACCTCGTCAACCTCGAGACCGACGTGTTGGCGAAGTACGTCCGCCGCGCCGTCGGCGGGCGAAAGACGGGGATCGAGGCGTTGCTGGCGGGGCCGAACGATGCGGCGGATTGAGCCTGTCTTCCCGGACCTGCTGCCGCTGTCCCACCGCCTCGGTCCCCCGCCGCTGGCCACCGAAGACGGGGCCGTGGTCCTCGACCCCGTCGAGATGCGCCTCCTCCGGCAGACCGAGTCGCGGCAGCGCGTGGCGGCGGACCGCAACCTGCCGCGCCGTCCGCTGCGCGTACTGCTGCACGGCGAGACCGCATTGCGTGAGCGGGCGTTTCTCGAACGGCTGGTCGGCACGGGGTCCGGGATCCTGGTCGTGCTCGACAGCGCGCTGGCGCCTGCAGTCCTGCCGGCGCCGACGGTCGAGGGCCAGGTGGTCGTGCTGGCGCCGTCGGTGCCAGCGTTCTGGGGCGGTGCGCCGCTGGCTTCCCTGGCTGCGTTCTGCGCCCGCAAGATTCCGGCCGGCGTCCTGCTCGCGCTCGGGCCGGCGCCGGAACCGCTCGCCGAGGCGCGCCGGGCCGTCGAGGAGGCAAAGGGCGCCGGCGCCGATTTCGTGCTCGCATGCCCGCTCGCGGTCCCGCCCGAGGACCGCCACCGGGTTTACGACGGCCGGGCCGGCGAGAGCGGCGACGAGGCTCTGGAGAACCTGCTCTTCCACACCGACCTCGCGCAGCTTGCGGCGGAACTGGAACGGGAGGTCTCGCGCGCGTGCCTGCGGCTCGGGATGCCGGAAGCCCTGCCCGGGCCCGCGACCTCGTTCACCCCGCAGCCGACCTTCGCCGCGAGCGCCACGCTGTTGTTGTGGGCCCGCCGTCTCGACCTGCTCGACGGCGTCAGCTCGTCGGGGTGGCAGCTCCGGCGGGCGGCGCAGGCGCTGCTCGCCTCCGGGCGCGACCCGCGCGCGCTCGTGGCCGAAGACAACCTCAGGGTGATCCCCGGCTTCACGCCCTGGGTCGAGGCGTTCGCGCGGTCGGCTTGGGGCGGTGGCGGAGAACCGTTCGACGAGGCCCTCGCACGCTGGGTCGCCGTGTGAGGCCAGGGAACAGGGCACAGGGCACAGGGGATAGAACGACCCGCATCGCGGCACGGAGGCCGGCGGGACTGTACGTCCACCTGCCGTTCTGTGCCAGCCGTTGCGCCTACTGCACGTTCGCCACCTCGACCGAGCTCGACCTGATGCCGCGCGTGATGGC
>PKYI01000020.1:4300-18844 GCA_003133645.1 Acidobacteriota bacterium | reverse complement strand
GCCCCGCGATCTGGGCAAACACCGGCAGCTGGTAGACGAGGCCGGCGGCGGTCAGGCCGACCGCCGCGAACCCCGCGGCGGCCCGGCGGCGGCGGCGGCGCACCCCGCCGAGGAGCAGCAGCGCGACCGGGACCGCGCCCACACTCACCGCCACGGCCGCGTTCGGGAACGGCCGGCCCCAGGTACCGTCGCCGGGGTTCCCCTCGCGCCACGGCGCCACGATCAGCGCCGCCATTTGCGCCTTAAGCGGCCAGGACAGCGCTGGATCCGGGTACAACACCCGGCCGTGGCTCGCAGCGAGTTTCGCCGTGCCCGCGACCGTCGCGACCACCGGCAGCGCGCCCACCGCCGCGATCGGCAGCGCGAGCAGGAAAGGCGCCGCGAGGCGCCACAGCCGGCGCGCGCGCCCCCACGCCAGCACGGTCCCCGCCAGCGCGAGTGCCAGCCACAAGAACGCGGCGGTCTCGGGATGCACCGACCAGCCGGCCAGCGCGCCGAGGAGCATCGCAAGGCCTGCCGTGTAGCGGCGATCGCCGCGCAGCGCGGCGATCAGCGACCATAGCGCCCACGGTGCCAGCGCCACGACCCAGGCCATTCCCTGGACCAGCCACGACAGGTGGTAGAGCCCGAACGCGTACGGAAGCGCCCCCGCAGCGGCTGCGAGCGACCGCGCGCCGAGCCGGCGGAACAGCAGGAACCCTCCGAGGGCAGCGAGTTCAAGTTTCCACACCGACATCACGTCGTTGCCACGCTCCGGTCCCAGCACCCACACCGGAAGTTGGAACGGGAACGGCAGGCCGGTCTGACCGTTGGCGAACAGCGGCGCGCCGCCCCCGATCCGGTCGGAGATCCACGGCGGCTCCCCGTGCGCCACTAACCGCCGCACCTCGGCCCACCACGGCGCGAACTCGAGCGGAAGGTCCGTCTGCTCGGGCGATCCCGTCACCGTGACGGCGCCGCCCCACTCAGGCGCTCCAGGCACCCCTGGCCCGATGTGCAGCCCCTGCAGCAGGAGCCTTCCGGGCACCAGCAGGAGCATGAGGTCCACCGCCACCTGGAAGAGGAACAGTGCGCGGGACCGTCTCGCGAGGACGTGGACGAGAGCGAGTGGAACGAGGATCCAGAGCGCGGTCGCAACGTCCATCGCGCTACACCAGATCCGCGTCACTCATGGTGACGTAGAAACGCCCAGGCACTGAGGCGGGCGGCAGATCAGGGTGGAAGGAGTGGACCACGAGCCTGATCGCCGGGTGCGGCGCACTCTCCCAACCGAGCCCGGTCAGCACCCGCGCCGCTTCGGGATCGCTGTCGAGCCACATTTCGACCGCCTCGGCGCGATGACGGCGCGCGAGCCGGGTCACGGCCCGGTCCAACGCCGAGAGGGCGCGGCGGTCCTCGCCGTCCCAGACGAGGTCGGCCCAGTACAGGGTCGGGGCGCCGGTCCGTACGACTGCCCAGGCGTGTGGAGTGCCGCGACGCCAGGCGGCGAGGTGGAGATACTCGACCCCCGGACGCCCCTGAAAGCGGCGGCCGAGCCAGGCCCGGTCGCGCACCGCGGCCAGCGGATAGCGGCCTCGCGAGCGCGCCCACAAGGCGTCGAGCGCATCGCCGTCGAAGCCGGTGCGCACGGCGTGGCCCGTGAACAACCTGGTTTGATCTACTGCCTTGCGACGCCACACCGTGACCGGTTGCGGCGGTACCTGGTCGTATCCCGACCGCCTGACGCCGAGCTTCAGGTGCCGCGTTCCGGGGAAGCCGTAGCAGAGGGCGAGCTGCTCGGGGTTGCAGTACCGCTCGATGAACGTCGAGACCGTCTTGAGGAAGATGCGCGCCGCGCCAAGCCCCTGGTGCGCCTCCTCGCGCGAGTAGACATCCACGATCTGCCCGGCCCGCACGGACAACCCGTCGGCCTGCATCCGCACCGGGACAACCCCGTAGTGCGCCAGGATGCTCCCCCCCGGCGCGACAGCCAGGAAGATCCACCGTCCCTCCGGCTCCGCTAGAAACTTCCACTGCCACTCCGACAGCGGGCGCGCAAGGCCGAAGACATGGTTGAAGCCGTCGTTGATCACGCCCTCGTCGCCGGGCTGGAACGGGCGGAAGACGACGTCATCCATCGCGCGCCTCCCACGACCAGGCGCCGGCGAGCCGCCCGGTACCGGGGTCGGCCGCCAGGGCCAGGTAGTGCCCACTACCCCCCCGCGCCGCCCCGACGCCCGGCAGTCCCCGGGTGAACTCCTGGGCGGTGCCCAAGAGTCCCGCCGCCGGAAACCCCAGGCCCGTCGGCGATAGCAGCCACCAGAGGCTCTGGCGCGGCAATGCGTCCGTCTCGGCCGGCAGGGCCGTTGGGTGTAGCGGCGCGGGCCCAAGGCGCAGGCGTTGCGCCAGCCGTCCGCGCCAGCCGAAGTGCGCCGAAAAGAAGCGCGCCATCGAGGCAGCGAAGTAACCGCTCGATGCTTCCGGGTCGGTGGAATGGCCCCATGCGTGGACCACCCGCGCCTGTGGGACCAACGCGAGCCGCAGGCCGCGCGCCGCCGCGCGCCGCAGCCAGTCGGTCTCCTCGAAGTAGAGAAAGTAGCCCTCGTCCCAAGGGCCAACGCGCTCGAACGTCTCGCGCCGGAATGCGAGCAGCGCGCCCGACAGCGTCGGCACCGGCATCGCCGCCGTCGCGTCCCACACCAATCGCCAACGCTCGAGTTCGTGCCGGAGCTGGCGATCCCAGAGCATCCTCGACCGGCTCGCGAGCCAGCGGCGGAGCTGCTCGCCCGGCGTCTGCAGGTCACTGGGCGGGAATAGGAGCCCCGCAAGCGTGAACTGCGGGCCGACGATGTCCCACCCCTCGTCGAGCGCCGCCAGCAGCGCTGCCACCGATCCTTCCTGAAACGTGATGTCCGGGTTCCCGGCGAGGACCGTGCGCCCGGCGCTCGCCGCGAAACCGGCGTTGACCCCCGCCGCGTAGCCGCGGTTCGGCCGCTCGAGCAGACGGTCGGGCGCCAGCGCTTCCAGGCCCGCTGCCTCGTTGGGGTCTTCGGAGTGATCCACCAGGATCACCTCGGACGAAACGCCCAGCCGCGCCGCCTCGGCGCGGAAGCTCGCCACCGCGGCGGGCGCCGCCGCCGAAGATCGGTACGCCACCAGCACGAGCGAGACGTCCGCGCTCACGCGGATGCCCCGTGGCGGGACCGAGCCGAACCATCCGGTCGGCCGGTCACGGCTCGTTCCTCCAGCGCCCTTCCGCAATCCAGTACAGTGCGTCCTCGGCGATCGCCGCGACCCGCGCCTCCGAGAACGCCCGAGCGGCCTCAATCTGGCGGCGGCGCACGGTGCGCCACCGCCGGCGGCCACCCAGGAGTTCGGCCGCGGCGGCGGCAAAGCGCTCGGGGCGGTCGAACGGCACGAGCACCGCGGCGCCGCCCGCAAAACTCCGGAACGCTGAGATCTCCGAGGCCACGACCGGCACCCCGCACCCCATCGCTTCGAGCACCGGCAGGCCGAAGCCTTCCTGCTCCCACGAGGGGGCGAGCACGAGGTCCATCCCGCGCATGAGCCTCGCGACCGCCCGCGGAGCGAGTCCCTGGTGGAACTCGTCCGGCGCCAGCGACACGCGCTCAACATCGGACAGCGGCCACTGCGAGAGCCGGATCAGGCGACACGAAACGCCTTGCCCGCGCAGCTGTCGGACCGCCTCTAGGCCGGTGGCGACGCCTTTCCAGTCGATCTCGAACGGGTTGACGATGAGGACGCGCGGCGCGCGCCGCGGGCCGAGGCGCCACACCGGCCGCCAGTAGGGCGCCAGCGCGGGCGGCACGACGCGGCCCCGCCGGCCGAACCGTTCCGCCACCAGCGCCCCGAGGTGGGGTGAGAGGGCGAGGTAAGGGATCGGCGTGCGGTAGGCCTCGAGGATCGCCGGGTGCTCGGCCGTGTTGTGGGTGTAGCTCGCCTCGAACCCCTGGCAGTAGTGCACGGCGGCGCCCGAGCGCACCGCCGCCGCGGCCGCGATCGTGGTCCAGAACGTGGCGACCGTGACGTCGGCCGCGGGGAGGTGCTCGGGATCGAAGTTGGGTACGCGCTGGAAGCGGGTGCGGATGGGAAACCACGCCGGCCGCCCCCCCTTGCTGACCACGGTCACCTGGTGGCCGCGGCGCGCCATCAGCTCGGCCTGGTGCAGCACGATCTTGACGCCGCCGAACAGCGCCGTGTCCTCGAGCAGGTAGAGGATTGCGAGGGACCGCCGCGTCACGCCGGCACGATCCATTCGTGGTCGAGTTCGAGCAGCGCCGGGGTCCAGCGCGCCCCCTCGACGCACAGCGCGGCCGGCACAACGACCTGGTCGTAGGTGTGGAGGCCGTGCTCGTCGAACAGGAACCCTGACACCGCAAACGTGCCCGACGCCACCGGCAACGCCGGCACCCGGAGGTGAATCTCGTAGCGCGTCGCGCCGGCAAGCGGCGCGACCCCGTCGAAGTGAGTCGTCGCCGCGAAGACGCAGCGTCCGTCCTGGGTGTCCACCGCGACCCCGACGTGAAACGCCGTTGCCGGGTCGGCGCTCTCGGCCTCGATCGCCACCTGGAAACCGCTCCCGGGAGCGACGGCTTCGGCCGGCGCGCCGTCGAGCGCGAGCACGCGCACGGCGGTGAGGCGCCCGCGCCGGCCTCCCGCCGTCGCCGGGGTCCACGCAGCCTCGGATCCGGGCGCCAGCCGGCGCTTCTCGCGCTGCATCAGGTAGCTCTCGTACGCTTCCACGACCGCCTGCGATGGGCCCTGGCTCTGGATCCGACCGTGGTGCAGCCACACCGCCCGCTCGCAGAAGCTGGTGACGAGGTACATCGCGTGCGAGCAGAACAGCACCGTGCGCCCTTCCTCCTTGAAGCGCACCATGCGGTCCACGCATTTCTTCTGGAACCCGCCGTCGCCCACCGCAAGCGCCTCGTCCACCACCAGCACCCGGGGGTCCACGTTGGTCGCGACCGCAAACGCCAGGCGCGCCGTCATCCCCGACGAGTACGTACGCAGGGGGCGGTCCACGAACTCCCCGAGTTCTGCGAACGCCAGCACGTCGTCGAGACGCTCAGCCATCGCCTCCTCGGGGATACCAAGCAGCGAGCCGTAGAGCAGCGCGTTCTCGCGCCCGGTGAACTCGGGGTGGAACCCCAGGCCAAGCTCGAGGATCGGCGCCACTGGCTGGGCGACGCGGATCGTGCCGGCATCCGGGGTGGAGATCCCCGCAACCAGGCGCAGGAGCGTGCTCTTCCCCGAGCCGTTCTCGCCCACCACTCCGATCGCCTCGCCGGGCCGGGCCTCGAGGTCGATCCCCTCGAGCGCGGTCACGGTGCGCAGGCCACCGGTGCGGCCGAACAGCGCGAGGGCGCGGTCGCGGCGGCGGCCGAACAGGAGGTAGCGCTTGGCCAGCCCGTGGATCTCGACGCTGGGGCGTGCGTCCGGCGCCACCGGTGCGATCTGGCTCTCCACGGCGTGAGGCTAACACAGACCCACCCCTGCGCGCGGGCAAAGGTGCGCGGGCGAGGGCGCCCGCGCCACAGGAACATGCGGGGGTGCCACAACGACAAAGCGGCCCGCCGCTGAAGACGGGCCGCCAGGATGCGTCGAGCGAAGCGATGCTTACGGCGCCGGCTGCGCCAGGATGAAGTTGGGGTCGCCGGTCTGCGAGTCGATGACGGTGGCGTAGGCCGTCCCCGGCCCACCGCCCGTCACCTGGATCACCGCCGAGATGGCTTTCAGGTTGACGCCCAGCGCCGGCCAACCCGCGGTGTTCTTGAACCGGTTCTCCAGCAGGTCCTGGTCCCACCCGCCGACGCCGAGCGAGATCGTGTACGGGATCGGGTTGCTCTGCCCGTCCAGCGGGTTGAGCACGTTGCCGCCCTCGTCGTAGAAGATCACCGAGAAGACGACGCTGGAGGTGTCGGAGAGGTTGACGAAGCCGAGGTTGGTGCGGGCGATGTCCTGGCTCGACATCCCGGTCAGCACCAGGCGCTCCCCCTGTCCCGCCGCGACCCCCATGTTCCCGGTGATCGGCGTGATGTTCTGCCCGAACGTGCCGTTGGGCGTCTGGTTGAACGAGCGCGCCTGGACGATCGGGTAGACCAAGCTGCCGTCGGCGGGTGCGATGCGCACCACGCCCGAGGTGCTCGCGTCCGCGGAGAGGAGGCCGTTGAACACCCACGACAGCAGGTCGTCCATGCGCATCGTGGCCTGCGGAGCGAGGGTGACCGAGCGGAAGGCCCCCGTCCCCGACCTCGGCAGGTACTTGATCTCCCAGGTGTGGGGCGCGGCGCCGTCGGGGTTTGTGATCTGCAGGTCGGCGCGCCACACCGTCCCGTTCAAGCCGGGGGTGTGCCCCACCGCCGGGAGGAAGATCGGCGACGTTGGCGGCGGCACGGCGGGGATCAGCACCGGGTCGCCGGTGAGGTTGTCCATCACCGAGACGTACGCCTGCACGTCGGAACCGGTCGGCACCTCAACCCTGACGGCGAGGGGGTCCGGGCTGACCGCCGCGGGGGCACCGCCGAACAGGTTGGCGAGCGAGTCCTGCCGGTACTCGAGGGTGTTCATGCTGGTCGTCTGGGTGGCGACGGCCGTCCCGGTCTGGTCGAAGAGCGTGAACGTCAAGTTCTGCACGCCGACGTCGCTGCGCAGGTTGACGAGGCTGTAGTTGGTCCTGAAGCCCATCGTAATGCCATTGTTGCGGATGCCGGCGATCCACAGCACGGGCGGCGTGGTGGTCGGCACCACTTCGATCCCCGGCGTGGCCTGACCGTATTGACCGCTCCCGGACGGTGCCGGGGTGAAGGTGTCGCTGACGACGATTGGCACTGTGTTGTCGGACGTGAAGCGCAGCGCGGCCTTGGTGACGCCGGCGCCGACGAACCCTTGAGTCAGCGCCGTCCCCAGGATGTCGTCGAGCACCCACGTGGCGTTCGGGGCAAGGGTCGTGGACTCGCCCGGGCCCGACTTCGAGCCCGCGTTGACCGGCACGAACTCCACCGTCACCTTCGACGACTGCGCGGAGGGGTTGAAGATCCGCACGTCGGTGCGCCAGAAAGTGGCGTTCTGGCCGGGGGTACTGGCGGCGTCCACCGTCATCACCGCGAGCGGCGCGCACTGCGGCTGGCCGGTGACGGTGAGGGTGTGCGTCGCGGCCGCAGTGGCGGCGGCGTCGTTGCTGCGCGACGCGGTGAGCGTCACCGTGTGCGGGCCGGCGCAGGTGAAGGTGTGGGGGATCGACGCCAGGGCGCCGCTCTGCGGCGCGGTGCCGTCGTCGAACGTCCAGGTGAACGTGTCGGGGTCGCCGTAGGACGGGCCCGTATTCGCCGTGAGCGTGACCGGCGCGCCGACCGTGAGCGGATCCGATCCCCAGGTGAAGTCCGCGTTGACGTGCCGCACGTCGGGGTAGATTGTCACCGGCTGTGCGACCTCGGCCGAGGGGTCAACGCAGTTGGTCGCCGTCAGCTTGACCGTGTAGGTCTGGGCCGCCGCGTATGCATGCGCCGGGTTCTGTTGGCTCGACGTGCCGCCGTCCCCGAACGCCCACGCCCACGAGATTGGGCTGTTGGTCGAGGTGTCGGTGAGCGTGACCGCCTGCCCGGCGTACGGCTGCTGCTGCTCGGGGAAACCGTCCACCGCTCCGGTCGGCCAGGTGAAGCTCGCCGTCGGCACCACCGTCTGGTCGCACGACGAGACGACCGTGATCTGCTGCGATGTCGCGCTCGAGCCCTTGCAGTTGGTCACCGTAAGCGCGATCGTATAGGTCCCGACGCTGGCGAACGTGTTGGTCGGGTTTTGCTGGCTCGACGAATGCCCAGGAATCAGCGGCGGAGCGCCGTCGCCGAAGGTCCACGACCACGACGAAGGGAGCCCGCCCGAGGTATCGACGAACTGCACCGGCTGCCCGGCGCGCACCTGCGCCGGCGAGTACGTGAACGACGCGGTCGGAGCGGCCGGGGCCGTGCAGACGACCTGCACCGTGACCGACGTCGAGCCGGAAACCGAGGCCCCCCCGGCGATCCCGCTGGCGCTCACCGTGAACGCCTGCGTGTTGGTGTTGGAGTAGGTGTGCGAAGCCACGTTGCAGACCAGGCAGGGGTAACTCACCGTTTGCGACTGACCGTCGCCGAAGTAGACGGTGAGCGAGTCCCCGCTCAGGCTGAGCGACGGCGAGAAGCTGAATGTCACATTTTGTCCGGCGGTGGCCGGGTTCGGGCTGGCCCTGAGCGAGAGGTTCCCGCTCGGGGGCGGCGTCGGGGTGGGGGTCGGCGTCGGGGGCGGACTGGCGGTCGTGAACGAGGTCGGCGTGGAGGCGGAGGTCGCGCTCCCGCACGAATTATTGGTGATCACCTGCCACGTCAAGGTCGTGCCGGCCGACACCGGGTACGTACACGAGGTGGTGGGGGCCACGCTGGAACAGAGCGTCATGTTGAAGGGGTTCGGCGACGGCTTCACCTTGTAGGTGAACGGCCCGGTCCCGGTCGAAGGCCCCGTCCAGGAGAACGTCACCGTCCCTGCGGTCACGTTCTGGGCCCCGTTGCCCGGGGCCGTGTTGGTGGCCTGGCCAGGCGTCACGCAGTCCGTCACGTTGAAAAGGACAGTGCCGCCGTTACCCGTCAGGTCGACGGCCTGGCCGCCGCCCACCGGCGTGGCGATCGCCTGGAGGAACTCGGCGTTGTTGCCGGTGCTGACGCTCAGCGTGTTGGCCGGGATTACGCCCTTGACCGTTCCGGGCGTCGTCGTCAAGTCCGCCGACGGGGCTGGGGGCGTGGAGGCGCCATTGAATCCCCAAACGAACGCTGGGGTGTAGGTGCCGGCCACCCGGTACGTCGCCGAGAACGTGATCGGGTTGCCACGCAGGAGCGTTGGCGGGTTGAGGTTCGTCGCCGCGGTGGCGGTCGTGGTCCCGTCGCTGACGGTGATCTGGCTCACCGAGAACGGGTTCGAGGGCAACGGTACGGCGGCGCACGAGGTGTAGTTGGTGGTGCTCAGGGTCACCGTCGCGGGAGCGCCGGCGCAGGTCGTCGGGTCGGGGACCCCCGGAAAGCCGTACTGCACCGCGACGAACGCCTGGTAGGTCCCGGGCTGCGGCAGCGGCACGTTGATGCTCGGCCCGTTCTGTGCCGTCCCCCACGTCTGGGTCATGGCGTCCTGCACGCTCCACGTGTAGACGGTCGGGTTCCCCTGCGAGATCGTCGGGGCTAGGGCCGAGACTTGGACGTTATCGCCGGTCAGGTAGGTGAACGGCGGGGTGGTGTTCCAGTTGCCCGTCGAACCTGGCTGCACGCCGGTCACCTGCGCGGCCGCGGCCGGCGCGGCGCACAGCATGATCTCTTTGCTCTTCGAGTCAGGCGTGGCGGCTGGAGTGAAGTTTCCAAGGACGACGGAATAGTCGCCTGGCGCCATGGCCGCAGCGGTGGCCCACGTCACCACCTGCCGGGGCGTGATCGTCGTCGGGAACGAGCCGCCGATGCTCTGCCCCTGAAACTGGATGTCGAGCGTCGCGCTCGTCCACTGGCCTCCGGAGGCGTCCGTGATCGTGAACGTGTCGCCGGGGAAGCCCCTGCCGTCGGGCGTCCAGCCGGTTGCGAGCAGACAGCTCGCGGCGGCCTCGCCCCCGCTCACCGTGAAGGCCGGCACCGGCGTGGTGGCCATGCAGGAGCCGCCCACGCCGACGACATCGGCGTCCACCTGCATGGCGCGGCAGACGTAGTAGTTCCCCCCGACGACGAACGCCTTTACGTTGTTGTACGTCTCCACATAGCCGTCATTGAGGCACACCCTGCCGGAAAGGCCGGTGAACGGCACCAGCGCCGGCAATAGCTGCGGCTGGCCCGACCCGCCCAGGCTCAGGTAGCCGACGACGCCGCTGCCCGAGGCCACCAGCAGGTCGCCGGCAACGCTCATCGTCGAGGTTTGCCCGGTCAACGGCGGCCCAGCCGGGTTGTAGTTGACGCTGGGGTACTGCGGCGGCAGGACCTGCGGAAGCAGGCGGGCATCAAGGACGTACCCGTTCACGAGCGTGCTGGCCCAACTGCCGACCCAGAGCGCCGAGCGCTTCGGGTCGAGCGCCCACGTGCCGCCCATCAGCGTCTTGTTTGTGAGCACGGCGAGCGGGTTCGGGGCGTTCGGGCTCGAGATGTCGACCACGAGGCCGCTGCTCGTCGAGGCGGTGCGCGCGATGAGGATCGGCGTCCCACTAAGGTCGTTCATCACCCCGACCCAGAGGCCGCCGCTGACCGGGAACTCGGTCCCGGTAAACCCCGGCGCGTCGGTCGCCGAGCCGACCGGGACGCGCACCCCCGGGCCGATCGTGGCCGGGGTCAGCGAGGCCGTGTCAATGGTGCCGCCGAGAGGCGACCTGCCGCCGATCGCGTAGATCCTGAGCGATATGTCGCCGGAATCGATGCTCTTCTGGTCGAGCATCTGGCCCACCGCGTAGATCGTGGTGCCGGCCTGGAACAGCGCGGCGGCGGTGTAGCCGCTCCCGGGAAGCTTCGTGTCGGGACGGTAGCCGTGGCCGAGGAAACCCGAGGCGGCGCCGTTGAGATGCAGGAAATCCCAACCGTACGGCCCCAACATCGCGAGGGCGTACGGGAAGCCGTCGAGCGTCGCGATATTCGAGATGTGGGTGATGTACGGTTCGTGCGTGCTGCCCGAAACGTTGATGTTGGTCCAGTCCCAGGGGATGTGGGCGCTCACGAGGGAGACGGGGCTCGCCGGGTTGGTGGCGTCGAACACGGTCAGGTCGTTGCTTCCGCAAAGAACGAGGTAGGGGCGGTCCTCCGCAACGAAGTAGCTGCTCTTCGCCGGCTTGAGCTCGTAGGGCTGGTTGAACGTCGCCGTGCCGCACAGGTCGTAGATCGAGGTCGGTCCGGTGTAGCACACCCCCTGACCCCGCGCCGGGGCCACGAGGCCGACGAGCAGCAGCGCGCTCGCGAGCACAACCCGGCCAGACCGAATCGGACGATCAACAGGGACAAGAACTTGCTTCATTGAGACCTCCGCCCCCTCCATCATAGTGCCCCGCTCCTGCAATGTCGAGGAGGACAGTGTGCGCCGGCACACAAAGAAGGCGGGCGGGCCGAAGCCCGCCCGCCGTGGTGCATGCAACGTTAGGAGCTACTGAGCGACCGGCCCGTAGTAGTTGGTCGTCGTGCCGTTGTAGGTGTTGAGGGCCGGCATGAGCTGAGTCGGGAAGATGTACGGGTTCGACATTACGGTCGCCTCGACCGAGGTCGAGTACGTGCCGAAGTTGTACTTCGCGAAGACGTACGTCATCAAGTCGGCCGGATCCTGGTCGTACGCGGCAGTGACGTACGGGATCGACGGGTCGAAGATGAGCAGCATCCAGCCGTTGCCGCTCATCAGGCCGTCGAAGTTGGTCAGGTTGACCTTGACCATCTGGGTCTGGAACGGGAACACGTTCGGCTCGGGCTGCAGGCAGAACGTGCCCGACGGGCAGTTCGGCGTGGTGCTGGCCTTGGAGTTCTCGCTCTCGTCGAACGCGTAGTAGATGTACGGACGGCACGCGGCGACGTAATTGTACTTTGAGGTGCTCTCGAAGTCGTCGTAGTTCTTCCACACGGCGACCTGGGTCGTCGCGCCGCCGTTCTGGAAGTAGTTGAACGCCCACGCGGTCGGCAGCGGCTCACGAGCCGTGGGGTCAATTAGGGGCGCCGTAAGCACCGGCGTCACACCGAAACGGTTCGCCGTGTAGAAGCTGACGTTCCCGGCGTTGCCCCAAGCGGCTGACGCCTCGAGGTTGACCGTCGGCAGCGACTCCGAGTAGTTCTGCGTCGGGTTCATGTAGAAGTCGTAGCCGGTGAGCACGTTGGTGTTGCTCAGGTAGGAGCCGCCAGCGCTACCCGTCCAGAAGCTGTTGTCGCCCGGGAAGAACCCGTTGCACGACTTGACGCTGTCGATGAGGGCGTAGAAGAACAGCGGCTGATCGCCGAGGCTGGACAGCCAACCGCCCCAGGCCGGGATCTCGGCGCCGTTGAGGGGATTGCAATCGGTGTCCTGGGACGGCCAGGCAACGAGCGGGCTCTGCAGGCCGGCGACGATCAAGCCGGCGTATACGGACTGGTTCCCCCAGGGGAAACCGCAGCTGGTGCCGGTGATCGGCGCCTGCGAAGGGTCGATGTCGTACGGCGCAACCAAGCCGGTGAACGTCGGCTTGTTGTTCATGGTCGGGCCCCACGACTGCGGGGCGTTGGCCGCCTGAAGGGCCGCGTACGACGGAGCATTCCAGAACCCCAGTTTACCGCCCGGGGTCGCCGCGCCGGCAGGGCTGGTCGCGGAACCGGTGTCGAAGTTCTCGAAGTCGCCAGTGACGAGGTCGCGCCAGTTGATCGACCACACGTCGTAGCCGGAGAGCACCTCGTCGAAGTCGATGACGGCCTCAGAAGCCGCGTTGAACACCGACACGTGGATGATCTGCTTGGCGCTCGACACGTTGGTCACCACGGTCAGCGTGGTGTAGCCGATCGTGCTGGGAATGCCGTGGGCATCCGCATCGACAACGATGTACGGCACCAGCAGCGTGGCGGACGGGACGGTGTCCCGGGCGCCGAAGTTGGCGTAAGCCGCGCCGCCCAACAGGGCCACGGCCAACGCGAGCATGATGGTCTTCTTCATATCCTAGTTCCTCCTTTGTCCTTCACAGCTGTGAAACAACCGCGATACTGTGCCACTTTGGCTGAGAGCCAACGACCGCCGCAACCGCGCATCCAATGGCATCACCTCCCGCAAGGTATTTTCAAACAAACCTGACGTCCCAAACCGCTGATATGCTGCATCGGCATTAGCGTATGTCGAGAAAGCCTCCCTGTCAAGACCCCCACTCCGTACGTAGACACGGATGCAATGTAGCAGCCGGTGACACGCGTGTCAAGGCTTCTTTGCCGCCTTGGGGGCCGTCCCGGGCTTGACCGGCCGGTACACCCAGACGCCGCCGCCCTCGCGTCCGAGCGGCGAGCCCGCGAAGACGATCTCACCCTTGCCATCGTGGTAGAGGTCCGCGATGCGGACGTCGAAGATATCGGTGCCGGGCTGGTCCATCCCCGGGTGCTGCTGCTCGTAGAAAGCGCCGTCGGCGCCCTGGAAGAAGACCCGCACCCGGCCCGTGTTGCTGACCACCACGATGTCGTCGCGCCCGTCGCCGTCGATGTCGCCGATCGCCGCTGCTTTGTAGTTGGTGTCCTCGCTCTTCTCCTGGAAAAGGACCGTCGGGATGGGTGTGAGCGTTGGAGTGCCGTTCGCGTCGTGAAACCGGTCAATCACGCACGCCTGGGTGGGCGGCTCGCTCTGCCACGGGTTGTGCTGCTCGAAGCACTCGAGGAGATCGGGCTGCTTGAAGCGGTCGAGCTGGCCGGTCGCGTTGGCCAGCACGTAGGCGTAGACGGGCTGCTGCCGGCTCGCGAACGGCTGCCAACTCTCCCCCCCGCCGAGGTTGCGGAAGAGGAGGTCCATGACGTTCGAGGCGTGCGAGGTGAGGAGCAGGTCGGGCTTGCCGTCCATGTCGATGTCGGCGATCGTGAGACGGTCGCCCATGAGGTACTCGGGGAAGCTCTTCTCTCCGACCGCCTTCCATCCCGACGGCAGGTTCAGGGCGATGTTGACGAGTCCTGAGGTGATCCGCGTCGTGTTGCTCATGTTGACGTCGAGCTCGGCGTACGAGGCGATGTCCGGGCGGCCATCGCCGTTGAGGTCCCCCACCGCGAGGGCGCGCGCGGTCATCGTGGGGTTCGTCTGCGGGATCGTCACGAAGCGCGTGAAGTCGCCCTTGCCGTTGCCGTAGAGCACGTACGTCTTGGAGAAGTGGCACGCAATGGCGATGTCCTGGTTCCCGTCGCCGTCGAAGTCCGCGACGCGCACTGTCCCGTAGTCGAGCTTGATCCCCTGGGTCGGCCATTTCGCCGGCGCTTCTGCCCAGGAACCGTCCTTCTCCTGAAAGAAGATGTGAGGCACGACCTTCTCAGCGGTCCGCGCCGGCCCGAACACGAGGTCAGGAATTCCGTCCCCGTTCATGTCCGCAATATCGAACGAGATCTGCCACCGCCCGCCCTTCGGCAGACCTTTGTCGGCGCGCACGAAGGAGACCTTGTCGGTGAACGGCGGCGGCACGTTCGGGTTGTTCACGATCAGGTACTTGTCCTGCAGATAGTCGATCTTGGCCCTGCGGCTGAGTTCGGACCTCTCGTTCATGAGCCACGTGACATGCCCCGCTGCCTCGGGGTCCTCGGGCGACAGGTTGCGGACCAGGTAATCATCGCCTTTCTCGCCGACGATCTCCACGACGGTGTTGATCATCGAGTTGGGCCGCACCCGGCGGCCGCCCACATGGATCACGTTCTTCTTTGGGATCGAATGGATCTGGTAGTACCACTTGAGCCAGTCTTCGTAGCTCTGCGGGCGGCTGCTGGCTTGCGGCAGCCCCGCCGGCGCCTGGAGCACGCCCTGACCCTGCGGAGGTTGGGCGGCGCCGGCCGGGGGCTGCGGCGCCACGGTCGGCACCGGCGGCCTCTGCAAGGTTTGACC
>PKYI01000020.1:0-4293 GCA_003133645.1 Acidobacteriota bacterium | reverse complement strand
TGACCCGACAACGAGAAGGATAGCCGCGGCGGCCACCGCAACGGCGAACGACACAACGTCCGGCGGCTCGCCTACCAGCGCGGCCCGGAAGCAGCGCAGGATGCCCCACAGCGGGTTCAACGGCATGTACTGGGCGAGGGTGTGCGGCACCTGTGACGTCGGGTAGACGATCGGCGTGAGGAAGAACAGCACCATCGTTCCGGTGCCCATGACCTGCACGAGGTCCGGGAGGAACGCCCCCGCGACCACGAGGGCGAGGGCGAGGCCGAACACCCCCGCCGCCATCACGACCATGCCGCCGAGCAGCCACGGCGCCGCGGCCAGCGAGGCCGTCCCCCACCCGACTGCCACCCCGACGACCAGCAGGAGCGCGACGCCGTTGCGTGCGAACACCGCCGCCAGCGTGCCGGCGAGCAAGACTTCGAGTGGGACGTTGACGTGGCGGACGAGCTGGGCGCGCTCGCGGGCGAGACCGGTGGCGCGCATCACGGATTCCTGGAACGCCGCGAACGGCACGAGTCCGCTGATCAGGTAGAGACCGAAGTTGCCCACGCCGGCCCTTCCTTCAAGACGCATGCCAAGGAAAATGCCGAAGACCGTCAGGTAGAGGCCGAACTGCACCAGCGGCTCGAGCACCGACCAGACGGCGCCGAGCGCCGAGCCCGCGTAGCGCGCCTTGAAGTCGCGCCGCGCCAGCTCACCGACCAGGCGGCGCCACCGCCACAGCTCTCGGATGATCCGGATCACCGTTTCACGCCCTCCGCCGCCTTGACACCACCCTTATGGGGCCTTAGCATAGCCATGCGGTCCCGGCGCACACTAGCAGACCGGTTCTGGGGCCACAAGGCGACCGTGAAAAGTCTGACCCGTTCCTCGCTCCCCGCCGCGACGGTGGGGCAACGCATCCGCCAGCACCGGCAGGAGCGTACCCTCACGCAGACCGAGCTGGCGCGCCAAATCGGCATTCAACAGTCCGACCTGTCGCGGATCGAGAAGGGCGAGTACCGCGTCTCGCTGGACGTCCTCTTCCGCTTGCTCCAGGTGTTCGAAATGTCGCTCGGGGAGTTCTTCGGCGATCTCGCCGCGCAGAGCTTGACGTCGCGCGAGGCGGGCCTGCTAGAATCGTTCCGCACGTTGCCGCACGAGGATCAGGACGAAGTCGTGGAATTCGTCGAGTTCAAGTGCGGCCGGCAGAAGGAGCACGACCAGTGACGGGCGCAACCGAGCGGTACCTCCGCCTCACGAACGTGGCCCAGCGCGCGTTCGCCCGCGGGCGGCTCGACCGTGCGCTGTCGCTGTTCTCCGCCGCTGAGGACGAGGCGAAGCGGCTCGGCGACCGCGAGCTGTCCGATCGCGCGTTCTGCAACCGGTGCGTCGTGCTCCTGGAGTTGGACCGGCTCGACGGCGCCGTCGGCGAGCTGAAGACGGTCCTGATGCGCGCCCGCGACCCGTTTACCGCCTGGATGGCGGCGTACTACACGGCGCAGGTGTACAAGGCGGAGGGGAACATCCCGCGGGCGCTCGCCTATGCGCGGCGCGCCAGCGAATTGGCGCCCACATCCGGCCAGGAGCGCGCGGTGGCGGCCTCCGCCAACGAGCACGGCACGCTCGCGCTGCTCGACTCGCACTTCGCCGAGGCCGCCGAGCGGTTCGAGCAGGCGCTCGCGACCGAGGCTAACCTGGACAAGCTGGGACGCGCGATCGTTCGCGACAACCTCGGCTACTGCCTGATGTGCACCGGCCGGGTGGACGAGGGCATTGCGCTCTCCCGCGACGCGGCGGCCGACATCGAGACGATCGGCTCCCGCCAATACCTCGCAGAGGTTTATCAAGACCTTTGCTACGGCGCCTTGCAGCAAGGCCTCTTCGACGAGGCGCGCGGCTGGGGCGAGAAAGCGCTGGCCCTCGCCCGCGAGTACGAGCACCCGACGGTCGCCCGCAACACCTTGATGCTGCTCGCCGACGCGGCGATGGACGTCGAGGACGAGGGCGCCGCCGAAGGCTACATGCAGGCGCTCTCCGAGCATTACCCGGACTTCCGCGGGATGAAGTCGTTCCTGCGCGCGTTCAACGTGCGCGACGTGATCAACCTGAAAGCGTGAGGGAGCCATGCGCCGATTCGTCCTTGCCTGTCTGATCCTCCTCGGCGCCACCGCGGCGTTCGCGGCGGGCCCTTACTTCCTGGATCGAAGCGGCGTGTTGTGGCAGGCGAGCGCAACCCCGGGGGGGCTCGTGCTCACCGGTCAGAAGAACGGCGCCCAGGTGGTGAACAGCGTGGTGCCGTTCCCGCTCGCGATGCCGGGCACAACCGACACCCAGATCCAGGTGGCGGCCGACGACCTGACCGGCAAGGTCACCGTGGTCTGGCAGCGCACTTGGGCTGCCCAAGCGTCCGAGATCATGATGGCGGTCTGGCACGGAGGCGACTGGGAACGGGTCGCTCGTCTCAGCAGCGATCTCATGGCCAATCCCCGTAACCCGCAGATTCAGCTCACCCAGTTCTCAACGTCCGTGCCGAATCCGAGTGCCCCGGACGACCCGGGCCAGGCAACCCCGGTGCAGGACAGTTTCCTCCATGTCGTGTGGTGGGAAGGGATCGACCAGAGTCATGGCAGTTATGCCCTGCTGCGCTTGACCGCCGACCCGACCGACACCGACGCGCTGCAGGAGCAGAACCTCGACAACTTCACGCTCCTCGGCCTCGGGTGTACGGCGCTGATGCCGCCGGCGGTGCTCGAACACCCCACGTTCGCGGCCCAGAGCGCTCACGACCGTGCGCTCATCCTCTTCGGCTCGCAACGCCTGTGCCTGTTCCAGCTCCTCGAGGTCAGCTTCGCCGCGCAGACGACGCCGGTGGTGGGGAGCGATGGGATGACCGTGGTCGCTCAGCGTCGCCGCAGCGTGCCGATCTTCGGCCTGAAGAAGGCGTTCCCGATGACCCAGGACCTCAGCATGGACAACGTTCGGGTTGTGCTGGGCAGCAACCTGATTCCCGTCGCCTATCGCGTGACCGACGGCACGGTCCAGTATGTGACGTTCGGCGACCAGGGCTGGAGCCCCTTGCAGACGCTCGTGGTCGCCAACGGCCTCACGCTCGACCAGGCGATCCCGCTGGTCGAGAACCTCGCGCGCTGAGCGAATACCAGAAGGACTCTTACGAGGGGGCCGCGGCCCCCTCGTTTGGTTTCCCCTCCAGTGGCGCGGCCCCCCTCAGCCGCTCGCCACACCCCCCTCGCCCTCCGGCCACCGCACGGCGGGCGAGGACGCCCGCCCCAAGAGCAAGCTCGGCGCACGCCCTGCCACATAAGGTCCCCGGTTCGACAGGCGGCAGGACCGGCTGCCCGGCGGGCCGCCGCTACAACGAGCGCGGGAGGGCGGCGCGGGGGTCGCCGGCGCCGGTGTACAGGTCGGCGACCTTGCGCGCGGCGTCGCGCCCCGCCGGTGAGACGACGCGCGGCACCGTCACTTGCACCGTGTAGTAGTGGTCGCCGTTGACGCCGGTCTTGACGTTGCGCACGCCCTTGCCGCGCAGCCGGAAGCGCTGCCCCGATTGGGTGCCGGCCGGGATCTTGGCGCGCACCGGGCCGTGGATCGTGCCGATCTCCACGTCGGCGCCGAGGTACGCCTCCGGGAACGTCACCGGCACCACCGTATGGATGTCGTTCCCCTTGCGCTCGAAGAAGGCGTGCGGCCGGACTTTCACGACGACCGCGACCTCGCGCCTTGCGCCCGCCTTGAGGCTGGCGCGCACGCGGTCGCCGTCCCCCACCCCGGCGGGGAGCTTCACCCGCAGGCGGTCGGTGCGCACGAGGATGCCGGCGCCGTGGCAGCGCGGGCAGACGCCGGAGCGGGTGTGGCCGCTTCCGCCGCACTCGGTGCACGCCACCTCCCGCCGCACCGGCACCACCACGCTGACGCCGCGCACCGCCTCGGCCAGGTCGAGTTCGACCGCAGCCTCGACGGGGGCCTCGGGCGGCGGCGAGCCCGCCCGGCCGAAGCCGCCGAACATGTTGCCGAAGATGTCGCCGAGGTCGGCAAAGCCGCCGAACCCACGGAAGTCGAAGCCCCCCCCGGGCTGCTGGCCACCCTGGCGGGGGTGCGGGCCGCCCGGCGCGCCAGCCTCGCCCACGGTGCCGAACTGGTCGTACTGCGCCCGCTTGTCGGCGTCGGAGAGCACGGCGTGGGCTTCCTGGATCTCGCGGAAGCGCTTGACGGCCTCGGGGTTTCCCGGGTTCACGTCGGGGTGGTAGCGACGCGCGAGCTTGCGGTACGCCTTCTTGATCTCGTCCTGCG
>PKYI01000132.1 GCA_003133645.1 Acidobacteriota bacterium | reverse complement strand
GCCGCCCAGCGGGCGGCCGCTACACGTTCCTCACGGACTCCGCGGTCGCGACGACGCTGGCCTTGAGGTAGTCGCGGTTCAGGCGGGCGATGAACTCCAAGGAGATGCCCTTGGGGCAGACGGCCTCGCACTCGCCGTGGTTGGAGCAGGCGCCGAACCCCAGCTCCTCCATCTTGGCCACCATGCGCAGCGCCCGCTGGTGACGCTCCGGCTGGCCCTGGGGGAGCAGGCCGAGGTGGCTGATCTTGGCCGCCGTGAAGAGCATGGCCGAGCCGTTGGGACAGGCCGCCACGCAGGCGCCGCAGCCGATGCACGCCGCCGCGTCCATGGCCTTGTCGGAACTTTCCTTGGAGATGAGGATGGCGTTGGCGTCGGGGCCGCTGCCGGTGCGAGCGGAGATGAAACCGCCCGCCTGAACGATCTTATCGAGCGCGCTCCGGTCCACCACCAGGTCCTTGATCACTGGGAAGGCCCGGGAGCGGAACGGCTCGGCCACGATCGTGTCCCCGTCCTTGAACTGCCGCATGAAGAGCTGGCAGGTGGTGGTGAGCTTCTGCGGGCCGTGAGCGATCCCAGAGATCATGAAGCCGCAGGAGCCGCAGATCCCCTCGCGGCAATCGTGGTCGAACGCCACGGGCCGCTCGCCCTGCTTGATGAGGCGCTGGTTCAAGATGTCGAGCAACTCGAGGAACGACATGTCCCCGGTCACGTCGTCCATCGCGTATGCCATCAGCCGCCCCTTGTCCGCCAGGTTTTCCTGTCGCCAGATCTTCACCGTCAGCTTCATTTGTAGCTCCGCTGTGCCAGGTGCACGTTCTCGAACGCGAGGGGTTCCTTGTGCAGTTCGGGGGTCTTGCCCTCTCCCTTGAACTCCCACGCCGCCACATAGGCGTACTGCTCGTCGTTGCGCAGGGCCTCGCCGTCGGGGGTCTGGTGCTCCTCGCGGAAGTGCGCGCCGCACGACTCGTCGCGCATGAGCGCGTCGTACGCCAGCAGCTCGCCCATCTCCAGGAAGTCCGCCACGCGGCCGGCCTTCTCCAGCTCCTGGTTGAAGTCGGCGCCGGAGCCGGGCACGAGGATTTCCTTCCAGAACCGCTCGCGGATCTGGGGGATCTTCTGGAGGGCCGTCTTGAGGCCCGCCTCGTTGCGCCCCATGCCCACGAACTCCCACATGACCTGGCCCAGTTCTTTGTGGAACTCGTCCACGGTCTTGGTGCCGCCGATACTGAGCAGTTTCTTCATGCGGTTCCCCACCTGGGCCTCCGCCTCCTTGAAGGCGGGGTGGTCTACGTTGGGGCGGGTTCCCGGCTTCACCCTCGCCAGGTAGTCGGAGATGGTGTAAGGGATGACGAAGTAGCCGTCCGCCAGGCCCTGCATGAGCGCGCTGGCGCCCAGGCGGTTGGCGCCGTGGTCGGAGAAGTTGGCCTCACCGAGGACGTGGAGCCCGGGCAGGTTGCTCATCAGGTTGTAGTCCACCCAGAGCCCGCCCATGGTGTAGTGCATGGCGGGATAGATACGCATCGGCCACTTCCAGGGATCCTCACCGGTGATGCGCTCGTACATCTCGATAAGGTTCCCGTAGCGGGCCTCGATGACGCCGCGGCCGAGCCGGTTGATGGATTCGGAGAGGTCGAGGTAGACGCCCCTTCCCCCTGGACCCACGCCGCGGCCCTCGTCACAAACCTGCTTCGCGGCGCGCGAGGAGATGTCCCGCGGTGCGAGGTTGCCGTAGCTGGGGTACTTGCGCTCCAGGTAGTAGTCCCGGTCGCCCTCGGGGATCTCCCAGGGCTTGCGCGCATCTCCGGCCTTCTTCGGCACCCAGACCCGGCCGTCGTTGCGCAGCGATTCGCTCATCAGCGTGAGCTTGCTCTGGTGCTCGCCCGCGACCGGGATGCACGTGGGGTGGATCTGCGTGTAGCAGGGGTTGGCGAAGAGGGCGCCCTTGCGGTGGGCACGCCAGATCGCCGTGGCGTTGCAGCCCTTGGCGTTGGTGGACAGGTAGAAGACGTTGCCATAGCCGCCCGTGGCCAGGACCACCGTGTCGGCGGCGTGGGAGCTGATCTTTCCCGTGACCATGTCGCGCACGACGATGCCCTTGGCGTGGCCATCGATGACGACCAGCTCCAGCATCTCGTGGCGCGGGTACATCTTCACCGAGCCTAGGGCCACCTCGCGGCTGAGCGCGGCGTAGGCGCCGAGCAGGAGCTGTTGGCCCGTCTGGCCCCTGGCGTAGAACGTGCGGGACACCTGCGCCCCGCCGAACGACCGGTTCGCCAGATAGCCGCTGTACTCGCGCGCGAACGGCACGCCGAGGGCCACGCACTGGTCGATGATGGCGTTGCTGACCTCGGCCAGGCGGTAGACGTTGGCCTCGCGGGAGCGGAAGTCGCCGCCCTTCACGGTGTCGTAGAAGAGGCGGAAGACGCTGTCGCCGTCGTTCTGGTAGTCCTTGGCCGCGTTGATGCCGCCCTGGGCCGCGATGCTATGGGCGCGGCGCGCGCTGTCTTGGTAGCAGAACGCCTCCACCTCGTAGCCGAGCTGGCCCAGGCTCGCCGCGGCGGCTCCGCCCGCGAGGCCGGTCCCCACGACGATGACCTTGTACTTGCGCTTGTTGGACGGGTTCACCAGCTTCATGTCGAAGCGGTGCTTCTCCCACTTCTTTTCGATGGGACCCGATGGGATCTTGGCGTCGAGTGTCATGGTGCCCTCTCCCTAGCGGATGATGCCCAGCAGGACCGCGACGGGCACGGAGACGAAGCCGACGGCGATGATCACCGCCAGTCCCGTAGCCACGATCTTCCGCAGGCGGTTGTACTTCGGGTGGTTGGCGCCGAGCGTCTGGAGCATGCTCCACGCGCCGTGCCAGAGGTGATAGGCCAGCACGAGCATGGCCACGATGTACACCCCCGAGATCAGCGGCACCTGGAAGCCACGGACGACGTTGGCATAGACATCCGTTTCGCTGCGGCCCGGGCCCAACCTAAGAAAGGTGAACATGAGCAGGTGGTAGATCAGATAGAGGAGGATCAGCGGGCCGCTGAAGATCATGGTGCGCGCTGCGTACGAGGTCTCGATGTTCTTCTTGACCACGTAGCCCACCGGCCGCGCCTTCCAGTCCGCGAGCGTCACCTGCACCGCCGCGAGGATGTGCAGCAGGATGGCGACGATCATGACCGCGCGCACCCCGAGCAGGATCTCCTCGCCGCCGTTGTGAAGGAAGTGGGCGTAGGCGTTGATCTTCTCGGGTCCGAAGAAGATCTGGAGGTTCCCCACCATGTGTCCGACGAGCCAGAGAAACATCATGACGCCCGTTACGGCCATGACGATCTTCTTCCCAACTGTCGTCCGGTAGAAGGCCAACCAACCTTGCATTCGAGGCTCCTATGCGTGGAGGTCCGTTGTGGGCCAACGCCAAGGCTCGGATCAGAGAGCCGCGCGCAGTATAGCCGCGACGCGCGCCCACGCAAGACCCGGTTGAGCGGAACGAGCGGAGAGGGACCCGCAAATCGAGATTCGCAATCCAGCTTTCATATCGAGAAGAAGACTCTGCGATGCGGAGGCGCCGGGCGGATGTCCGTTCCGGCATCGACCACTGCCGGCGAACCCCGTGATCACACCCGCGCCTGCGCACAGGGGAAACCGAGGAACGAGGCGCAGGCGGCGACGATCCGGCCGGTGGCCCGGCCGTCGCCGTACGGATTCATCGCGCGGGCCATGGCGTCGTACGCCGCCCGGTCGGTCAGCAGGCGGCTCGTCTCCTCGACGATGGCGCGCCGGTCGGTGCCCACCAGCTTGACCGTGCCCGCGGTCACCGCCTCCGGGCGCTCGGTCGTGTCGCGCATGACGAGCACCGGCTTGCCCAGGCTCGGAGCCTCCTCCTGCACCCCGCCCGAGTCCGAGAGGATCACGGTGGCGCGGCCCATCATGGCGACGAACGGCAGGTACCCGAGCGGCTCGATGAGGTGGATGTTCTCGGTCCCGGACGAGCGCAAGATTGCATCCACCGGGCGGCGGACGTTCGGGTTCAGGTGCACGGGGTAGACGAACGCCACCTCCGGGAAGCACCGCGCCAGCTCCGCGATCGCCTGGCAGATCGCCTCGAAACCGGGGCCGAAGTTCTCCCTGCGGTGGCCGGTGATGAGGACGAGCGGCTGCGTGCCGCTGGCGACGCCGTCCGGCAAGCCGGGGATCGCCGGCTTGGCCCTCTTGACGATGTCGAGCGCGAGGAAGAGTGCGTCGATCACGGTGTTGCCGGTGACGACGATGCGGCCGTCGGGGACCCCTTCCCGCAGCAGGTTGTCGCGGTTGCCCACGGTGGGCGCGAAGTGCAGCCGGGCGAGCCGGGTCGTCAGGACCCGATTGGCCTCTTCCGGCCACGGCGATTCGAGGTTGCCGGTACGCAGCCCCGCCTCGACGTGGCCGACGGGAATGTGGCGGTAGAACGAGGCGAGCGCCGCGCAGAACGTCGTCGTGGTGTCGCCCTGGACGAGGACGAGGTCGGGCTTCGCTTCCGCCAGGTGCCGGTCGATCGCCTCGACGGCGCGGCCGGTGAGTCCCGCCAGTGTCTGCTCCGGCACCATCAGGTCGAGGTCGGCGTCCGGGGCGATTGCGAACGCCTCCAACACCTGATCGAGCATCTGGCGGTGCTGGGCGGTGACGCAGACGTCGCAGGCAAAGCGCGCGTCCGCACGCAACGCGAGCACGACCGGCGCCAGCTTGATCGCCTCGGGGCGGGTGCCGAAGACGACGGAAACCTTCCTCATGACCGCGAGGTCCGCAGCGGCGCACCGCGGCCATGAGGAAGGTTTCCGTCGTCT
>PKYI01000169.1:17399-17770 GCA_003133645.1 Acidobacteriota bacterium | reverse complement strand
GACGCTCGCCCCGGCTTCGGTCTTCTCTTCTGGCGGCGGCGCGGGCACGCCCGCTCCGACTGTGGCCCGCGTCGCGGTCGGCGCCGCGGCTCCCGCGCCCAGCTCGCCGGGAGCCGGCTGCGGCGGCGGCGCGCTGAACTGGCTGGCGTCGCCGGTCACCCCGGCCAGCACCCGCCGCAGCGCCTCGAGCGCGCGCCCAACGTCGGCCCCGCGGGCGTAGCGGCGGTCGGGGTCCTTCTCCAACAGCTTGAGGGCGATCGGGTTGAACGCCGAGGGGAGGCCGGGGCGCACCTGCGACGGGATGCGCGACGGCTCGTGCACGATCTTGTACGCCACCTCGGTCAGGGTGTGCCCCGGGAACGGACGCTGTC
>PKYI01000169.1:0-17387 GCA_003133645.1 Acidobacteriota bacterium | reverse complement strand
CGACGCCGCCGGCGACCTGCTCGGGCGACATGTAGTTCGGGGTGCCGATGAACTGCCCGGTGGCGGTGAGATTGGACGACTCGAGGCGGGCGACGCCGAAGTCCGTGATCTTCACCACCCCCTGCGGGGTGAACAGGATGTTGGCGGGCTTGATGTCGCNNATCTTGGCGTGGCCGCGCTTGGTAATAAAGATGTTGGCGGGCTTGATGTCGCGGTGGACGACGCCCTTGCTGTGCGCGTAGTCGAGCGCGACCGCGAGCGCCGCCCCGATGCGCGCCACCTCGGAGAACGCAAAGCCGTGCCCCGAGCGCAGGAACTCCCGCAGCGACCGCCCCTCGATGAACTCCATCGCGATGAACGACAAGCCGGTCGAGTCGTCGACGCCCGCGTCGAACACGGTGACGATCCCCGGGTGGGTGAGGATACCGGCGGCCTGCCCCTCGCGCAGGAAGCGCTGGCGGAACTCATCGGCCTCCTCGGTGTCCTCGGGGATCGTGAGGGTCTTGAGGGCGACCCGCCGGCCGATGACCGGGTCGCGGGCGAGGTAGACGACACCCATCGCCCCCTTGCCGAGGACCGACTCGATCTCGTACCGGCCAAGCCGGGTGGGGTCGGCCATGGCCCCTATTTTGCACCCTTCGTCGGCGTCGGCTGCGGGACGATCACGAGGATCTCGCCGGGTGCCGCCGCGTCCAGCGCCTTGCGCGCAGCCCGCGCCCGCGCCTCCGGGTCCGCTTTGAGCGACTCCACCTCGCGTTCGAGCGCCCGGTTGGCGCGCTCGAGCCGCTCCCCGCGGCTGCGCAACTCCTCAAGCTCCCGCCGCGTCGCGCGCTCCCCGACCACCCCGCGCCACCATCCCAACGCGATCAACCCCAACAACAGGGGGAGGAGCACCCAGAGGAACCGGCGAGCTGGCAGCCTCACCGAGCAAACGGGTCCCTTCCGGCGAACGCCGCGGCGCCGCCGAGATCTTCCTCGATCCGCAGCAGCCGGTTGTACTTGGCGATGCGTTCGCCGCGCGACGCCGAGCCGGTCTTGATGAGGCCGCAGCCGCACGCGACCACCAGGTCCGCGATCGTCGTGTCCTCCGTCTCGGCGGAGCGGTGTGACACCATCGCCCGCCAGCCGTGGTGCAGCGTCATGCGCAGCGCCTCCTGCGTCTCGGTGAGGGTGCCGATCTGGTTGAGCTTGATCAGNNAGCACGGCGTTGGCGACGTTCTCGCGCATGCCGCGGGCGATGATCGCGGGGTTGGTCACGAAGATGTCGTCGCCCACCAGGACGATCTTGTCCCCGAGGCGCTCGTTGAGCGTGCGCCACCCGTCCCAGTCGTCCTCGGCGAGACCGTCCTCGATCAGCACGATCGGAAACTCTTCGATCCAGTCCGCGTAGAGCGCGATGAGGTCCTCGGCCGTCAGCCCGTGCCGGCCCTCCCCGGGGAGGAAGTACCCCTCGCCGGTGCGCAGCTCGCTGCCGGCCGCGTCGAAAGCGATGGCGACCTGTTCGCCCGGCACGTAGCCGGCGTCCTTGATCGCCGCCACCAGGAACTCGAGGGCGGCGCGGTTGCTCGGGAGGTTGGGCGCGAACCCGCCCTCGTCCCCGACCGCCGTCACGTGCTTGGCGGCCTTGAGCTGCTCGCGCAGCGCGTGGAACACCTCGACGCCGGCGCGCAGCGCGTCGGCGAACGTCGGCAGGCCCAGCGGCACCGCCATGAACTCCTGGATATCGAGGGAGTTGTCGGCGTGGACGCCACCGTTGATCAGGTTCATGCACGGCACCGGCAGGAGGTTCGCCGCGGTGCCGCCCAGGTATCTGTAAAGCGCGAGGCCGCTCTGCTCAGCCGCTGCCCTCGCGGTGGCCAGCGACACCGCGAGGATCGCGTTGGCGCCCAGGCGGCTCTTGTCCTCGCTGCCGTCGAGCTCGATCAAAGTCCCGTCGATGCCGGCCTGGTCGCGGGCGTCGAGCCCGACCAGAGTGTCGGCGATTTCGGTGTTGACGTGCTCGACCGCCTTCAAGACCCCCTTGCCGCGGAAACGCGCCTTGTCGCCGTCCCGCAGCTCCAACGCCTCCCGGCTGCCGGTGGACGCCCCGGAGGGCACGATCGCGGTCCCCACGACGCCCCCTTCGAGCACGACCTCGGCCTCGACCGTCGGGTTGCCGCGCGAGTCCAGCACCTCGCGGCCGACGACGTCCTCAATTTCGAACATGCCCCGCTCCTTCCTCGGCTTCGCGCACCGCCGCCCGCATCTCGCGGACCAGCGCGCGCAGCTGCCGGCTCGAGGTCGCTTCCGCATAGATCCGCAGCTTCGGCTCGGTCATCGCGGCCCGGGCCAGCACCCAGCTCCCGTCCGCGAGCTCGAGCAAAATCCCATCCCGGCGGTCCACCCGGGTCACCTTCTGTCCGCAGAACTCCTTGAAGACCCGCTTGCCGACCTTCTCCATCGCGGCCTGCGTGCGCTCGGACAGCGGCAGCTGCACCCGGCGCGACACCAGCGTCCCGTGTCGCGCGAACAGCCCGCGCACCAACTCGTCGAGCGGCTTCCGCTCCACGGCCACCAGCTCGGCCATGAGGAGGGCGGCGTAGATCCCGTCGCGTTCCGGCAGGTGCGACGCCACGCCGAGCCCGGCCGATTCCTCGGTCCCGACCGAGATCCGGCCGGAGAGGAAGAGCGAGCCGAAGTGATGGAAACCCACGGGGGTCTCGACCACCTCACGGCCGGCGGCGCGCGCGATCCGGTCGACCAGGCGGGTCGTCGCGACTGTCCGGCCGATTCCGCCCGCCGTGCCGCGACGGCGGACGAGGTACTCCGCCAGCAGCGCGATGACCAAGTTCGGGGAGATCGACCGGCACTTGTCGTCCATCACCCCGAACCGGTCGGCATCGCCGTCGGTGGCGAGCCCGATCTGTGCGCCGGAGACGCGCACCTTTTCCCGCAGCGCCCCCAGGTTTTGCGGCGTGCACTCCGGCGCATACCCGCCGAAGTACGGGTCCTTGGTGTTGTGCACCACGTGCGTGTCCACCCCGTGGGCGATCAGCACCCGGTCGAGGACCTCCCGCGCGGTGCCGAACAGGAGGTCCACCGCGACCACCAGGCCACTGGCGGCGATCGCCTCCCAGTCGATGTCGCGGTCGAGGCTCGCGAGATAGCCTTCGGTGAGGGGCGCCGTCTTCGCGAGCGACGGCTGCGGCACGTAGAAGTCGTCGAACGTCGCCGCCCGGGAGGCAACCACGGCCTCGATGGCATCGGTGAACTCTTTCTCCGCGGCCGTTCCCGCCCGGGTGAACAGCTTGACGCCGTTGTACTCGGGTGGGTTGTGCGAGGCGGTGAACGTCACGCCCAGGGAGGCGCCGCGCTCACGCACAGCGTACGCGACGCACGGCGACGGCAGGTCGCGCTCGGACATCACGGTCGTCGCGCCGTAGTGCGTGAACACCGCGACCGCCTCGCGCGCGAACTTCTCCGACAGCAAACGGGTATCGTAGGCAACGATGACCTCGCCCACCTCGCCGCGCCGGTGCAGCACCTCGTGCGTCGCGTCCAACACCAGCCGCACGTTGCGGAAGGTGAAGTCCTGGCCAACGATGCCGCGCCACCCGGAGGTCCCGAAGTGAACCATCGCCATTCGCGGGGAGGCTACCACAACAGGTTGACCGCCGGCACCTTGGCCCTGGCATGTCTGCAGGCGTGCACCCAGTTCTATCCCTCCCCCGCAGTGCCCGCCCTCGCGCTCACGGCGGGCCCGCTGGCGGCCGAGCGCGCGGCGGTGGTCGACCAGGTCAACCAGGCGCGTGCCGCGGCCGGCCTGCCCGACCTCGCCGCCGACGGCACCCTTGAGCGGGTTGGCAACGCCCACTGCGAGATCCAGATCGAGGAGGGAACGGTGGGCCACTTCTCGCATAGCGGGGTGCCGCCGTACCTGCGCTACCTTCTCGCCGGTGGGCACGGGTTTCACCGGGAGAACGCGGCGATGTACTCGAGCTCCGCCGCCGTCCCCGAGGCCGCGCTCGGCAGGATCCTGGCGGGCAGCGTCGCTTCCATGCTCGCCGAGCTCCCACCCGACGACGGACATCGGCGCGCGCTCCTCGATCCCGACGTCACCCGTATCGGGGTGGGACTCGCGGTGCGGGGGGGCGAGGTGCGCATGACCCACGAGCTCGCCACCGAAGCGGCGGTGGCGTGGTCCGCCCCCCCTGCGGCGGCGAAACCCAGGAGCGCCCTCGCGCTCGCCGGCACGCTCGCCAGAGAGTGGCGGCCGGTCGCGGCGAAGGTGCTGTGGGGGCCGCTGCCGCGGTGGCTCTCGAGCACGCAGGCCAATGCCATCCACGCCTACGGCTACCCGCCACCGCGGGCCACGTTTGCAGCGAACCAGCCTTTGGGCCAACTCGGAGGCGACGGCGCCCGCGGCACGGCCGGGCTGGCGGCCCCGTTTGCGGTGGACAGGTTCGGGAACTTCACCCTCAAGTGGTCCACCGGGACCGGCGAGGGGATCGAGATCGTCGTGGTGCTGGCGACTCAGGGCGCCGGCAACCAGTTGGTTCCGGTGGCGGCCGCCGTGACCGTGGTAACCACCGCCGGCACGCTCCCCCCCGATCTGGCGTTCTGGCACACTCTGGCCGGACCGCCCCCTCCGGTCCCGGGAGGCGCGAGGTGAAATTGCCGATCTACATGGACTACAACGCGACCACGCCCGTGGACCCCCGCGTGCTCGACGCGATGCTGCCGTGCTTCTCCGACCACTTCGGCAACGCCGCCTCGCGCACCCATCCCTACGGCTGGGCCGCCGCGAAGCTCGCCGAGAGCGCTCGCGCACGCATCGCGGTCGCCATCGGCGCCCACCCGGAGGAGATCGTCTTCACCTCCGGCGCCACCGAGGCGAACAACCTCGCGATCAAGGGCTTCGCCCATACGGTGCGCGACCACCGCGGGCACGTCGTGACCTGTGCCACCGAGCACAAGGCCGTGCTCGACCCGTGTGCCGCGCTCGACCGCGAGGGGTTCGCCGTCACGATCCTGCCGGTCGACTCCGACGGCCGTCTCGACCCGCAGCGCGTCGCCGAGGCGCTCACCCCGCGGACCGGCCTGGCCTCCATCATGCTCGCGAACAACGAGACCGGCACCCTCCACCAGGTCGCCACGATCGCGGCGCTCTGCCGGGAGCGGGGGGTCGTGCTGCATTGCGACGCGACCCAGGCCGCCGGCAAGGTGCCGGTCGATGTCAATGCGCTCGGCGTGGACCTGCTGTCGCTCTCCGCCCACAAGCTCTACGGGCCGAAAGGGGTCGGCGCGCTCTACGTGCGCCGCCGCACGCCGCGCCTGCACCTCGTCCCGATCCTCGACGGCGGCGGCCACGAGCAGGGGATGCGATCGGGCACGCTCAACGTTCCCGGGATCGTCGGCTTCGCGCGCGCCCTCGAGATCGCCATCGAGATGATGCCGGCCGAGAGAGCGCGCCTGGGGGCGCTGCGCGACCGGCTGCAGGACGCGATCCGCTCGTGCCTGGAGGCCGTCACCGTCAACGGCGACGCGGCGCACCGCCTCCCGAACACGCTCAACCTCTCGTTCGCCGGGGTCGACGGGGCAGCGCTGCTCGTCGGCGTGCGCGAGGCCGCGGTGGCCTCGGGGTCGGCGTGCACCTCGGCCGACCCGAAGCCCTCGCACGTGCTCTTGGCGATGGGGCGGAGCAAGGCGCTCGCCAACGCGAGCCTGCGCTTCTCGCTCGGCCGCGGCAACACCCCGGAGGACATCGAGACCGTCGCCGACGCGGTGGTGCGCGAGGTCACGCGCCTGCGCCGGAACTCCCCGCTCTGGCGGCGCTAGAGATTCGACCGGGGGGAGACCCCAGCGCGTACAATCTCTTTCCGGCCTGCCGCACCGGGCCGCTGGAGGCAAGCGCGAGCGAAGCGCCGGACGTCGTTGCCGCTGCGATCGCCCGCGTGCGCGCCAAACTCCCCCCCGGGGGGGCACCGCACGCGGTGGCGGGGGTGTGCCCGGCGGCGCGCTCGCTGGTGCTCGCGGCGCTCGCGGCCGGCGGGGCTCCCGCGGTCGCGGTTGTCCCGACCGAGCGCGACGCCGAGGAGCTCGCCGCCGGCCTCGACCTGATCGCGCCGGAGCTTGACGCCGCCGTGCTCCCGGCCGAGGCCGTGGAGGCGTACCTCGGGCGCACGCCGCCGCTCGGCGCGACCGCCGCCGCGGCGAGGGCGCTCGGGGGTCTCGCCTCCGGCGCGGTCCGCGTCGTGGTGATCCCCGCCCGCGTGCTGCCGTACCCGCTCCCACCGCCCGCCGCGCTCGTCGCCCGCTCGCCGCTCATCGTTCCGGGCGAGCGCTTGGACCCCGGCGAGTTCGCCCATTTGCTCGCCGGCAGCGGCTACCGGCGGGTCGAGGTGGTCGAGGAGGCCGGGGATTTCGCGCTGCGCGGCCAGGTCGTGGACGTCGCCACACCCGAGCGGTTCGTCCGCGTCGTGCTCGACGTGGACACCGTCGAGGCGGTGCACGAGTTCGACCCCTCCACCCAGCGCTCCGGCGCCGCGCTGGCCGAGGTCGCAATCCCCCCGCTGCGCCTGTTTGCCGCCGACGAAGACGCCCGGGAGGCGCTCGCCGCCCGCCTCGACCAGGAGGGGTACGGCGCGGTCGCCGCCGCCGCCCGCGCCGAAACCGAGCCGGCGCTCTGGGAAGGCTTCCTCGGCTGGACCCAGGCGCACACGCACGGATGGGAACTCGCGCCGCGCCTGGTGCTGTGCGAGGCCGACGCGGTGCGGGCCGAACTGGAGCGGGTGTTCCAAGCGCTGGGCCGCGCGCGCGATACCGTCGCCCGCGACGGCGCCCCCCTACCCGCGCCCGAGGCGTGGCTCGCCGGGGCCGAGCGCTGTCTCGACGCGCTCGCGGGCGCCGACCGGATCGAGGCGCTCGCGATCGAGGACGGCACCCCGTGGGTGCGGGTCGGGACCAGGCCGACCCCGAACCTGGCGTCCCGCCCCCAGATGCTCGCCGAGGAGCTGCGCGTCGGCATCGCCGAGCGGCGTTCGCAGGTGCTCGTGGCCGCCTCGCACGGCGAGGCGCAGCGCCTGACGCACCTGCTCACCGAGGCCGAGTTGCCAGTGCGCCAGGGTTGGCCGCTCGACACGATCGTCGGCGTCGTCTCCGGGCGCCTCGAGCGCGGCTTTGCCTTCCCCGAGGCGGGGCTCGTGGTCTGGGGCCGTGCCGACCTCACCAGCCTGCCCGCCCCCGCGCGCCAGCGCCGGTCGCTGGCCCGCGTCCTCGCCGAGATGCGCGATCTCGCCGTCGGCGACTTCGTCGTGCACACGGACCACGGCATCGGCCGCTTCGCCGGCTTCCGCACCCTCGCACTCGACACCGAGGAACACGAGTGCGTCGAGCTCGAGTACGCGGGCGGCGGCAAGCTGCTCGTCCCGCTCGAGCGCGCCGACGTGCTCGAGAAGTACGCCGGCGCCGAGGGGACGCCGCCCAAGCTCGACCGCCTGGGCGGCACGAGCTGGGCGCGCACCAAGTCGAAGGTCAAGCGCGCGCTCAAGGACATGGCCGAGGAGCTGCTCAAGGTGCAGGCCACCCGCGAGCTCGCGGCCGGCTTCTCGTTCTCCAAGGACTCGCCGTGGCAGCGCCAGTTCGAGGAGGCGTTCGAGTACGAGCCCACCGCCGATCAGTCGCAGGCGATCGCGGAGGCGAAGCGCGACATGGAGTCGCCGCGCCCGATGGACCGCCTCGTCGTCGGCGACGTCGGGTACGGCAAGACCGAGGTCGCGATGCGCACGGCGTTCAAGGCGGTGATGGACGGCAAGCAGGTGGCGGTGCTGGCGCCGACCACGATTCTCGCCGAGCAGCACGTCCGCACGTTCGCGCGCCGTTTCGCGGGGTTTCCGGTCGAGATCCGCTGGCTGTCGCGCTTCGTCGCCGCCCCCGAGCAGAAGAAGGTGGTCGCGGGCATCGCCGAGGGGACGGTGGACATCGTCATCGGCACCCACCGCCTGCTCGCCAAGGACGTGCGCTTCCGCGACCTCGGTTTGCTCATCGTGGACGAGGAGCAGCGCTTCGGCGTGGCGCAGAAGGAGCGGCTGAAAGCGCTCAAGGCGAGCGTGGACGTGCTCGCGATGTCGGCGACGCCGATCCCGCGCACCCTCAACCTCGGGCTGCTCGGCCTGCGCGACGTCTCGGTGATCGAGACCCCGCCCCGCGACCGCCTCGCGGTGCAGACCCACGTGCTGCCGTTCCGCCGCGAGGTCGTGCACGAGGCCATCACGACCGAGTTGGCGCGCGGCGGGCAGGTGTTCTTCGTGCACAACCGCGTGGCCTCGATCGCGGCGATGGCGGCGCTCGTTCGCGAGGTCGCGCCCGAGGCGCGGGTCGTGATGGCGCACGGCCAGATGGACGAGCGCGAGCTCGAGAAGGCGATGGACGCCTTTCTGGGCGGCGAGGCCGACGTCCTGGTGGCGACGGCGATCATCGAGAACGGCCTCGACATCCCCAACGCCAACACGCTCATCGTCAATCGCGCCGACCGCTTCGGCCTCGCCCAGCTCTACCAGCTGCGCGGCCGGGTGGGGCGCTCCGACCGCCTCGCCTTCACCTACCTGCTCGTGCCGCCGGAGCGCTCGCTCACCAAGGAAGCGCGCGCGCGCCTGACCGCGATCCTCGAGTTCGCGGACCTCGGCGCCGGCTTCCGCATCGCCGCGCGCGACCTCGAGATCCGCGGCGCCGGCAACCTGCTCGGCGCCGAGCAGCACGGCCACCTGCGCGCGGTCGGCTTCGAGACCTACTGCCACCTCCTCGAGGAGGCGGTGCGGGAACTGCGCGGCGAGGCCGCGTCGGCGCCGCCGACCTCGGTCGAGCTGCGCCTCGGCCTCGACCTGCGCCTTCCGGAACGCTACATCGCCGAGGAGACGCTGCGTCTGGCCGTGTACCGCCGGATCGCCGGCGCCCGCACCGACGAGGAGCTCGCGAGCCTCAGGCAGGAGTTCAGCGAGCGATTCGGCGCGGCCCCCGCCCAGCTCGACAACCTCATCCTGCACCAACGCGTGCGTCGGCGCGCCGAGGGGCTCGGGATGACCAGGGTCAAGCGCGGCCCGCTCGCCTGGGAGCTCACGTTCGACCCCGCCCACCCGGCCGCGCACCCCGCTGCCATGGCGCTGCTGGCCGCGGCGCCGGACGCCGTCCTCACCCCCGCCGGCGTGCTCCGCCTTCCCCTCGCCGAGCGCGATCCGGCGCGCGCCGCGGCGGCGCTCGTCGCGCTCCTGCCGGCCGCGGAGTGACGCCGGCCGCTCCCGCGCGTCGCGCTCACTCTAGTAGCTGAACTTGCCGAGCTCGACCTTGCCGCGGAACACCCAGTACACGACCGCCGTGTACGCGGCGACGAACGGCATCCCGAGGAACGCGATCATGCGCATGATGCGCAGGGTCTTCTCCGAGGAGGCGGCGTTGGCAATCGTCAGGCTCCACGCCGGGTCGCTGCTCGACACGAGCAGGTTGGGAAAGAGCGCTACGCCGAACAGGAAGACGAGCGCTGCAATGGTGCACGAGGAGGAGACAAACGCGCCGAGCGGCTTGCCTTTAGAGATCGCGCGCGGGATGTTGGCGACCGCGAGGATGTTGAGCAGCACGACGACCCACGCCCACGGCAGGCGGGTGAAGTTGCGCGTGGCGGCGGGCACCGTCACCAACGTCACGACCGTGACCAGCATGTACGCCACCAGGAAGAAGCCGAACGTGCGCCACATCCAGCCGTGGATGCGCCGTTGCAGCTCGCCCTCGGTCTTGAGATGGAGGTAGATCGAGCCGTGCATTGCGAACGTCGCCACCGCCAGCACCCCGACCAGGAGCGCGTAGGGGCGCAGCAGGTCCACGACCCCGCCCGTGTAGTCGCCGTCGGGGCCGATCGGGATGCCGAGCATCGAGTCCCCGACCGCGACACCCATCAGGAACGTCGCGACGGTGCTCGCCGCGAAGAACGCCCCGTCCCAGAAGCGCCGCCACGCCGCGCCCTCGCGCTTGCTCCTGAACTCTATCGAGACCGCCCGGAAGATCAGTGCGAACAGCAGCAGCATGAACGGCAGGTAGAACGCCGAGAACACCGCAGCGTAGGCGCGGGGAAACGCCGCGAAGAGCGCGCCGCCGAACGTCACGAGCCACACCTCGTTGCCGTCCCACAGCGGCCCGATGGCGTTCAGGAGCACCCGGCGCTCGTCGTCGCGGCGCGCCGCCAGATGCAGGATCCCGACGCCCAGGTCGAAGCCGTCGAGGATCGCGTAGCCGGTGAGCAAAACACCGAGGAGGGCGAACCAGAACAGGTGCAGGTCCATCGCCGTCACTCCCTGCCGGCGCGGCCGGCCGCGCCACCGGTCGAGGTGAGCGACTCCCCACCCTGCCCCGCGAGACCCCCGGCCGCCGCCAGCAGCTCTCTGCCCGTCGTCGCCGCCGGCGGCGGCGCCGGCTCGTCCGGACCGTGCTGGATCTTGTCGTTCAGCACGAACACGTACACCGCGAACAGGAGGGTGTAGATGACGCCGAACATGATTAGCGATGCCAGCACCTGGCCTGCAGACACGCTCCTGGAGGTGGCGTCCGAGGTGCGCAGCAGTCCGTACACCACCCACGGCTGGCGCCCGACCTCCGCGGCGACCCAGCCGAGCTCGTTGGCGGCAAACGGGCCCGCCACGGCGAAGACGAACGCCCACAGCATCCAGCGCGCCTCGAACAGCGTCCCGCGCCAGCGCATGACCACCGCCACCGCCAGCAGCGCGACGAAGAGAAACCCCAGCCCGACCATGACGTGGTACGCCTGGAACGGGAGCGCCACCGGCGGCCAGTCCGCGCGCGGCACCCGGTCGAGGCCCTGCACCGGCTTGTTCCAATCGCCCCACACAAGGTAGGAGAGCAGCCCCGGGATCGCGATCTCGCCCCGCACCCGTTCCTCGGCCGTGTCGGGGAACCCCATTACGGTCAAGCGCGTGCCGCCGGGCGTGGTCCTGTACAGCCCCTCGAACGCCGCGAGCTTCGCGGGTTGGGTGGTGGCGAGCGTGCGCGCCTGCGAGTCACCGGAGACGACCTCGGCGAGCGACGCCAGGGCGGCGACCACCAGCGCGATCGTGAAGCTGCGGCGCGCGAACTCCAGGTGCCGGCCCTTGAGCAGGTAGAACGCCGAGACGCTCAGCACTACGAACGCCCCGACGATGAAGGCGCCGAGCAGCACGTGCACGAGCCGCTCCACGCTCGAGGGGTTGAACACCATCGCCCAGAAGTCGGTGATCTCGGCGCGGGCCGCCGAGCCAACCCCGACGATGTGGAAGCCGGCCGGCGTTTGCTGCCAGGAGTTGGCGACCACGATCCAGACCGCGGAGAACATCGAGCCGAGCGCGACCATGACCGTCGCGAAGAAGTGCATCCCCGGCGACACCCGGTCCCACCCGAACACCAGCACCGCGAGGAACCCCGATTCCAGGAAGAACGCGAAGATCCCCTCGGCCGCGAGGGCGGAGCCGAAGACGTCGCCGACGAACCGGGAGTAGGTCGCCCAGTTGGTTCCGAACTGGAACTCCATCACGATCCCGGTCGCCACGCCCATCGCGAAAGTGACCGCGAACACCTTCGTCCAGAACTTCGCCATCGCCTCGTAGTGGAGGTCCCGGGTCTTGAGGTACATCCCCTCCATCACGACGAGCAGCACGCCGAGTCCGATCGTGACCGGTGGGAACAGATAGTGGAACATCAAGGTGAAGGCGAACTGGAGCCGGGCGAGGAGGACCGCATCCATGGCCGTTGCAACCTCCGCTCGCCCGAGCATAGGCACCAGACCGCGGCGGCGCAACCGGCCAAGCGAAGCGCGCTTGCAGGGCAAAGGCCGGCCGCCCCGCGGGCGGCCGCTACGAATGAAGGTAGACTCCGGCCAGCGGTCGTGTGTCCTGGCAGTCCTAGAGACCGCCGGCGCGGCGCGCCGGCCCCACATAAGCCAGAGAGGACCAGGCGTCAATGTGGGGCACACCCGGCGGAATGCGGCGGCGGGCCGGCACCATTCCCCGTAATGGCCGTTGCGCTACCATCGCTGCCGAACGGAGCCAGACATGAGCAGCCCAACCAAACCGAAGGGCACCATCGCGATCCTGACCGGCGGCGGCGACGTCCCGGGCTTGAACCCGGCGATCCGCGCCCTCACCGTGCGCGCGGTGCGCGACGGGTACAGGGTGCTCGGGATCCGGCACGGCTGGGCCGGGATCGTCGAGCTCGAGCGTGACAACGCGACGCCCCACGACGAGCACGTGATCGAGTTGTCCGAGGAGGTCGTGAACAAAGTCGGCCGCACGGGCGGCACCTTCCTGCACACCTCGCGCACCAACCCGTCGAAGGTCGCTCGGGCGCAACTGCCGCCGCACCTCAAGGACAAGTACCCCGGCGACATCGTGGACGTCACCCCCGACGTGCTCGCCAACCTCGAGTGGCTTGGCATCGACACCCTCATCCCGATCGGCGGCGACGACACGCTCTCGTACGGGGTGCGCCTGCACAAGGAGGGGGTGCGGGTCATCGCGATCCCGAAGACGATGGACAACGACGTGCCCGGCACGGACTACTGCATCGGCTTCTCGACGTGCGTGACCCGCACGATCGAGATGACCCACGCCCTGCGCACCTCGGCCGGGAGCCACGAGCGCTTCCTGGTGATCGAGGTGTTCGGCCGCTACGCGGGTTTCACCGCGCTCCTCCCCACCATGGCGGGGGCGGCCAACCGGTGCGTCATCCCCGAGCACGTGTTCAACATCGAGCACCTCTGCGAGCTGCTCACCGCCGACCGTCATACCAACCCCTCCAAGTACAGCGTGGTGCTGGTCTCGGAAGGGGCGACGTTCCAGGGCATGGACGAGATGGTCTACGAGGACCAGGAGACCGACGCCTTCGGGCACAGGAAGCTGGGCGGCATCGGCGACCGCGTCTCGCGCGTGCTCCGCGACCTCTCGCCGAAGTACAACAACGGGCGACGCATCAACGTCATCAACCAGCGTCTCGGCTACCTCGTGCGCTGCGGCAACCCCGATGCACTCGACTCGATCGTGCCGATGGCGTTCGGCAACCTCGCGATGGACCTCGTGCTCGACGGCGTCTTCGGCCGCCTCGTCAACGTCCGCAACGGCCGTTACGACAACGTCCCGATCGACGTCGTCACCAGCCACAAGAAGGCCGTGGACGTGCGCAAGTTCTACAACACCGACCGGCTGCGCCCGATCTACGAGCGCTTCGAGGCCAAGCCCCTGTTCATCATGACGAGCGATTACTGAAGAGGCCGGGGTCCGGGCACCGTGCTCCGAAAGGCCGGGGCTCGGGGCTCGAGCTGGCCACGCCGGCCGCAGGCCGCGCGGCCTCGAGCTCTCCCCTCGAAGACGGGAATCCCACCGATAGGCAGGGCCTCGCAACTTGGGGCGTGCAGCCGCGCCGCCGAGAGTGGGCCAGCTGCTAGGAGGGCAAGGCGGTCGGACCGGAGCATAGCCGGAGGCTATGTGAGGATCCGAACCGCCGCAGCCCGACAACGCAGATGGTCCGCTATCGGCGGCGCACCGTCAGGTACCGTACAACCGGTCGCCGAAGTCGCCCAGCCCGGGGAGGATGTACTTGCGGCCGTCGAGCTGCCGGTCCACCGCCGCGGTGTAGATCTCGACGCCGGGGGCCCCGCGCTGCAGCCGCTCCACCCCCTCCGGCGCGGCGACGATCGACACCAGCCGGACGTTGCGCGCGCCCATCCCCTCGAGGCCCTCGACCGCCATCGCGGCGGAGCCGCCGGTGGCGAGCATCGGGTCGAGCAGGAATACGACCGCGCTACCGAGGTCGGCGGGGACCTTCTCGTAGTAGCGACGGACCACAGCGGTCGTCTCGTCGCGTTCGAGGCCGAAGTAGCCGACCTCGGCCGACGGCACGAGGTCGAGGAACGCCTGCAGCATCCCGAGCCCGGCGCGCAGCACCGGCACCGCCACCACGCGGGCCGCGACCCGCTGCGCCGCAGTGGTCTCGAGCGGGGTCTGGACCGTGCCGGCCACCGTCGGGATGTCGCGGGTGGCCTCGGCGACCAGCAGGAGGGAGATGCGGTGGGAGAGGATGCGGAACTCCTCGCAGCGGGTCGCGTGGTCGCGCAGGCGGGCCAGGATGTCCTGCAGCAGCGGGTGGTCGACGACGTGCAAGGCCATGATGGCCAAACAATAGCATGCCGCCCCAGGCTCCTGCACGATCGCGGGCGCACCGCAGAGAAGGAATTCCGCGGCGACCGAGCGGGTAGTATGCGAGCGGGGGGACGGGCACGATGAACGACCACATGGCAGGCCAACCCGGCGCGCCCGCGGGCGGAAAGAAGCTTCTTGGCCTCGACCCGGTGTGCGGGATGCAGGTGTTCGAGAAGCCGAACCCCGTCACCCGCGAGCACGGCGGCACCGCGTACTTCTTCTGCTGCGCGGGCTGCGCCACGAAGTTCGACGCGGACCCAGCGCAGTTCCTCGCCCACTTCGGGAGCGCGCCGATGCACCGTCCGATGGCGCCGATGATGCCGTCGATGCCCGCGATGGGGCCGGCCCCGACCGGCACGCTCCTCGGCCTCGACCCGGTGTGCGGGATGCAGGTGTTCGAGAAGCCTAACGTCATCTCCCGCAAGCACGCGGGGACCACGTACTTCTTCTGCGGGCCGCGCTGCGCCGACCGCTTCGCCGCCGACCCCATCGCCATCCTCGCGGCGCCCGGCACGCACGGGATGCACAAGGCGCACGCGCCGACGCCTGCAGCGCCCGCCCCGGCCGCCAGCGCGACCGGGTACGTCTGCCCGATGGACCCCGAGGTCCACGAGAGCGCCCCGGGCGCCTGCCCAGTGTGCGGGATGGCGCTCGAGCCCGCATCGCCGCTCCCCGCCTCGCGCACCGAGTACGTCTGCCCGATGCACCCCGAGATCGTGCGGCCCGCGCCAGGCGACTGTCCGATCTGTGGCATGGCCCTCGAATCCCGCACCGTCGCGGCCGAAGAGCCCGCCAACCCCGAACTGGTGGACATGCGGCGGCGGTTCTGGGTAACCAGCGCCTTGGCCGTACCGCTGCTCATCATCGAGATGGCCGGGATGCTCCCCTCGCTGCGCCAGGCGTTCGCGGCGCCGTGGCTGGTCTGGCTGCAACTCGCCCTCGCGACGCCGGTGGTGCTCTGGGGCGGGGCGCCGTTCTTCGCGCGCGGCTGGCGCTCGATCGTCACCTGGCATCTGAACATGTTCACGCTGATCGCGATCGGGACCGGCACGGCGTACGCCTACAGCGTGGTGGCGACCGTCGCGCCGGGGATCTTCCCACCGTCGTTCCGGATGCACGGCCACGTCGCCGTCTACTTCGAGGCCGCCGCCGTGATCGTCGCCCTCGTGCTGCTCGGCCAGGTGCTCGAGCTTTCCGCCCGCGCGCGCACCGGCAACGCGATCCGCGCCCTCCTGGGCCTCGCCCCGAAGACCGCGCGCCTCGTCCTGCCCGACGGCAGCGAGCGTGACGTCCCGCTCGGCGAGATCAAGCCCGGCGACCGCCTGCGCGTGCGCCCCGGCGAGAAGGTGCCCACCGACGGCATCGTCGAGGAGGGGTCGGGCCTCCTCGACGAGTCGATGCTGACCGGCGAGCCGATCCCGGTCGAGAAGTCGGCGGGGGCCAAGGTCACCGGCGCCACGGTCAACGGCACCGGCTCGTTCGTGATGCGCGCCGAGCGCGTCGGCGCCGACACCCTGCTCGCGCACATCGTCGCGATGGTCTCCGAGGCGCAGCGCTCCCGCGCCCCGATCCAGGGCCTCGCGGACCGGGTCGCGGCGGTGTTCGTGCCGGTCGTGGTCGCGGCCGCGGCGCTCACCTTCGCCGCGTGGGCGGCGTTCGGCCCCGAGCCGCGTCTCGCGCACGCGCTCGTCAACGCGGTGGCGGTGCTGATCATCGCCTGCCCGTGCGCGCTCGGCCTCGCGACGCCGATGTCGATCATGGTCGGCGTCGGCCGCGGCGCGGCCTCCGGCGTCCTGATCCGCAACGCCGAAGCGCTCGAGGCGTTCGAGAAGATCGACACGCTGGTGGTGGACAAGACCGGCACGCTCACGGAGGGGAAGCCGCGCCTGACCGCCGTGGTCCCGGCGGACGGGACCAAGGAGGGCGACGTCCTCCGGCTCGCGGCAGCGCTCGAGCGCGGCAGCGAGCACCCGCTCGCCGCCGCGGTGCTGGCGGCAGCCGCGGCCCGCACGATCGCGCCGGCGGCGGCCGAGGAGTTCCGCTCGCTGCCGGGAAAGGGCGTGACCGGAACGGTTGACGGGCGCCCCGCGGCGCTCGGAAACGAGAAGCTGCTCGCCTCCCTCGGCGTCGCTCCCGGCGTTCTCGGGGCGCGCGCTGAAGCCTTGCGCGGTGACGGGCAGACGGTGATGTTCGTCGTTTCCGCCGGCGCCATCGTCGGCCTGCTGGCGGTGGCCGACCCGATCAAGCCGACGACCCCGGAGGCGATCCGCGCCCTGCACGCCGACGGCGTGCGCATCGTCATGCTCACCGGCGACTCGCGTACGGCCGCGGAGGCGGTCGCCAGGACGCTTGGCATCGACGAGGTCGAGGCCGAGGTCTCGCCGGAGGGCAAGGGCGCGGTCGTCAAGCGGCTGCAGGGGGAGGGCCGCAAGGTCGCGATGGCCGGCGACGGCATCAACGACGCCCCCGCGCTCGCGGCCGCCGACGTCGGCATCGCGATGGGCACCGGCACCGACGTCGCCATGGAGTCGGCCGGGGTCACGCTGGTCAAGGGCAACCTCATGGGCCTGGCCCGGGCCCGCACGCTCTCCCGCGCGACGATGCGAAATATCCGGCAGAACCTCCTCTGGGCGTTCGGCTACAACTCGATCGGCGTGCCGGTCGCCGCCGGCGTGCTCTATCCGGTGTTCGGCCTGCTGCTCTCGCCGATGCTCGCCGCCGCCGCGATGAGCTTCTCCTCGGTCTCGGTGATCACCAACGCGTTGCGCCTGCGCAAGCTGAAGCTCTGATCGCCTCGCCGGCGCGGCTGGGGGTTCGTCCACTGCGTGGCGGCGTCTTTGCTTGCCGGTCCCGCGGGTGGNNCCGAGCCCGCATGCTCCTGCGCCCGCTACCGGACAGGGCGATCCCCGCCGGGGCCCCTCGCTGTTCTCCTCCCTCGCACGAGACGCTCGGTCGGAGCCATCGACACCCCGGCGCGGCTCGCCCGTCCGGGACCCACGGGCGCAGGAGCACGATGGCCACCCGCGGCACCGGCGGATGGACGACACCCCCGCCCACATGTCGGAGGTCCTGCTGTGGGTCAAGGCTCCTGGCCAAGCCGAGGGTAACCAGCAGCGCCTCCACCAGGCGCGGGGGTGGGTGGCCAAAACCGCCCAGGGGGCGAAGGCCGATTTCGCCGGA
>PKYI01000044.1 GCA_003133645.1 Acidobacteriota bacterium | reverse complement strand
CAGGTCGGCGACCCCTTCACCGAGAAGCTGCTGATCGAGTGCTGCCTGGAGCTGATGGACAGCGGCGTGGTGGTCGGCATCCAGGACATGGGCGCGGCGGGACTGACCTCCTCGGCGTTCGAGATGGCGGCGCGCGCCGGCTGCGGCCTCACCCTCGACCTCTCGCAGGTGCCGGCGCGCGAGAAGGGGATGACCCCGTACGAGCTGATGCTGTCGGAGTCGCAGGAGCGCATGCTGCTCGTCGCGACGCCCGCCAACGTCGCCCCGGTGCTCGAGGCGTGCAGGCGGTGGGGACTCGACGCGGTCGAGATCGGGACCGTCATCCCTGAGCCGGAGGTGGTGGCGACCTTCGCCGGGCAGCCGGCGTTCCGCCTGCCGGTGGCGCCGCTCGTGGACGACGCCCCCCGCTACGAGCGGCCGTGGACGCCGCCGGTTCCCGCCGCCGCGGTCACCCTGCCCCCCCTGCACGACCGCGACTGGGCCGCCGATCTGCGGGCGCTGCTCGGAAGCCCGGTGTTCGCGACCTCGAGGCCGATCTGGGAGCAGTACGACCACTCGGTGGGGGCGAGCACGGTGGTGGGCCCCGGCGCCGACGCGGCACTGCAGCTCGTCCCGGGCACGAGCATCGGCCTCGCCGCCACGACCGACTGCAACGCCCTGGCTTGCTCCCTCGACCCATTCAACGGCGCGGCGCAGGCAGTGGCGGAGGCGGTGCGCAACCTCGCGTGCGTTGGCGCTGAGCCGGTGGGCGTCACCGACTGTCTCAACTTCGGCTCGCCGGAGAACCCCGCCGTCATGGGCCAGTTCGTCGCGGCCGTGGACGGCCTCGCCGAGGCGTGCCGGGCGTTCGAGGTGCCGGTCGTTTCGGGCAACGTCTCGTTCTACAACGAGACCTCGGGCAACGGCATCCTGCCGACGCCGACGGTCGGGATGGTCGGGGTGGTCCCCGAGGTCCGCCACCAGCCGCGCGCGCGCTGGCTGGTCGGCGACGCCGTGTACCTGCTCGGGCCGGTCGAGGGCGAGGTGGGCGGCAGCCGTTTCCTGCAGATCGCGCTCGGCCTGGAGGCGGGGCCGGTGCCGCCGGTCGAATATGCGGCCGAGCGGCGCGCCGGGGCCGCCGTCCGCGATCTGGTGCGACTCGGTCTCGCTGCCGCCAAGGACCTCTCCGACGGCGGCCTCGCGGTCGCCGCCGTGGAGATGAGCGGCGGAGCGGTCGGGTGCAAGCTGACGCTGCCGCGGGGAGTCTCGCCGGTGCGCGCGCTATTCGGCGAGTGGCGCGGCGCCTTCCTGCTGGCCTCCCCGGCGGCGTTCGAGCCGGCGCTGGAGCGGGCCTGCGAAGGACTTCCCCTCGCCAGGCTCGGCGTCGCCGGCGGCGTGAAGATGACGGTGACGCTCGGCGGCAGGAACCTGATCGAGGAGCCGATCGCGGCGCTTTCGGCGCTGCGGGAGGGAAGCCTGACATGGCTTTCGGGGGTATGAGCACGGCCGGCGACAAGTTTCACGACGAGTGCGGCGTGTGCGCGGTGCTCGGGCATCCGGACGCGTCCAACCTCGTCTACCTCGGCCTGTACGCCCTGCAGCACCGCGGCCAGGAGTCGGCCGGCATCGCCGCCTTCGACGGGCGGGAGCTGCGCTACAAGAAGGCGATGGGGTACGTGGCGGACATCTTCGACCGTACGGTGCTGGGCGAGCTGCCGGGTCCGGTCGCCCTCGGACACGTGCGCTACGCCACCGCCGGGAACTCCACCCTGGCCAACGCGCAGCCGGTCGTGGCAAAGACCCATCGCGGGCAGGTGGCCCTCGCGCACAACGGCAACCTCGTCAACGCCCTGCGGCTGCGGCGGGAACTCGAGCGGCAGGGGGCGATCTTCCAGTCCACCTCGGACTCGGAGGTGTTCCTGCACCTGCTCGCGCGCTCGCGGGCCGCAACGCTCGAGAGCGCGTTGCTGGAGGCGGTGGACGCCGCCGTCGGCGCCTGGTCGCTCGCCGTTTTGGTGGACGGCCGGGTGTTCGCGGCGCGGGACCCGCACGGGTTCCGGCCCCTGGTGCTCGGCCGCCTCGGCGAGGCGTGGGTCGTGGCGTCGGAGACCTGCGCGTTCGACCTGATCGAGGCGCGCACGGTGCGTGAGGTCGGCCCGGGCGAGGTGGTGGAGCTGTCGGGTGAGGAGCCGCGCGTGCTGCGGCCGCCAAGTCCGGCGCCGTTCGCTCACTGCGTGTTCGAGCACGTTTACTTCGCGCGCCCGGACTCGACGGTGTTCGGCGAGGACGTCGGGCCGGTGCGCGAGCGGCTGGGCGAGCGCCTCGCCAAGGAGCACCCGGCCGTGGCGGACATCGTCGTGGCGGTCCCCGACTCCGGCGTCCCGGCGGGGCTCGGCTACTCGCGCGCGTCCGGGTTGCCGTTCGTGCTCGGCCTGGTGCGCAACCACTACGTCGGGCGCACGTTCATCGAGCCGCGCCAGGCGATCCGACACTTCGGCGTCAAGGTCAAGCTGAACCCGGTGCGCTCCGCGGTCGCGGCCAAGCGCGTGGTCCTGGTGGACGACTCGATCGTGCGCGG
>PKYI01000009.1 GCA_003133645.1 Acidobacteriota bacterium | reverse complement strand
GACATCGGCCGCGTCAAGATCCCGCGCTGGCTGACGCAGTACGCGGGCTGCAAGCTCGACTTCGCCACGGTGCAGGGGCATGACTTCCCCGAGGATCTCTCCCCGTACGCGCTGGTCGTGCACTGCGGCAACTGCATGGGCAACCGGCGCGAGATGCTCTCCCGCATCCTGCGCTGCCGCCAGGCGGGGGTGCCGATCACGAACTACGGCCTGGCCATCGCCTACTCCCTCGGGATCTTCGAGCGCGCCCTCGCTCCGTTCCCGGCGGCCCTCGACGCCTACCGTCGCGTTGCGGCCCGATGACCCGCGCCGAGGTCCTCCGCTGGCTCCGCGAGAGCGATCCGGCCGCCCTGGACGAGCTCTGGGCGCGGGCCGACGCCACCCGCCGCGAGCACGTCGGCGACGCGGTCCACCTGCGCGGCCTCGTTGAGATCTCGAACCGATGCGCCCGGAGCTGCGCCTACTGCGGGATCTCGGCGGCCAACCGCGACCTGATCCGCTACCGGATGACCGCCGGTGAGATCGCGGCCTGCGCCCGCCAGGCGGCGGCGCTCGGGTACGGCACCGTCGTGCTCCAGGCCGGGGAGGACCTCGGCATCGGGCGCGAATGGCTCGCGGGCGGCGTTCGGCGGATCAAGACCGAGTCCCCACTCGCCGTCACGCTCTCCCTGGGCGAGCGCCCGGAAGGGGACCTGGCGGCATGGCGGGCGGCTGGGGCCGACCGCTACCTCCTGCGCTTCGAGACCTCGGACGCGGTGCTCTACGGCCGCATCCACCCGCCGCTCGCGGGGCGGCCGTCGGACCGGATCGCCATCCTCGCGCGCCTTCGTGAGCTCGGGTACGAGGTCGGCAGCGGCGTCATGATCGGCATCCCGGGTCAGACGTTCGACAGCCTCGCGGCCGACCTCGAACTGTTCGCCGGCCTCGACCTCGACATGATCGGCGTCGGGCCCTTCATCCCCCACCCCGTCACTCCCCTCGGGCGCGGCGAACTCCCGGATGCGCCGGCGGGCGAGCAGGTCCCAAACACCGAACTGATGACCTACAAGGTCGTCGCCCTGGCACGCCTCGTGTGCCCCGACGCCAACATCCCTGCGACCACCGCCCTCGCCATCCTCAACATTGCGAACGGCCGCGAACTCGGACTCGCCCGCGGCGCGAACGTCGTCATGCCCAACCTGACGCCGGCGAGGTACCGCGCCCTGTACGAGATCTACCCCGGGAAGGGGCGTTCCCCCAACACCGCAGCCGATCGCGACGCCGGCCTGAGCTGCGCCATCGAGCGGATGGGCCGGACGGTTGGCGCCGGCCTCGGGCCGCGCCGCCGCCGGCTCTGACGCGTTCCTTTGGAAATAATATCGTGATAGTATTCACATGGCGCATGTGGTGCTCGCCATGCGTCCACGGCCCCGAACGGCCGGACGCGGCCGCCGGCCCCACAGCGCCGCTGGCGGTGAAAGGAGCGGGTGATGCCAAAGGTACCGATCGTGGACGATTTCCAGGAGAAGCCGATCGACCCCGCGACCCCGGCTCGCGAGGTCGACGAGCTGCTCGCGACAAGGGCGAGGTGACGCCATGCTGGTAACCGATCGACAGCGTCTCAGGGAGGACATCGCCGCCTGGGTCGCACGCTTTGGCGCGCGGCGCTCCTCGCTCATCCCGGTCCTGCAGGAGATCCAGGCGAAGTACCACCAGATCTCCGAGTTCGCGATGCAGGTGGTCGCCGATCATCTCGACATCCACCCGGTGGAGGTCTAGAGCGTCGTGACCTTCTACGCCTTTCTCAACGAGGGGTACCACGGCAAGTTCGTGATCCGCCTGTGCCGCACGGTCTCGTGCGATATGGCCGGCAAGGACCGCGTGGCCAGCCAGCTGGAGAGCGACCTCGGGATCACGTTCGGGCAGACCACGAGGGACGGCAAGTTCTCGCTCGAATGGGCGAGCTGCACCGGCATGTGCGACCAGGGGCCGGCCCTGCTCGTCAACGATCAGGTGTTCACCTCCGTAACTCCCGAAAAGGTCCACGACATCCTGCAACTGTGCCGCAAGAGCTTCGGACCGCTGGCCGTGCATGACGGCCACCACGAGGAGGCTCGCGTATGAGCGCGAATCACAAAGGCCTCGTGACCTTCAAGACGATCGACCCGGATGCCGGGCTCGCGTCCGCGCTCGCCAGGAGCCCCGCCGAGATCATCGCCGAGCTCACCGCCGCCAAGCTCAGAGGACGCGGCGGCGCCGGCTTCCCCACCGGCGTCAAGTGGAGCCTTGCGGCGGCGGCCAATAACGACACCAAGTACGTTGTCTGCAACGCCGACGAGGGCGAGCCCGGGACGTTCAAGGACCGCGTGATCCTTTCCGAGGTGCCGGACCTGGTGTTCGCGGGCATGACGATCGGCGGCATCGCGATCGGAGCCGCCCAGGGGATCGTCTACCTGCGCGGCGAGTACGCTTACCTGCGCGAGCCGCTCGACGAGGCGCTGGCCAGGCGGCGTGCCGCCGGCCAGCTCGGCGAGCGAGTCCTGGGGACGGAGTTCGCCTTCGACATCGAGATCCGCATGGGGTCAGGCGCCTACGTGTGCGGCGAGGAGACGGCGCTCATCGAGTCGCTCGAGGGGCACCGCGGCGAGCCGCGCAACCGGCCGCCGTTTCCGGTCGACAGCGGCTACCTGGGCCGTCCGACGATCGTGAACAACGTCGAGACGTTCGCCTGCGTGGCCGCGATCATGGCCAAGGGCGCCCCATGGTTCGCCGCGATCGGCACCGAGACGTCAACCGGCCCGAAGCTGTTCTCGGTCTCCGGCGACTGCGCCCGGCCGGGCGTGTACGAGTTCCCGATGGGCCTCCCGGTTTCCGAGTTGCTGCGCGAGGTCGGCGGCGAAGACGCGAAGGCCGTGCAGGTCGGCGGGGCCTCTGGGCGCTGCGTCCCGGCCTCGGCGTTCGCCGACACGATCTGCTACGAGGGGATCTCGACCGGCGGCTCGGTCATCGTGTTCGGCCCGCAACGCGACATGCTGCACGTCGCCAAGAACTTCATGGAGTTCTTCGTCGAAGAGTCGTGCGGCCAGTGCACCCCGTGCCGGGAGGGCAACGCCAGGCTCCTGGAGGGCGTCGCAATGCTGGAGGATGGCCGGTGCTCGGCCGCCTACCTGGCGGAGCTGACCAAGCTTGGAGAGGTCATGCAGCTGGCGTCGAAGTGCGGGCTCGGCCAGTCGAGTCCGAACGCGTTCCTGTCGATCGTCGAGCACTTCCGGGGCGAGATCATGGGCCGCACGCACGGCCCGATGCGGTGAGGGAATGGAGTCCAGCATGTCGGATCGAGAGAAGACCCACGTTGAGTCCCCCCGCGCGCCGATCAGCCAGCGCGGCCACCTCGTGAAGGTGCCGGCCGACCAGCGGGCGATGGGCGCGGCGGTCCAGATCACGATCGACGGCCAGGAGGTGATGGTGCCGATCGGGACCACGATCCTCGAGGCCGCCAAGCAGATCGGCGTCAAGATCCCGACGCTCTGCCACCACGAGGACCTCTGCGTCGCCGGGGTGTGCCGGATCTGCGTGGTCGAGGTGGAGGGCCAGCGCACGCTGCAGGCCTCTTGCGCCTACCCGATCACGGTGCCGATCGCCATCCACACCCACACGCGCAAGGTGCGGCAGTCGCGCCGGCGCATCCTCGACCTGCTGCTCTCCAAGCACTACGGCGAGTGCTACGCCTGCTTCCGCAACGGCAACTGCGAGCTGCAAGCCCTCGCCGCCGAGTGCGGCGTGGACTTCTTCCGCTTCGGCCACCCCACCGCCCCGATGCACGAACTCGACAGCTCCTCGTACTCGGTCCTGCGCGACATGAACAAGTGCATCCTCTGCCGCCGCTGCGTGCGCACCTGCATCGACCTGCAGGAGGTCGGCGTTCTGGAGACCGTCCACCGCGGCGACAGGACCACGGTCTCGACCTTCATGAACAAGCCGCTCGCCGAGGTCATCTGCATCAACTGCGGCCAGTGTATCAACCGCTGCCCGACCGGGGCCCTGGGGGCCGCCGACCCCACCGACGACGTCTGGCGCGACATCAACGATCCCAGCAAGCACGTGGTGATCCAGACCGCGCCCGCGCCGCGCGCCGCCATCGGCGAGTGCTTCGGCCTGCCCCCGGGCACCCCACTCACGTTCGAAATGAACTCGGCGCTGCGGGCGATCGGCTTCGACAGGGTGTTCGACACGAACTTCACCGCCGACCTCACCATCATCGAGGAAGGGACGGAGCTCATCCTCCGGCTCTACCAGGCGCTCGTCGAAAAACAGCCGGTCGCCCTGCCGCAGTTCACCTCCTGCTCGCCGGGGTGGGTGAAGTACATCGAGCATTTCTACCCGGAGATGCTGCCCCACCTGTCGTCCGCCAAGAGCCCGCAGCAGATGTTCGGGGCGGTGATCAAGACCTATTACGCAAAGCTCAACAACATCGACCCGGCCAACATCGTCACCGTGGCGCTGATGCCGTGCTCGGCCAAGAAGTTCGAGTGCAACCGCCCGGAGATGGCCTCGTCGGGCTATAAGGATGTGGATTACGGGCTGGTGACCCGCGAGCTGGCGCAGATGTTCAAGGAAGCCGGCATCGAGCTGCCCAAGATGCCGAAGAGCGGCTTCGACGAGCCGTTCGGAACCGCCACCGGCTCCGGCGTGATCTTCGGCGCTACCGGCGGCGTGATGGAGTCGGCGCTGCGTACCGTCGTCGAGCTGGTGTCCGGCCTCAAGGTCGAGAACCTCTACGACCACGCCGACATCCTCCCGGTCCGCGGCTTCGACGGCATCAAGTACGCCGAGATCAGGATCCCGCAGCTCGGGACCGTCCCCGACATTCTCAGGATGAACGCCCAGCTGCCGTTCGACAGCTGGGAGTGGCTCGCGGGCGCGACCCTCAAGGTCGCGGTCTGCCACGGCACCGCCAACGCCAAGCGGGTCATGGAGGACATCAAGGCCGNNGAGTTCATGGCCTGCCCGGGCGGATGTCTGGGCGGCGGCGGGATGCCGATCCCGACCAGTCCCGAGATCCGCGCCGCCCGCGCCCGCGCCATCTACGCGGAGGACGCCGCCTACGAGGTCCGCAAGTCGCACGAGAACCCGGCCGTCATCCGGCTCTACAACGAATTTTTGACCGACGGTCCGAACGGCCACACCGCGCACCAGCTCCTGCACACCACCTACACCCCGCGCGGCAAGTACATCGCGTAGGGCGGCCGCGGGTCCGAGACGCGCTCTGCCCGAGGTTTGGTTTTCGCCTCCGGAGACGTAAGCTGCTCATCGTGGGCACTCCAATCGTGGCCAGGGACGGGACGGCGCCGGTGAGCATCAGCGTCGTAATCGCCACCGTCGGCCGTTCGGATCACCTCGCGGCATCCCTGGCCGCATATACCGGACTCGTCCCGGAGACACCGCCATTTGAGGTAATCATCGTGCTCGACGGTTGGGATCCGGCCTCGGCAGAGGTTGCCTCGCGCCCCTACCCGTTCCCGACCCTGGTGCTGTCGCAGCCCCGCGCCGGGATCGGCCCCGCCAAGAACCTCGGCGCCAGGTCGGCGGCCGGGGACCTCCTCCTGTTTCTCAACGATGACACCCGCCCAGATACCTCGTGCCTTCTTGCCCACGCCACCGCGCAAAAGCGTTTCGGCCCCTGCATCGCCGTCGGCAGGATCGACTGGGACCCGGAACACGAGGTCACCCCGTACATGGCCTGGCTCGCCCCGGCCGGGCACCAGTTCAACTTCGCCCGCCTGGAGCCCGACGGGTTGATCCCGTGGGACGCCTGTTGGGGGGCGAACCTGGCCGTTCCCCGGGAGTGGCTGCTCGACGAGCCGTTCGATCCGCTGCTCCCGTTCCCGGCTCTCGAGGATGGGGAATGGGCCTACCGCCAGCACCGACGCCGGCGCCCGCTCCGCTACGTCGCAGCGGCGCGCGTATGGCATCACCACCAGATCGAAGGACCGGGGGCGTTTCGTCGCCGCGCCCGCAACGCCGGCGCAACGGCGCGGTACGTCTCCAGACGCCATCCACGGCTTGCCTTCACGCTCATCGCGCGGCCTGTCCTCGCGGCGGTCGTGGCATCGGTTCTCGCCGCATGGCCGGGACGCTGGCGGAGGACAACCCTCTGGGACCTGGCTTACCGCTGGGGCTACGTGGCCGGCCTCATCGTGCCGCCGTCGAAGTGAGGCGACGGCGCTCGGGGCGCGGTACATTGACGGCGGCAGGACACCAAATCGGGGGCTGAGCAACGATGTGCGGGATCTGCGGTGTTGCGTTCCTTGATCCGCGGCGATGGGCGGACCAGGCAACTATCGAGCGGATGATGGCGTCCATCGTCCACCGGGGGCCTGACGGGCGCGGCAGCGCTCGCCTCGCCGGCGCGGCACTCGGGATCAGGCGCCTCTCCATCATCGACCTCGAGACCGGGGACCAGCCGCTCGCAAACGAGGACGGCGCGATCACGCTGGTGTGCAACGGGGAGATCTACAACGCCCCGGAGCTCCGCTCGGAGCTGTTGGGCGCCGGGCACCGCTTCCGCTCGCGCTCGGATGTCGAGGTGATCGTTCACCTCTACGAGGACACCGGCGTGGAGTGCCTGACGAGGCTGCGCGGGATGTTCTCGCTCGCGCTGTGGGACGCGCGCCGCCGCCGGCTCATGCTGGCGAGGGACCGCTTTGGGATCAAACCGCTGGTCTATGCAGCGCGGCCCGAGGGCCTGTGGTTCGCCTCCGAGGCAAAAGCGATCCTCGCCGCCGGCGTCGAGGGCGGCGGGGCCGACCCCAGGGCGATCGACGATCTGTTCAGGTTCGCGTTCGTGGCCGGGCCGCGCACGCTGTTCTCGAACATCAAGAAGCTCCCTCCCGCCCACGTCGCACTCTACCAGGGCGGCAGGCTCTCGCTCAGCAGGTACTGGGCCATGCCCGAGGACGATGGCCGCTCCGGCTTGAGGACAGGCGAGTGGGCCGAGGCGCTGCGCGCCAAGCTCGAGGAGACGGTCCGCATTCACCTGCGCAGCGACGTGCCAGTGGGCGCGTGGCTCAGCCCGGGCGTGGACTCGAGCGCCGTCGCCAGTCTCGCAATGCGGCACCTCGGCCGGGCTCTGCCGACCATCACCCTCGCCTTCGAGGATCCAAACATCGACGAGACGCGGCGGTTCCCCACTCTGGACACCTATGCGGGATACGAGACCCCGAATCAGCGCGCGTGGTGCAGCGCGGACTCTCTCGCCCTGCTCCCCAGGGCCGTCTGGCACATGGAGGAGCCGACGGCATGGTGCGTCGAGATCCCGCGGATGCTGCTCGCCGAGGCGGCGGCGCGCGAGGTCAAGGTCGTGCTCACCGGCGAGGGTTCCGACGAGATCTTCGGGGGGTATGCCCACTTCCACATGGAGCGGATCTCGCGCCACATGGCGCTCCTCCCGCTTGCGGTACGCCGTACGCTCCTCGCCCCCCTCGTGCCCGCCGGCCGGCCGATGGTCTCGAGGTTGCTCCTCGCGCCACGAACCCTGACGGCCGAGCGCTACGCCCGGCTGGTCGGCCCGATGCACGCCGAGGAACGGCACCGTCTGTTCTCCCCCGACCTCCGGAGCCGCCTGGCCGGCGCGCCGGAGATCGGGGAAAGGATTGGCCCGCCCGAGGGGGTGCGGTCAAAGCACTGGTTCGACCAGCTGCGCCAGTGCGATCTCGATCTCCGGCTGCCCGACCTCATCAACCACTCACTGGACCGGTGTTCAATGGCCTATGGCCTGGAGGCTCGAGTGCCGTTCCTCGACCACGAGCTGGTGGAGCTTGCCGGGCGCATCCCTGCCCGCATCCAAACCCGTGGTCCAGTGGAGAAGTTCATCCTGCGGCAAGCACTCCGCGGCGTGATTCCCGAGGAGATCCGCCTTCGGCCCAAGGCGGGCATGGGCGTTCCGTTCGAGGCCTGGATGGCAGGTCCGCTCCCCTCGTTCGCGGAGGAGATGTTCTCCGAACGCACGCTTCGCGAGAAGGGGTACTTTGAGGCCGCCGTCGTCCACCAACTGCTCCGCGAGCAGCGCGATGGACGCCGCAAGCTCGGCGCCGTCCTCATGGCGGTCTTGGGTGTGCAGCTTTGGGATGAGATCTTTCTCCGCCGCACCTCGGACCTGCAGATCGCCCAGTCCCCCTCGGTTCCCGCCCCAACACTGCCTCACCGCAACCATCCCGCGGCTACAGATGCTCCTTCGCCCACAGCCCCAGGATCAGCAACTGCTTGAGCTTCTGGCCTTCGGCGATGAGGTCGCCTCGATACCGAACGGGTTCCTCGGCGCGCGGAAGGATTTCATCGAGCACCTCGGGGACGAACAGCGCTTTGAGCCTCTCACGGCACGGTTCCGCCACCCGGCGGACCGCGTCCCATCCCGGGTTGTTGAGGTTGTAGATGCGGTAGTAGTAGCGTCGCTCGCTCTCGGAATTGCGCCTGGGGGCCAGCCAGCGGGTCTGAACGTACGACGGGAACTTGTCGACAAAACGGCGCAGTCGACCCGCCGTCAAAGGGGTCGTGAGATAGCCGTTACGGTCGAGAGGCAGGCGTGCCAGGGCTGGAAACCTGGTGCACAGCAGTTTCTGTTCGGCTTTCCGATCCGCCAACACGCCCGGGGGTATGCCTGCCATTGTGGTGAACCAATCGCGGTCGAGAGGGATCACCACCGGCCACGAGCCAAAGCACAGGTGCCATGCCGCTCCGCCGGCGTTGAACCGCACCCGGTGTTGGAGGACGAAGTGCCAGAGGCGGCGTAACGGGTCATTCCCCAAGCGCTCGTAGTCGGCGCGCATCTCCTCGAGGATGTGCTCGACCAGATCGCCGAACACCCCGCGACGGAGGAGCCGGGCGAGCAGCGGCGGGGAGAACCCCGAGTCGTTGATCTTCAGGGGGAAGCAGCGGTCAAAGGAAAGTTGCTCGGGGGCAAGTCCAAAGGTGCTGACGCCTCCCGCAGCCCAATCGAGGGGAATCCCCGTCGCAATCCGGGGCGGAAACGAGTCCAAGAAGGCCCGGGTTCCCCAGCCGAAGACCACGCTCCCACCGTTGGCGAGGTGCTCCCATCGGCTGGTCAAGGTCTGGGCGAAGACCGGGTAAAGACCGTACGGGACCGTGGCCGTGCGGTGCTCAATGCCCAGCGTCCGCGCGACTCGCCGTGCACACCTCATCTCGATCTCGTCCTGACTCCCCAGCGTCAGCGCCGTTGGCTTGGTTCCCTGCCGATCGAGATAGCCCGCGATCAGCCGGGAATCCAACCCGCCGGACAGGAAAAGACCGCAGGGGTCATCCGGCGGGAGATGCCGTCGAACAGCCCGCTCGAACGCGGCGTCCATGGCCTCGAGCTGCTCAGTCGGTGAACGCCGTGATGAGTCGCGGGCCTCGATCTCGCCCATCAGGCTGCCATCCGCCAGCTCGGCCGGTGCGCTCCCAGGCCTCCAGCGGAGGAAGTGCGCCGGCGGCAGCCTGTGGACATCCTTCCACAGCGCCCGGCCGCGAAATAAGCCGTTCGTGAGCATGATGCCGACCAGGCCGGCCGGATCGAGCGCGGCGCGGAACGAAGGATGGCATGCGAACGGCTCGGGACTGGACGCCAGCATGAGGACCTCGCCGTTCGACCAGTAATAGAGGGGGAAAAAGCCGAGCAGGTCGGCGCCGGAGACGACCCCGTGCACCGGGTCGAAGACCACCGCGGCGAAATAGGCATCCCATGTCAGCCAGCTGTCGGGATCGCTCTCGGGGCGCCACTGCTCCCGCAGCTGCGGCGGCGTCATGCGCTCAGACGAGGCTGGGGCAATGGCTTCTCCCCAAATGACCGCCGCGCCCTGGGAGTCCGAAACGGCCTGGACTGGGGCCCGTGGTGCGGCGGCCCAGACGGCGTGGAACGCCCCGGCGGCACAGGAGCCGGGCACCAGGCCGGACACCAGGTGCAGCCGAGGCGCGACGGCGGCGACGAAGCGATCCCGCCGCCGTGGATCGGGGTCGACGATCACCGCAACGTTGGCCACGGCTCTCTCCCCTGCTCAGCGCCCGCAAAGCATCCCGGCCCACGTGCGTCCGTGAGATCCCGGCCGGGTCGATCGCCGAGGCCCGTGTACACGCCCACCCGGAACCCCTCCGCCGAAAGCAGGCTCAACTCCGTGGACGCTGCACGCCCCTTCCTCCTATCTTCGCCCGGTCCCACCCACCCGGCCAACGCGAGCCGGGGATCAGCCACGGGTCGCCCGCCCTGACATGAGGCGACGCATCCGCCGCCGCCAGCGCTGCGCAAGCTCTCGGACCCCGCGGCTGGAGGCCCCCGCGACATCGGTCGATTCCCGTTCCAACACCTGCTTCATCGCGACAAAAACGTCGTCCCCGGCAAGTCCCCGCTTCAGCGCGTGCTCGTAGCAGTGCTGCCATTCCTCCACCACCACAGCCATCGGAAGCCTCACTGCCAGGACGGCGGAAGGCGACAGGAGCGTCTGAAACGCCGAGAAGTCCTCCATGCCGCACGCCCGCATGCAGAGCATCTGCCGGATGCACTTCTCGCACCGGCCGCAGTTCGTGGAGAGATCGTCCCCCTGCCAGCAGACCCGCAGGTTTCTCCACACGACGCCCTCGCCGGCCAGGCTCGAGGTCTTCTCCACTCGGGTGACGGCGAGGTCGGAGACGACGCGGAATGTGGCCGACGAGAACAGATGGTCCGACCACGGCGTCGAACCGTCCGCGGAGGGGATCCAGTGCATGTTCTCGTAGGCGCTCGACGCGGTCAGCAGGGCGGTGTCGAAGCGCCGCTCGAACAACGAGAGCGTTGCAGCGATCCCTGCGGAGAACGTCGTTTCCCACAGCGGCAGGAGATACTTCAGGTTCGAGCGGACGGCCAGCAGCTCGGTCGAGCAGTGATCCGTGATCGCCTTGGCCCGCCGGTACGCTCCCTGGAACGCGGCATCGTGCAGCGGAACGTCGAAGCCGTGGACGAACAGACAGGCCGCGATGGCGAGCGTGTTACGCCCGCGCCGGCCGTGCGTGTGCGCCAGCAGCGACTCCGCGCTGTCCAGCCCACCCGAAAAGGCCAGCACAACCGAGCCCCGGCGGGTATCGCCGCCCGCGACCGCGGTCGCCGCGGCCTCGTCGCTCACCTCCTCGTCTGCCCGCAGCCGGACCGGACGGTACTTGGGCCACCACCGGCAGGCGATGTCCTGGTAGCGCTCCAGATTGGCGAGCAGGCTCGTCGAGACGCGGCCGTGGATGGTGAGCCCGCCGCCGACCTCCATCGCCGACCAGACCGTCGCGCGGAGAAAAGCGTCGTGGATGTCGTCGCTGCGGCCCCGGATGGCGAGCCAATCGAACGTCTGCGGAGGCACGTCGAAGAAGAGTGGCCCGTTCCGCCGGAGCAGCCGCGGATGGCCATGGATCCGCCCGTGGATCCTCACCCAATCCCCGAGAGCCTCGGGCTGCAAGAAGTCCACGTGCATCTCGTTGCCCATCTGTTCTCCCCGGCGCTCCGCCGCGATGTCACCAGCGCTGATGGCTTGCGGACCAGAATAGCGGACGCGCGCGGCGCGCGACAACGCCCGGCGCCAGCCCGGGCGCGGATCACGGCCGATTGGCGCCGAACCCGGCCATCAGGATCAGCCATGGCCGGTCGTAGCCGCTCCGGTGCCCCGTCCGGTAAACTCAACCAAATGGTCGAAGGCGCCTCACCAACCCCACCCGCGCCCGGCGCGCTGCCTGGTCGCTTGCGCGAGATGCTCGACTCCGTGATCGCCGCCATACTGGCCGGCCACCCCGAGGTTGCGCTTGCGACCTTCCCCAACCACTGGAACCTCGGTGATACGGCCGTGTGGGCGGGTCAGCGCGCGGTGCTCGCCCGCCTTGGCGTCGGCGTCCCCTACGTGTGCGACTTCCGCACCTACCGGCCCGACGCGCTGCGGCGCGCCCTGCCGGAGGGCCCGATCCTGCTCAGCGGCGGAGGAAACTTCGGCGACGTCTACCCCAACGAGCAGGGGCTGCGGGTGCGCATCCTCGACGATTTCCCCGACCGGCTCGTCGTCCAGCTTCCCCAGAGCGTCTGGTTCCGTTCCGAGGCGAACCTCGACGCCATGCGTCGCCGGTGCGAGAGGAGCGGGCGGTTCGTCATGTTGGTGAGGGACCGCCGCAGCCTCGACCTCGTGCGGGCACGGTTCGCGGTTCCGGTGCACCTCGCGCCCGACATGGCGTTCGGCTTGCCGGACCTCCGCACGCGGCGGCGGGCGGCGGTGACCGACGTGCTCTGGCTGCTCCGCAGAGACATCGAGGCGAGCGCGAGCGCCCTGCGGCGCGCGCTTGCTTCCGAGGACCCCGGTGTCGTGCGCGACTGGACCAGGCCCGGATTCGGCCGCCAGGGCGTCCCCTGGGCCGCGTACGCACGGTCATACTGGCTCTCGTGGCGGCTCCGGCGGATGCCGGCGGGGCTGTTGCACCGCCGCGAGGCATGGGTCACGCAGTCATTCGAAACCCTGGCGGGCCTCCGGATGGAGATCGCGTGCCGGTTCGTTTCTGCGGGCCGGGTCCTGGTGACGGACCGTCTGCATGGGCACATCCTTGCACTGCTGCTGGGGATCCCGAACGTCTGCCTCGACAACCGCGACGGCAAGGTGCGCCAGTTCTACCAGACGTGGACGGGGGGCCATCCCCTGGTCGGCTGGGCGGACTCCCTGTCGCAAGCGCAGGCCTTGGTTCGGGAATTCCTCTGCTGACCTCGAACATCGTGTCCGCGCGCTGGAGTCCACCGTCAACGTCCTCGCTGACCGCATGGAGCGCTTCGAGTCCAGTCACGCCTGGACGCGCCGCTCCCTCCAGGCGAAGTCTTCTTGGGGACCCAGCCAAGGGTCTTCTATAGTGACCGGTGTGCAAACGCAGGACGCGCCGATCCCGGCGCCCGAGCAGCGGGGCGCTTTACCGTCGGCAGGGCAATGCTGCCGGCTGTCGGAGGAGCTGGACGAGGTGCTGCGCCTCGCCAGCGGCGAGACCGTCCCGGTGCGGGTGCTGGTCGAGCACCTCAGCGGACGGGGGAACGCGCTGCTCGCGTTCATCGTCATCCTGCCGTTCCTGCAACCGATCCCACTGCCGGGGCTGTCCACGCCGTTCGGGATCGCGATCGTTCTGCTCGGCGTCGCGATGGCGCTCGGGCGGCCGCTCTGGCTGCCGAAGCGTTGGCTCGACCACGAGCTGCGCTCGGCCCTCGTGATCCGCATCGGCGGCGGCGGTCAACGGCTCATCAGGAAGGTCGAGCGCTTCATCAAGCCGCGCGGACTCTGGTTCCACCGCCACCGCTGGGCGCACTCGATCGCCGGGATCGTCATCGCGGTCTCCGGCGCCGAACTCGCACTGCCGCTGCCCATCGTGTTCACCAACACGCTTCCGGCGCTCACGATCGCGACGACTGCCGTCGGGCTGATCGAGGAGGACGCCGTCCTCGCAATTATCGGCCAGGCGCTCTTCCTCGTCGGGCTGGCCGTCTTCGGCGGCATCCTGGTCCTGCCGTTCCTCGGCTTGCACCTGATCTTCTAGGCGCGGCCTCGTCGTGCCCGCGCCCACGGACATTCATACCAGTCCACCGCCCGTCATAGGAGAATGCCGTCACTGCTTCGCCCCACCGGCGGTGGGGCGAAGCAGCCCCGTGAAGCCGCGGGTTCGCCACGGCCCCCTCGCGACGACAACGAAGAGGCTACGTTTGAGCGAAGAGTGGCATCGGTGCGCGTCGTGCCCGGTGCCCCGTTCCCAAAAGGAAAGGGCGGGGATCGCTCCCCGCCCTTGCAGCTTCAAGTTGTGAACCGCGCACGCAACGCCGCGGGATCCTTCCCCTTCGCTACGCTCAGGGTCAGGATGACCCGATCGCGCGAGCGCGATCAGGTCAGTACATGTCCCCCATGCCGCCGCCAGGCATGCCACCGCCCATGGCGTCCTTCTTCTCCTCAGGGACATCGGCCACAAGCGCCTCGGTGGTGAGCATCAGTCCCGCGATCGACGCCGCGTTCACGAGGGCGTTCTTGGTGACCTTGGCGGGGTCGATGACGCCGGCCACGACCAGGTCCTCCATCACCATCGTCTGGGCGTTGAAACCGATGGCGCCGCCCTTCTTGCGGATGTCGCGCACGATCACCGCCGCCTCGTCGAGGCCGGCGTTGTGGATGATCTGCCGCGTCGGCTCCTCGAGCGCCCGCACTACAATCTGGATGCCGGTGCGCACGTCGCCCTTGTGCTCCTTCAGTAGCTTCTCGACCTCTTCCTGGGCGCGGAGCAGCGCCACGCCGCCGCCGGGGACGATCCCCTCTTCCACGGCCGCCTTGGTCGCGTGCAGCGCGTCCTCGACGCGGGCCTTCTTCTCCTTCATCTCGGTCTCGGTCGCCGCGCCGATCTTGATCTGCGCCACGCCGCCGACGAGCTTGGCCAGGCGCTCCTGCAGCTTCTCGCGGTCGTAGTCCGAGGTGGTGTCCTCGACCTGCTTGCGGATCTGCTTCACGCGGCCCGCGATCGCTTCGCGCTTCTTGGGGTCCTCGTCGTCCACCACGATCGTGGTGTCGTCCTTGTCCACGGTCACCTTCTTCGCGGTGCCGAGGTCTTCCCACTTGACGTTCTCGAGCTTGATGCCGAGGTCGTCGGAGATCAGCTTGCCGCCGGTCAGGATCGCGATGTCCTCGAGCATGGCCTTGCGGCGGTCGCCGAAGCCAGGGGCCTTCACCGCGATCACCTGCAGCGTCCCGCGCAGCTTGTTGACGACCAGGGTCGCCAGGGCCTCGCCGTCGACGTCCTCGGCCACGATCAGGAACGGCTTGCCCTGCTTGGCCACCTGCTCCAGGATCGGCAGGAGGTCCTTCATCGAGGAGATCTTCTTCTCGAACAGCAGGACCTTGGCGTTCTCGTACACGGCTTCCATGCGCTCGGCGTCGGT
>PKYI01000034.1 GCA_003133645.1 Acidobacteriota bacterium | reverse complement strand
CAAATCGAGAGCCGGGCGCAGATGGCGACGCTGCCGCGCATGCGCCCCTCGCGCTTCTACGACCTGGTCGTCGAGGTGGCGATCATCCGGCAGCGTCGCAATCTGCGCCCGGCTCTCGATTTGGAAGACACCGACGGTGTCCGCCTTGGCCAGCATGTCGTAGACCTTCGGGTCGTCGGGCGGCAGGTGGGCGTAGTCCACCTCGACCCCTTCGTGCGCGCGGACGAGCGGCACGACGTCCTGCAGCACCTGCAGCATGCCGAGGCCGAGCAGGTCCACCTTGATGATGCCGAGGTCGCCGCAGTCGTCCTTGTCCCACTGGATGACGACGCGCCCCGGCATCGCGGCGGGCTCGAGCGGCACCACGTCGTCGAGGCGCCCGGCGGCGAGCACCATGCCGCCGGAGTGCTGCCCGAGGTGCCGCGGCAGGTGCATGATGCGCACCACCAACTCGACGAGCAGCTGCGAGCGGCGCTCCTCGGGGGCGAGGCCCGCGGTCTTGAGGTGCTCCGGCAGCTCCTCGCGCACGTGCGAGGCGAACTCCCAGCTCCCGGACAGCGCCGCCAGGCGCCCGAGGTGCTCCGCGGAGAACCCCAGCACCTTGCCGACCTCGCGGATCGCGCTGCGCCGCTTGTAGGAGATCACGTTGGCGGTCATCGCGGCGCCGCGCGCGCCGTACGTCCGGTAGACGTGCTGGATCACCTCTTCGCGCAGGTCGCCGGAGGGGAGGTCGATGTCGATGTCCGGCCACTCGCCGCGCTCCTCGGAGAGGAAGCGCTCGAACAGCAGCTCCATCGCGACCGGGTCCACCGCGGTGATCGAGAGCGCGTAGCACACCGCTGAGTTGGCCGCCGAGCCGCGCCCCTGGGCGAGGATTCCCCGGGCGCGGCAGAAGCGCACGATGTCGTGGACCACGAGGAAGTAGCCGGCGAGGCCGAGCTTCGCGATGAGCGCGAGCTCGCGGTCGAGCTGCGCGCGCACCTTGGGCGTGATCTCGCGGTAGCGCTCGCGGGCGCCCTCCGCCACGCGGGCGCGCAACTCCTCGGCCTCGTCGCGTCCGGCTTCCAACCGCGCCGAGGGGAAGCGGTACGGGAGTTGGTGCAGCCGGAACGGGCACGTCTCGGCGATGCGGGCAGTGTTCGCGACCGCTTCGGGCAGGTCGGCGAACAGGCGCGCCATCTCGGCCGGCGAGCGCAGCCGGCGGGCGCGGTTGGGCTCGAGCAGCCGGCCCGCGTCGTCGAGGGTGCGGTGCTCGCGGATGCACGCGAGCACGTCGGCGAGCGGGCCGTCCTCGGACTTCGCGACCAGGGCATCCTGGGTCGCCACCACGCGCACGCCGGCCGCGCGCGCCAGGCGCACGAGGGCGGCGTTGCGCGCCTCCTCGCCGCGGTGCTGGTGACGCTGCACCTCCACCGCCACGCGCTCCGGGCCGAAGATCCCGGCGAGGCGGCGCAGCACCTCGCCGGCCGCCTCCTCGCCCCCCTGCTCCAGCACCCGCATCAACGGCCCGCTCGCCCCGCCGGTGAGCGCGACGAGGCCGGCCGCGTGCTCCTCGATCAGCTCCCAGCTCACTCGGCCCTCCCCCTTGGCCGGAACTCGGGGCTCGGGATCCTGACTCGTTTTCCCAACCGCCCGCTGGCGGCCGCAAGGGCTGCCCCTACATTGGCCGTCGGCGGGGCGGCCGCTGCGGGGATCACCATCGTGGTCTGGTCGATGTAGGGGCGGGGCTTGCCCCCGCCCGTCACCGCACTGATCCGGTCCCCAGTCCACGGTCCACGGTCTTCCCAGCGCCCCATCGGTGAGCAGCCGGCAGAGGTTCGACCAGCCGCGGGCGCTCTGGACGAGCAGCGGCAGGCGGGCGCCGTCCGCGAGCACCGCCTCGGCGCCCACGATCGCCGCGACGCCTGCCGCCTGCGCGGCCTTGTGGAAGCGCGGGATCCCATACACCCCGCCGCGGTCGGTCACCGCGACCGTGCCGAGCCCGAGCGCCGCCGCCCGTTCCGCCACCGCCTCCGGCTCGCACGCTCCTTCGAGGAACGAGAACGCCGTGTGCGCGTGCAGCTCGCAATACCGTGGTCCGTGGTCCGTGGTCCGTGGCTTGCCCCGCCGCCGGGCGGTCGCAAGGGCCGTCCCTACATTGGCCGTCGGCGGTGCGGCCGCTGCGGGGGTCACCACCGTGGTCCGATGTATGTAGGGGCGGGGCTTGCCCCCGCCCGATCCGTCACGATCAGTCATACACGCCGTCCGCGAACCAGCGCCGGGCAAGGCGGTCGAAGTGGACGCGCAGCAGCGAGCCGTCGGTGGTGGCGATGTCGAAGTCGTCGCGCGCGAACCGTTCGCCGCCCCACCAGTCGCCGGCGAACCGGTAGGGGCCGGCCCAGGAGACCACGATGCCGCCGATCGCCTCGACCCACACCACCACCGGCCTCCCGTCGACGGCGTCCACCCGCGCCTCGCGCGGCGGCCGGAACGCCCGCAGTACTGGTGAAGCCGTGGTCAGGGGTCCGTGGTCCGTGGACCGTTTCCCCTGCCTACCAGAGGCTCCGTCTTGCGGACCACTGACCACGGACCACGGTCCACGGTCTGCCGAGAGAGCAAAAGGCCGCACGCCGAACGCGCCGGGGCGGTGGGTGTCGGGGACCGCAGGGGCGCCGACCCGCTCCGGCCCCACCAGCGCCGCGAGGCGCGCCAGGGTCGTGGAGAGCTTCCCCGGCGCCGGCATCGGGGCGCCGAACAGCGACCCCTGGGCGAGCCGCACGCGGCCGGGGGTGACCAGCGCCGTCATCCCCTCCACCGGCGCCCCCGGCGGGTGGGCCTCGAGCTGCAGCCGTGCGAGCGCCAGCACCGCAGGCACGTCGCGCGTCGGCGCCACGAGCGCGAGGGGGACCTCGCGGCGCCCGGCGCCCTCCAGGCGCAGCTCGAGCAGGACCCCGGCGAACCCCTCGCCGCGCAGCTCCAGGCGCTGCGCCAGGCGGGCGAGGATACCGCTGGTCACGAACAGGAAAGGCTCCAGCGCCCCGAGCGGATCGTCGAGCTCGACCCCCTCGCGCAACAGCTCGCAGATCGGGTCGGGGACGAACGCGCCTGCCTCCTCCCCGCAGGCGAGACGGTGGAGCGTCAACCCGGCGGGGCCGAGCCGCAGCCCGACCTCGCGCCGCGCGAGGCGCGCCAGCTCGCCCGCGGTGGCGAGCCCCCAGCGCGCCAGCATCACGGCGGCCTCCGGCGGAGGCTCGAGCAACGCGAGCGGTAACGGCGCCATGAACGCGCGCTCGTCGCCGCCCCGGACCACGACCGCATCGCCGCGGCGGGCGGGGGCAAGCCCCGATCCACCTGTTGCGGGGGGGCCGGCGGCCCCCCGCACAACCTCCGCCGCCTCGTGCCCCCCCGTGCCCCCCGCGCTCGCGGGAAGTGAATTCCCGCTCGCGCAATCCGCCCCCGGCAAGGACCCAGCGCAGCGCGCGGCAACTCTGGCCACGCCGACGCTGGACGCGACGCCGGCGCGCGCCTCCAGCCCGACGCGCCGGCAGGCGCGCAGCAGCTCGTGCGCGATCCGCCGCTCGCTGCCGAAGCGCGGGACAAGGCCGCCGACGTCGAGCACGACCTCGCCGGGGAGATGGCGCTCGAGACGCGGCGAGAAGCCGCCCGCAACGTCGGCGAGCGCCTCGTCCGCCGCCTCAGCGGCCGCCGCGGGCGTCACCCGCACCATTACCGCCGGCGCCACCTGGCGCGCCTGCGCGGCGGTCATGCCGGGACGGACGCCGAGTGCGGCGGCCTCCGCGGCGACCGCCACGAGTACGTCCCGCGGCGAAGGACCGGCGGCGATGACGAGCGGCGCCTCGGCGAGGTCGGGGGCGCTGCGCCGCAGCGCCTGCACCGGGAACTCCGGGACCCACACGCACGCGACCCGCACGATCACGCCCCGAGCGCCTCGCGCTCCTGCGCGATGCGCGGCAGCGGGCGGGTTGCAGCCCCTACCCACTCGCGGGCGGCCGCAAGGGCCGCCCCTGCGTTCGCCAACGATGCGGCGGCAGCGGGGGTCGCCATCCCGGCCTGGTCGGTGTAGGGGCGGGGCTTGTCCCCGCCCGATCTGTTCCCGCCCGCCGCCGCGTGCGAGTCGCCCGCAACCCACTCGCGCCCGCGGCCGCGCTCCACCTGCGGCTGCAAGGCAAGATTCTCGAGCCAGCGGGGCTCCCCGCGTTCGCCCCCCCAGCGCGCCTCGCCGCGCGCGAGCGC
>PKYI01000202.1 GCA_003133645.1 Acidobacteriota bacterium | reverse complement strand
CCGCGAGGTCGCCGGGAAACTCGGAGGCCTCCACGATGCGGGCGCCCACGACCGGGTGGCGGTGGTAGAGGCGTTGCTCGGCCTCGCCGGGGCGTTCGAGGCGGTAGGCGCGGGCGTAGTCAAGCTCGCGCATGCCGACGTCGTGGAGGTAGGCGGCGACCGTGACCAGCTCGTCCAGGTCGTCGGCCAGATGCAGGGCGGCCGCCATCCGCTGCGCGACCTCCGACGTCGCCTGCGAGTGCTGCCGGAGGTGCGGGAACGAGGTCTCGCCCGGCTCGAGCAGGACGCGGGCGAGGTTGCGGGCTGCCCGCCGGTAATCGCGCAGCGACCGGGCGAGCTCGAGGCTGTGGGCCGCAGCGGCGAAGACGGCGTCGGGGGCGGCCGCACCGGCCGGGGTGACGAGCGAGAGCGCGACCCAGACGGGCGGCCCGGTCATCAGCACGGCGGTCCGGATCTCTTCGGCGCGCGTCTGACTGCCGCCGCTCGCCTGGTCGTCCCAGCCCCAGCGCTCCGCCGCCGGCGCCTTCACGCCCGATCCCAGGAACGCGCGCGCCTGGTGCGCGGCGACCGCATCCCGGCGCTGCTGGTCGAGGGGCACGGCGTGCAGCGCGAGGGCGCGGGCGCTGCGCCCGTCGGTGATGGTGAGCACGGCGGCCGCGAACTCGGGGAGGCGCGCCAGCGACCGCACCAGTCCGGTGAGGTCCTCGATGATCCGGCGGTGGGAGAGGGCGGCGACCTCCATCGTGGCCCGCGCCGGCCCCGGCGGCTGCGCCGGTGCTTCAGCGAGCGGGGGTGAGCCACCGAGTTCGGCGATGAAGCGCTCGAGCGCATGGCCGATGCTGCGCCCCACGACCACGTCCCCGGGGCCGTACGCCGCCCTGCGCGACTTGTCCCGCGCATCGACGAGCCCCACCATGCGGCCCGCGACCGCGAGCGGGATCGTCATCAGGCGCGAGGTGAGGGCGCTCTCCAGGAGCGGCCCGAGAGCGGGGAACTCCTGCGGCGCGTTGAGGTACGCGGGACCGGTGCGGTTGCGGCGGGCCCAGTCCATGAGCGGGTGGCCGAGAGGCAGGGACGGCGCCAGCGCATCCCGGCGTCCGAAGCCGTAGCTGGCGGCAAGCTCGAACGCGCCTTCGCTCCCCTCGAGGTAGAGCGCGGCCTTCGTCGCCTGGAGCTCCTCCATGCAACGGTAGAGGATCTCCTTGGCGCGCTTCTCGCGTTCGTTGTCCCATGCCGGCAGCATGCTGGCTCCCGCGACGAAGTCTAACACCGCGATGTGTGGTCGCCGAACCACACAGCGCGGTGCGTGCGCCACAGGGCGCCGGCCGGTGCCGCCCCCGAAGCTGGCACGCTCCTCGCTTGGCGGATCCCGGAGGCGAGTCATGGCCTGGCAAAGAACGATTCTCCGAACCGCGAGCGCCAACGGGGTCGGCATCCACGGCGGCGAGCAGGTGGCGCTGCGCTTGCGCCCCGCCCCGCCGGGCACCGGCGTCGTGTTCGTGCGCACCGACCTCGGGATCGCGATCCCGGCGCGAGCGGAGAACGCCCGCGATCTCGCGTACGCGACGACGCTGCGCCTCCGCGGGGCCGAAGCCCGGAGCGTCGAGCACCTGATGGCGGCGGTGTCCGGGACCGGCGTCACCAACCTCTTCATCGACCTTTCCGGGGCCGAGGTGCCGATCCTGGACGGGTCGGCCCTCCCGTTCGTCGAGATGCTGCACCGTGCCGGCCTCGAGGATCAGAAGGTCAGCCAGCCGGAGTTGCGGGTCCGGCGGGTCGTGCGCGTGGGCGACGACGAACGCTGGATCGAGCTGCGCCCCGGGGACGAGCTGGAGGTGGACTACCGGGTAAGCTACGACTCGCCCGCCGTCGGGCGGCAGCGCTTCGCGGGCACGATCACGCCGCATCGTTTCGCTGCCGCCATCGCTCCGGCGCGCACCTTCGGCTTTCTCGAGGAGGTGCCGGTGCTCCGGGAGCGCGGGCTCGGCCTCGGCGGGTCGCTCGAGAACTGCATCGTGGTGGACCAGGGGAGGGTGCTCTCAGGCGAGTTGCGCTTCCCCGACGAGTTCGTGCGTCACAAGGTGCTCGACCTGATCGGCGACCTGGCTCTGCTCGAGTACCCGCTGCTCTCGCACGTCGTGGCGCACAAGGCCGGTCACGCGCTGCACGTGGCGGCCGTCAACGAGTTGCTCGCCACGCCCGAGGCGTGGGAGCTCGTCGAGCCCGACCGGCTCGCGCCGTTGAGCGTGCGCCCATACCCCGGCGAGGTGGAATCGGAGACCGCGCTGGCGGGCTGAACGGCCTCACCGGCCGGCGGTCGACGGCCGGACATGGACTCGCACGAACGGCTGCGGACGCGGCGGGCGCGCCGTGGCCCGCGAGTTCGGTTTCGGGTTGGTGTGGTACGATTGCCACACCATGTTTCTGGCCGCGATCCTGCTGGCCGCGGTGGCGGCGCCCGACCTCGATGTGCTCCTGACGCCCGCGCCGGGCCGGCTGGCGGTGCAGGTCGTCGTCGGTAGGGCGCTCCCCAGCGAGTGGACCGAGGCGCTCGCCGCGGGGGCCCCGGTCAGCATCACGTACCGGCTGCGCCTGTACCGCAACCGGCACTGGCTCTGGGACCAGCGCGTCGCCGCCCACGAGCTCGTCGTCAAGGCGCAGCGCGATCCCCTCACCGGCGTGTTCTCCCTGGTGGCCGAGTTGGACGGCGAGATCCTCGCCTCGGGCCAGGTCGGTACTCTCGAGGAGGCGGTGCGCTGGGTGACGCACCCGCCGCCGTCCGAGGTCGCGGTGCCGTTGCGCCGCGAGCCGCTGCTGCTGTTCGTGCGCGCCGAGTTCCTGACCCGGTACAAACTGCTCGTCATCCCGACCACGGTCGGGACGGACTGGGTCCAGCTCTCGGTGCCGGAGCTGCCGTGAAGGAGTGGCGGCGGCGCTGGCAGCGCTACCGGCGGCAGAACCGGTTCCTGGCTGCGGTCTACCTGGGCCTGCTCGTGCTCGCCGGCGGCGCCTACGCGCTGTTCGCGCGCATGGCCGGGCTTCCCGCCGAGCAGTTCACCAACCGCCTGCTGACGTTCCTGCTCTGGTGGTTCGACCTGACGTTGATCGCGATCCTGCTCTTCATCCTCCTGCGCAACTTCCTCAAGCTGGGCCTCGAGCGCCACTACGGGATCCTCGGCTCCCGCTTCCGCACCAAGCTGCTGCTCTCCTACCTCGGGTTGATCCTGGTCCCGACCTCGCTTCTGTTCCTGCTCTCGGCGGCACTCCTCTCCGGGGCGGCGAAGGCCTGGTTCTCCGAGCCGGTGGAGCGCATGGCGCGCGCCGGGGTCGAGCTCGCGGACGGGATGCGGGCCGAGGCCGAGGCGCGCGCCGCGCGCGCCGCCGGCGTGATCGCGCAACGGGTGCGGGGGATCACCTCCGAGCCCGCGCGCCTGGCCGAGATCGAGCGGCTGCACGCCGAACTCGGCGACCACCTCACCGGGTTGCTGCGCGACGGCATCCCGGTCGTCGAGTTCGCGGACCCGCGCCAGCGCATCCTGCAGAAGCTGCCGCCGCTCCCCGCGGAGGCGTTCAAGGCCGACGGCGTGCGCGGCGAGCGCTTCGGCGGGACGCTGGTCGTGCGCGCCTGGCGGCGGTTGCCGGACGGCTCCGCCGTCCTGGTCGGCGAAGCGCTTCCGGCCGATCTGGCGAAGGCGCAGGCCCGGCTCGCCGCCGGCGGGGTCGCCTACGAGCGGCTCAAGATCGAGCGTCCAACGATCACCGCGACGGTTGTGCTGGGGTTCGGGGGACTGGCCCTGCTCGTGGCGTTCGCGGCGATCTGGCTCGGCCTCTACCTCTCGAGGAGGTTCACGGCGCCGCTGCTCGCCCTGGCGGCGACGACGCAGAGGATCGCCGGAGGGGAGTCGCTGGAGCCGGTCCCGCTCCCGGCCGAGGACGAGGTCGGCATGCTCGTCGGGTCCTTCAACTCGATGGTGCAGCGCCTGCGGCAGCGCGACGAGGAGCTCAACGCCACGGTCCGCCAGCTCGACGCCGTGCTCGGCGCGGTGCGCACCGGCGTGCTCACGCTCGACGCTCAGCGCGCTCAGGTGCGCGGCAACCCGGCGGCGGCCGCGATGCTCGGCGTGCCGGAGTTGGCGACCGCGGCGCTGCCCCTGGATGCGCTGGACGCGGCGGGACTGGCGCGCATCGCGGAAACGATCCGGACCGCGACCGGACCGGTGCGCGGGTCGCTCACCGTCTACCCGGGCGGGCTGGCGCGCCACCTCGAGATGGCCGTCGTGCCGCTGGGTGGGGAGGAGCGTCCGGAGGGGTGGGTGGTGGCGCTCGAGGACCTCACCCAGCTGCAGCGCGCCCAACGCCTGGCGGCGTGGAGCGAGGTCGCCCGGCGCATCGCGCACCAGATCAAGAACCCGCTCACGCCGATCCGGCTGGCGGCCGAGCGCATGGCGCGCCACCTCGAGCGCGACAGTCCGGAGCTCGGCGAGGTCGTCACCCAGGGGAGCCGGGCGATCGTCGAGCACGTGCAGGCGATGCAGGAGATGGTGGACAGCTTCTCGCGCTACGCCAAGATGCCGCCGCTGGCGCGGCGGCCGGTGAAGATCGGGGAGCTTGCGGGCCAGGCGGTGGCGCTCTACCAGGGCGTCCGCGAAGGGCTCCGCGTCGAGCTCGTCGACGGCTCCGGCGGGCGGGAGGTCCTGCTCGACCCCGACCAGTTCCGTCAGGTGCTCACCAACCTCATCGACAACGCCGTCGAGGCGTCGCCTCCCGGCGGCGCCGTGACGGTCGAAATCGGATGGGAGGGGGACGAGGCCGTGGTGACGGTGTCCGATGAGGGCTCGGGGCTCAAGGTGGACGACCCGGACCTGCTGTTCCAGCCGTTCTACTCGACCAAGGGGAGGGGTTCCGGCGTCGGTCTCGCGATGGTGCAACGGATCGTCACCGACCACGGCGGCACGGTGCGGCTCGAGCCCAACCGCCCGCACGGCGCGGTTGCGGTCGTGCGTCTCCCTGGGGGCGAACCTTGAGCCACGCGCACATCCTGTTGGTGGACGACGAGCGCGGCATCCTGGAACAGCTCGGCGGGATCCTGCGCGACGAGGGCTTCGCGGTCACGACGGTGGGGTCCGGCGAGGAGGCGCTCGACACGGTGGCGCGGGAGCTCTACGACCTCGTCCTGCTCGACGTCGCGCTGCCGGGGATGGACGGAATCGAGGCGCTGCGCCGGATGCGCGCCGCCGGGCACCTGGTGCCGGTGGTGATGATCTCCGGCCACTCCGGCGCCGAGCAGGCGGTGCGGGCGCTGCGCGAGGGCGCCATCGACTTCCTGGACAAGCCGCTGGCGCTCGAGCGCGTGCTGGTCACGGTGAACAACGCGCTGGCGCGGGCCCGTCTGACCGAGCGCCTTGCGGCCGAGCGCGAGGAGGAGGAGCCGCTCCTGACGGGCGCGTCGCCGGCGGTCGTGGAACTCAGGCGCCAGATCATGCTGGCCGCGCCCACCGACTCGCGGGTGCTGATCTCGGGGCCGAACGGGGCGGGTAAGGAGGTCGTGGCGCGCCTGCTGCACCGCAACTCGCGGCGGGGCGGCAACCCGTTCGTGGCGGTGAACTGCGCCGCGATCCCGGCCGAGTTGATCGAGAGCGAGTTGTTCGGCCACCTCAAGGGGGCGTTCACCGGGGCGGTGGAGAACAAGCGGGGCAAGTTCGAGCTGGCGGACGGCGGCACGCTCTTCCTCGACGAGGTCGGCGACATGAGCCTGCTCACCCAGGCCAAAGTGCTGCGGGTACTGCAGGAGTCCCGTTTCACCCGTCTCGGGGGCTCGCAGGAGGTCGGGGTGGACGTCCGCGTGATCGCGGCCACCAACAAGAACCTCGAGGACGAGATCGCGGCCGGGCGCTTCCGCCAGGACCTCCTGTTCCGCCTCAACGTCATCCCGATCCGCGTGCCGGGCCTCGGCGAGCGCTGTGAGGACGTCCCGCTGCTCGTGGAGGAGTTCATGCGGCAGTACGCCCAGCGCACCGGGGTCAAGCCCAAGCGCGTGAGCCCGGAGGCGATGGCGATCCTGCAGGCGTACTCGTGGCCAGGCAACGTCCGGGAGGTCAAGAACGTGGTCGAGCGCCTCATGATCATGGTCACCGAGGACTCGATCGCCCCGGCGGCGCTCGACCTCTCCTCGGGCGCGGCCCTCGTCGACCGCGACGGCGAGTTCACCACGCTCAAGGAGGCGCGCGAGCGGTTCGAGCGCCGGTACCTCGAGCGGGTGGTGGCGGCGTGCGGCGGCAACATGTCGCGCGCCGCGCGGATGCTGGGCCTCGAGCGTTCCCACCTCTACCGCAAGCGGCGCGCCCTCGGCCTGCGCTCGCGTTGACCGTTCCCCGCCCGGGCGGTAGCATGAACGAATGGCGTACCCAGGCGACGCGAACCTCGATCCGGCCGTCCAGCAGCGCATCCTCACCGCCTTCAAAGAGGCGGTCCGCCTGTACCGCGACGGACACGGCGAGGAGGCGCGCACCATCCTGCGGTCGATCACCGATGTCGACCCGCGGTTCACCCCGGCCCAGCGCCTCGAGCAGGCGATCGCCGCCGGTGCGCCGGTGGACCTCGGCCAGCTGATCGGGGATGTCACCGCCCAGGGCGGCGTGGACGCCGCGGGAACGATGGCCAAGGCGAACCAGGCGTTCGCCGGCCGCGACTTCCAGGGGGCGCTGACGCTGGCGCAGTCCGTGCTGCGGGACATGCCAGGCCACGCCCAAGCCCGCCAACTGGCGTTCGAAGCGCAGAACCGGCTGCGGGCCGCGGGCGAGATCCAGACCCACCTGGGCCGTGTCCGGCAAGCCCTCGACGCCGGCCTCGCCGAGGACGCCAGGGGTTTTCTCCAGGTCGCGAAGACGCTTGACCCCGGCCATCCCGATCTGGCGCTGCTCGAGCAGCGGCTGCAGCTCGCC
>PKYI01000163.1 GCA_003133645.1 Acidobacteriota bacterium | reverse complement strand
CTCAGTACTCAGGACTTCAGGCCCGCCTGGTACCCTCTCGCGAGGCCGTGCCGTTACAGCCGCTAATATAGATGAGAACTCGGGGGTCGGAAGGCCCATTCCGACCTTCACCCTCGCCGAGGTCCACACGGCCGTCCGAGGCGCCCTCGCTCTCGGGGCCATCGGATTTGACGATAGGTACCAGGATAGGTACCAGGTCCGGCACAGTTGACGAATCGAGTCTCGTGCGGCCGGTCCCCCGTAACTTGTCAAGTCAGCCGGACCTGGTACCCATGCTTCGGCGACCACGCCAACCTTGTTGACGTACAGGAACAGCCTACTGCCGCGTTTGAGCTTCAGAAGATACCTACCACACTCGATACTCCCGCTCGTGCATGCGACGCCCTTCTTGAGCATCTCGCGCCAGGAGCCATACGGCCTGTATCGTTCGTTCGAATTCAGCATGAAGGCTGGACAGCTGGCCCGTCGTCACCGGCTCGCCCCTCGTGTCGCTAGTTCTTGCGCTTGGACTTACTACTCCGACACCAGTATAGTTGACGATTGACTCACGCGGCATAACGGACATGCTCTTCACGAGAGTAGCTGCGAACCACCTCGGGCCGTCGCTGCGTGCTCCTGGCGTAGGAGCGCACGTCGGCGGCCATCTCGGGTTTGGTGGCTGGGCGCCGGCGCCCCAGCGCGTTGCTCTTGAGGTGCTGATTCCACAGCTCGTCAGGGTTCAGTTCGGGGCTGTACCCCGGCAGGTAGAAGATCTCCAGCTCAGCCCGGTGCGCCTCCCGCCAGGCTTGGACGATCTTGGCCCGGTGGACCGGGTGCCCGTCCACGACGAGAAACACCTTCCGCTTGGCCTGCTTGATCAGCCGCGCCAGGAAGGCGAGGAAGATCTTCACCCTGAAGCTCTCCTCGAAGATCATGAAGTTCAGCGTCCCCCGGTTGGTGATCGCGGAGATCATGTTGACCGAGAACCGCTGACCCGTGCCCCGGACCACCGGCGTCGTGCCTTTGAGCCCGTAGGTGCGGCCCGTCTGGTGGTCCGACCGCAGACCCATCTCGTCGCCCCAGTAGATCGCGCCCTTCTCCTGCTTCGCCCGCGCCGCGATGGTCGGGTAGGTGTCCTCCAACCACCGTTGCACCGCCGCCGGGCTCTGCTCGAACGCCCGGCGAACCGGCTTCTGCGGCGTAAAGCCCCACGTCTTCAGGTAGACCCCAACCGTCGAAAGGGCCAGTCTCACTCCAAAGCGCTCGTCGATCAGCTCGCGTACGGCGTCACGCGTCCACAGGTAGAACGGCAGCCTCAGCTGCTCCGGGCACTTCCCCACCACCCACGCCTTCACCTTCTTCTCCTGCCCGGCCGAGAGCTTCTTGCCTTGTCCCTTCGCTGGCCCCTTCGTCCGCTTCGCAAGCGCCGCCTCGCCGCCGTGCTCGTACGCCGTCACCCACAGGTGAATGGCGTAGCGGCTCACCCCAAACACCTGCGCCGCGGCCGTCTTGCTCATCCCCTCACACACGGCCACCACGGCTCGCTTCCTCAGCGCTTCCTGAGCTTCTCCCGAAAGCGTGCGCGCGTCGATCGTTTCCATATCATCAATATCGGTTCCAAACACCCAATTGTCAACTATACTGCCGCCTGATTAGTACGTTCGTGGCGCTCCACGGAATTCCGGAGCGCGGTCTCCAGCCGTCCAAGCGCGGCCCGCACATTTTCATACCACGCCGCACTCAACTCGCTGCCGGTCATTTCGTCGAAGCGCTCCCGCGCCGCCAGCATCACTTGGTTGTACGCGCAAAGAAAATCCGGCACTCGGTCCGGATCGTCGTTGCGTGGGATGCGGCTAATCGAGGTGGGGCAGACATAACAGTCTGGGAGGAAACGACACTCGTCGCAAGCACCGTACGCAGAGTGCTTCGCGCGCTTGTGCGTGAACATGCGGAGCGCACGCGCCCTGGCGGGCAGCCGCTTGAGCCGCCCGACCAGGGCCGGATCGCTGATCTCGCCGAGCGCCATGACGCGGGAGGCGTCGGCCGCGAGCGGGGGGATGGTGCAAAGCGAGGGCGCGAGGAGCGGGCAGGCCCAGGCGCGGCCGTCTGGATCGACCAGGAACGTGTGGCCCTCCACCGAGGGGCAGAGTGAGTCGCCGACCAGCGCGTCGGCATTGCGCAGAGGCGCGCCTGAGAGGAACTTCAGCGGCACCTGACCGGTGCGGCGCCAGTGATCGAGCGAGATCTCAAGGACCTCGTCAACCTGCGCTTCCAGCTCGTCCTTCTTGGCATGGTCCCAGTCGGGCTCATGTGTCAGGCGCGGCTCAAGGTCGATCTCGGCCACACCCTTGCCGACGATGTAGCGCACGCTCTGGGCGAGATGGGGAATGGCCGATGCACAGAGCGTCATGCCGACGTAGACCTTCTCGCGAAAGTACGTGGGGTAGCTTTCCCGGAGGCGATCGAGAAGGCGGTCCAGGACCGCGAACGTGCCGGGCGCTCGCAGGTCCTGGGCCGCCGAAGCTCCGTCGGAGCTCAAGCGAAGCTGGAACGAGTGCTCGACCAGGAAATCGAGCAGCTCGCACGTAAGGAGGGTCCCGTTTGTATAGAGGAGGAGCGAGATCTCGCGCCGACCTCGGTGCCGTTCGAGGAACCGAACCGCCCGCCGCAGCCGGTCCGGCTCGAGCAGCGGTTCACCGCCGTTGAACTCCACGCTGACCCTGTCGGTGCACATGTTGAGAGCGGCGTCGAGCGCCGCCCGGACTGTCTCCCAGCGCATCGCGGCTCGCACCTTTCTGTTGTCCTGGTAGCAGTACGAGCAGGTGAGGTTGCAGCGCCCCGAAAGCAGGATCACCACCTCGGTGCGAGCCGCACTAGCCGGCTCGCCTCCTGGCCTGGTAGCTATGATTGTCACATCTCCCCCCAACTTTCTCAGAGAAACGGCCCTCCGGTTAAGGTCTGAAACGGCGTACTAAGTGTTGAAGGGGTGAGGAGGACAAGGACGTCCCGGCTTGATCTCCTTGAGCAACCGGTCAATCTCCTTGGCAGACTCGTCATCGAGGGGTCTGTCAGCCGGGAGCTTGTCGAGCAGCTTCTTGAGCTTAGCCATTTCCTCAGAAAGCGCGACCCACCACTCTTTCACATTCTCGAGCACCTCCTGCGCCTCTTTGACCGTCATCTTCCTCTTCATCGTCCTCTCCTTTCCCCTTCTCGGACGCAAGCTCGGCGCACCACGCGCCGCCCGCGTCCGGCTCAAAACGAACCTACCTCGGCCCCCCTGACCCAGATCGTGCTCTCGGCCTCGCCCTCGAAGATCGCCAGCAGGCGCCCGTCGAGTGACACATCGAACTCGAGGCTGTCGCGGTCCAGAGCGAGTCCCTCGGGCAGCGCGAACGGGCTCAGAGCGCCCGTCTCAGGCGAGAGCAACCGGAACGTGGGTACCTGCTCCCCCCAGTACCCGGAGACCAGGATCCTCCCGCTCGAGCCGAACCAACGGAGGTACAGCGCACCGGCGCCCGACGTGAGCCGCCGGGAAGGGCCGCTGCCGTCGGCGGGTGTGGCCCACACCTCCCTCGCCTCCTGCGTGGCCACCACGTAGGCGATCGTCCTGCCGTCTGAGGACCAGCTTGGGAAGCATGCGCCGCCCGCATCACGGGTGAGTCTCCGAGGCTCACCCGCCCGATGGCCGGCAGCGAAAGCCGCCACAGCTATGTGGAATCCACTGTCATCGTCGGAGAGGAAGGCGATCTGGCGAGAATCCGGAGACCAGGCAGGCTCCCCCGCCTGGTTGGAGAAGTTCACGGGAGGGCCACCTTGCGCTTGGGCGACCCATACCCCTCGCTGTCCCCTCACGGATAGCTCGTAGGCGAGCCAGCGCCCATCGGGGGAGAACACCGGGGTGAACGGGTAGCCGGGCTGCTCCGTGACCAACATGGAATCGCCCGCAGGAGCGTTGTCCCGGAGGGGCACCGACCGCATGGCGCCCGAACCGGCCAGCTCGCGAACGAAGACGAGAGCGCCGCGATCCGGGCGGATCGCCGGATCATACGCGAGGCTCCCCTCCTGAAACCGGGCGACTTTGTTTGTTTGTAGGTCCACGAGCGCGATGCCTCCGCTCAGGCGGCGGGATACGAACGCGAGGAGACGGCCGCCGCGAGAAAGGCTGGGGAATTGCTCGGACCCGGTGCCATCGGTCACCCGCACGGGTTCGCCGCCGCTGGCGTGAATCCGCCACAGCGCCGTGGTCCCTTCCCGTGTGGAACGAAAGTAGATGAATCGCCCGTCCGCAGACCATGCCGGCTGATCGTCCACGGGGTCGTCTTTCATCAGCGGGTGTGCCTTCCCCCCATCAGCCGGGACCACCCAGAGGTCTCGATCGTCGGCGTAGCAGATCGTCTTGCCGTCCGGCGACCACGCGGGCGCTTTGTGGTCGTAAAGGCCATCAACGGCGCCTGTGATCTTGCGAGCGTCCTCCGGCGCCGACAGGCTCGCAACCCAGATCCTCAGGAGGCTGTCTTCTTCGGAACGTGCAAACACGATCCGCGTCCCATCGGGCGACAGCGCGGCCTGCTCTGCGTTGGATACGAGCAGCATCGCCGTCCCGCCGAACCGGGGGACCTTCCAGATTGAGGTGGCGGGACCCTCGCTCGAAGTAAAGGCGATGGCGCTGCCATCTGCAAACCACGCGGGGTCGCTCGCCTGGATGGACGCGGCGGTCAGGCACAATGGCCTGCCGCCACGGATGTCGGTGATCCAGAGGTTGCTCTTGTCGCCTTCCCTTACCGTGTACGCGATTTCCTCGCCGCTCGGCGAGATCGCTGCCTTGCCCTCCATGCCGAGTTCGCCCGTCACTTGTCTGGGGTGAAACGGAGGGAGCCGGTCCGGACGTCCCGCCTGCGTCAGCAGCAGACCCACCACCACCGCCACCGCGCCGATCACCATAACGGCGGTAGCGAGCCACCACCGTCTAAGCCAGCTTTCCGCGACTGCGGGCCTCGCTGCCGGCTGGGAGGTCTCGCTTCCTGCGGCCTCGAGTGCGAAGGCGAGGTCGTGGGCCGAGGAGAACCGGTCCGCCGGCCGCTTCTCGAGGCAGCGGCGCACGATCTGCCGCAGCGGGCCCGGGAACCGCGGGTCGCTGCCGTCGAGGCCCGGAGGTTCGTCGTGCAGGATCGCGCTCAGGGTGTCCGCGCGCGTGGCGCCAGTGAACGCCCGGCGGCCTGAGAGCATCTCGTAGAGCACGCACCCGAAGGCGAAGATGTCACTGCGCTGGTCGACCGTCTTTCCCCGAACCTGCTCAGGCGACATGTACGCTGCCGTGCCGAGCACCGTCCCGGCGTCGGTGGCCTCCGTAACCGTCGTTGCCGTCGCCTGTTCCTCCTTGGTGCGCAGCGGGGCCAGCTTGGCGAGACCGAAGTCGAGGATCTTGACGTGGCCTCCGCGTGTGATGAACAGGTTGCCGGGCTTGAGGTCGCGGTGCACGATGCCCTTCTCGTGGGCCGCCGCGAGGCCCTGGGCGATCTGGACGGCGGTCTCGACGGCCTTGCGGACAGACAGAGCGCCCGGGCGCAACCGGTCCTGCAGCGACTCGCCCTCCAGCAACTCGGTCACCAGGTACGGCGACCCCTCGTGGGTCCCGACGTCGTAGACCGCGAGGACGTTGGGGTGGGAGAGCGCGGCCACGGCCCGCGCTTCCTGCTCGAAGCGGCGCAGCCGCTCGGGATCGACGGCAAACTCGGCCGGCAGCACTTTGACCGCGACGTCGCGGCCTAGGCGCGTGTCGCGGGCTCTGTAGACCTCCCCCATACCCCCAGCGCCGATGAGGTCGATGACTTCGAAGTGGGCGATCCGGCTGCCCGGCTTCACCTGTCAGGTCTCCTTGTCGAGATTGTACTGCAAGTTCAAGGAGGGAGCGTCGATCTGATAGGTAACTGATTGTATGAGTAGGTCGGTCTCCCGGTTTGCGGCGTAGCGTAGAGCTCGCCAGATAAACCGTACGGGCTCGAGGCCCAAGGACGGAGGGAGACCGACCGTGGATAATTGTGGCATTGACCTACATCTGAAGTCGAGCGAGGTCTACGTGGCGGACGAGAGCGGCAGGGCAAGCGAGCGGGCGAGGGTTCCGACGACCGAAGCGAGCCTGCAGCGGTGGTTCGGGGCTCGGGCGCCGATGCGGATCTGCATCGAGGCGTCGGGGCGGATAGGTACCAGGTCCGCCTTAGTTGACAAGCAGGTGGAGAAGTAAGAGCGCGAGGCTCGGTTTGTCAACTGTGCCGGAGTTGGTACCTATTCTCGGGTGTGATCCCCGGTGCCTGTCGGCTGTCTTCTACCTCTCCGATCGGCGCCGCTGGTATTCGCGGCCGCTTCCCCCATGTGTACTCAGGTCCAGCAGCAGGGCGATCACGATGATGGCCCATCCGAATGTCGTGATTCCACCTGGCGAGACGAAGATGTAGGCGAGGGTTGTCCACGGCAGCAGCAAGAGGCCGGCTGTTGGCCATATCCAGTGGGGAGCCGTGATGCTCCCGGCCGTGGTGGACCAGCCGCGGAATGCTCCGCCGACGCGCGCGGGGTCCATGAACCACCACAACAGAAGCGCGAGGCGCGGCGCACCACCGAGCAGCAAGACTCCAAGACAGCAACCCATCGAGCACCCCCTTCACTCAGTACTCAGGACTTCAGGCC
>PKYI01000184.1 GCA_003133645.1 Acidobacteriota bacterium | reverse complement strand
GCCTCGGCGTCGCCGCTGACGAACAGCGCCACCGCGGGGGCGAAGTGCTCGCGGTGCACCGCGATGTCGGAGGCCACGACGGCGCCGCCGCAGGCGAGCGCCTCGAGCACGGGAAAGTCGAAACCCTCGCCGCGCGACGGCGCCAGCACCACCGCCGCCCCGGCGTAGAGCGCGGGCAACGCGTCGTCCGCGACTCGCCCCAGCCGCCGCACCCATGGCGGGGGTTGGCGCAGCGCGGGGACGTCGCCCCGCACCTCGCCCACAAGGACGAGCTGCAACCCGGGATGGCGCTCGCGTAGCGACGCGCAGCCGGCCAGCGCCAGGTCCGTCCCGCGGCGCGGCTCGAGCGCCCCGACCTGCAGCAGGTACGGCCGCGTCACGCCGAGGCGCGCCAGCACGCCCGCCGCGGCATCCTCGGGCGGAGGCGCGAAGCGGGCGTGGTCCACGCCGTACCCGGTCACGTGGATCCGCGCCATCGGCACCCGGCAGCGCTCGCTCACCGCCTCGGCCACGCTCGGCGAGCCGACGAACACGGCGGCGGCCCGGCGCGCGCCGGCCGGGAGGAGCAGCCGGAGCGGGTTGGCCCGCCCTCGGGGAAACCACTCGGGGTGTTCAAGTGCCAGCACGTCATGGACCGCCACTGTCGCCGGGCAGCGCGGGGCGAGCGGCGGGTAGTAGAACGGGAAGTGAAACGCGTCGTAGCCGCGGCCCGTCGCCCGTTGCAGGTCCCACATCACCCACCGCAGCGTGCCCCGGGGGCGATCCGGCGAGACGACATCGAACTCGGCGCCGGGCGTGCCGAGGCCCGCCAGCCCTCCCAGCAGCCCCTCCAGATAACGCGCGACCCCGGCCCGGGCCGCGAGCAGCGGCTTGCCGTCAATTCCAACGCGCATGGGCCCTGACCCCTGTGGCCAGCCGGAGGAGCGCGAGAGGAAAGCCAAGCGTCACCGCGCGGTCCCGTACCGCGCCGGCGGCGAGCCGGAGCGGCAGCCAGGCGAGGTGCGCAAGCCACCGCCGCCCGCGCAGGTGGCGCCACGTCACCAGGAGCCGGTTGCGCTCGTAGACGATCCGCCGCTTGGCTTCGGGTTCCCGGCTGATCGAGGCGCCGTGACGGTGCACGACCGTCGCGCCGGACGCCACGATCGTCGCGCCGATGCGCTCGCGCACCCGCAGCGAAAGCTCCACGTCCTCCCAGAAGTAGGGCGCCAGCCGCTCGTCGAACCCTCCGAGGCGCACGAAGTCACGTTTTCTCAGGGCGAACGCCGCCCCGCACAGGTACGGCACCGCTGGGTCGCCGCCACCGGCGAACGCCAGTTGCCGCGCCTCCAGAACGCCGTGGTTCCACACGAGCCTCGTGCCGCTCTCGCTGCGTCCGAGCGCCTCGCTCACGACGTTGGGACCGACCGCGCCGACCCCGGGCGCCCGCAGCGCCGCCTCCAGGCGGTCGAGAACGCCCGCAGACACCGTGACATCGTCGTTGAGAAAGAGGAGAAGCTCGCCGCGCGATTCGCTCGCGCCCCGGTTGCAGGCGGGTGCGAAGCCGGCTCTCCCGCGGTGGACGATGACCCGGCACCGAGGGTCGCCGAGAGGCGGCACGGCGGGGTCGCGCCCGTCGCCGACGACGACCGCCTCGTCGGCCAAGCTCATCGCCGCCAGCAGCGGCGGCAACGCCGATTCGAGGTGCGCCCAACCGGCGACGGTCGGGATCACGACGCTCCAGCGTGGGGATGAAGTGGCATGATGGGGACCGTGCGCATCGGCTTCGACGCCAGGGCGGCGTTCCTCGACCCCGACCGGGGGTTCGGCCGCTTCACGCGCGCCCTCGCGGAGGCGTTGCTCCAGGCGGTCCCCGGCGAGGTCATCGTTTTCGTTCCCCACGGTTTTCTCGTTCCGCCCCCATGGTACCTACGCGCGGCATCGGTCGTCCAACTCGTCCGCCCGCGCCGGGGGGCGTTCCTCGTCGACGCCCCGGCGTGGGCGTTCACGCTGCGGCGCCACCGGGTCGACGTGCTGCACCTCCCGACGTGGGGCGTCCCGCGCGGGCTGAACATTCCGGTCGTGGCGACGTTCTACGACGCCACCCCGTTCCGCTTCCCCTCGCCGCGCCAGCGCTGGCGGCGCCAGCGCGCCCGCCTCGCGATCCGCTCGATCGCCCGTGCCACCCTCGTGCACGCGATCTCCCGCCACGCTAAAAGCGAGCTCCTCGACGTCGTCCCGATCTCGGAAACGCGGGTGTCCGTGGTGCCCCTCGGCGTCGACGGCGCCTTCACGCCGGCGCCGGCGCCGGTGGCGCCTCGCCACGCTCTGTTCGTCGGCGGCGGCGACCCACACAAGAACCTCGACCTGGCGCTCGCCGTCTGGGCGCACCCGGCGGCGGTCGCCCTGCCGCCGCTGGTCGTCGCAGGCGCCGCGGCTGCCGATCCGCGCCTGCAGCGGCTCGTGCAGGCGAGGGTCGCGCGTGCGGTGCCGCACCCCGACGACGGCGAGCTCGTCGCACTCTACCGGGAAGCGCTGGCCCTGCTCGTCCCGTCGCGCAACGAAGGGTTCGGCCTGCCGGCGCTCGAGGCGATGGCGTGCGGGTGCCCGGTGGTCGCGGCGCGCGCCGGCGCCCTGCCTGAGGTGTGCGGCGACGCGGCAATCCTGCTCGATCCCGACGACCCCGCGGCGTGGCGGGCCGCCATCACCGGGCTGGCCGCCGACCCCGCACGCCGCGCCGCGCTGGCCGTGGCCGGCCTTCAGCGCGCCCGCGCCTTCACCTGGGAGCGGACCGCGCGCGGGATGCTCGAACTCTACGGCGCGGCCACCCGCAGCGAACGCTCGTGAGCCTCCCGCCGAACGGCGCGGTCGCGCGCCGCGAGCCGCGCTGGCACGTCGCCGAAGCGGTCACCAGCGCCGCCATGCCGCCCCCACCAGCAAACCCAACCCCACGATCGACACCGCGGCGCCGGCGATCAGGCCGGGCGGCCGGTACCGCGCGGTCACGAGGTGATCGCCCGCCGCCACCTCGACGCCGTGCAGGATGCCGGCCCCGGCTACGGGCGGGGCGGGCGTTCCGTCCACCCGGATCGCCCAGCCCGCGTCCGGCGTCTCCAGCCAGAGGAAGACCCCTCCGGCCGCCCCCACCTCGACCCGCCACTCGCGAGCATCGTCCCCAGTCGCAATCGGGCGCACCTGCCCGCACGGCCGCGGCGCCTGCCCGGGCTGCGGCATCGCGCACACGATCGCGGCTTCCGGCCACGCCTCGGGGTTGTCGTACACCACGAGACCGCCCTCGCGGCACAGCTCGGGGAACCCAGAGATCGGATGCTGCGCAACGATCCGGTCCGCGCCCAGCGCGTTCAGCCACCACCGCCCCGCCGACCCGCGGTCCGCCTCCCCGAGCTGGGCGGCGAGCCTGCGCGAGACAAGCGGGCCGTACGTCCGCGCCGTGCGCCGCCCGTCGAGGAGCGCGGCGTAGCCAAGGGCGAGCGAGCGCAGGCGCCACGGGTCGCCCTGGATGAAGGCGAACTGCTCCACGGAGGGGGCCACGACGTACACCCGGCGCGCCTCGCGCTGGGCGGCCAGGCACAGTGCCGGCCGCACCGGGCGCACCTCACGCAGGCCGAGGGCCTCGTGGGTCCGCCACGCCACCGCGACGGCGCCGATGATCGCCGCGGGCGCCGGGCATGCGGACGCCAGCACCGCCCCGGCCGTCACCGCGCCGGTCGCGGTGGGCCACGGCGATCCGCCCAGCGCCAGGCCGCCGGCCGCTAGGAGCGCGGCGAGGCCAGCCGCCAGCCACGGGCGCGCGCGGCGCGTTCCGACCGCCGCCGCGGCGGCCGGGATCAGGGCGACCACGGCGGGAAAGAGCAACCGTCCCGAGTAGCGCACGAACCCCGCGGTCAACACGTTCCAGACGGCCAGTCCCCCCGGGAGCGCGGGCAACACGCTCGCCAGGACGAGAACCCACCCCGAGAGCGCCAAGCGCCGGACCGCAGCGCGCCGGTCGAACGCCGCCACGAGGCCGAGCGCGAGCGCCCAAAGTGGCACGGCGAGATGCGACACGAAGTGGACCCCGGTGTAGGCCGGCCGCGGGGCGCCCGGCGCCGCCATCGCCACCAGTTCGGCGGGGAAGACGATCCCCGCCAGGCCCAGTTCCCGGTCACGGCCCGGGCCCCTGTCGCCGCCCCGCACCCACGCCGCGAACGGCAGCGCTTGGACCGCCACGATCGCGACGGCGAGGGCGAGCGCGGCGAGGGTGCGCCGGCGCGGCGCCAGCGCGAGCGCGACGAGGCCGGCGACGAGCGCGAGCGCGGGCTCCGCGGCCAGGTAGGTGAGCGCGAGGAAGCCGGCGGTCGCCGGCAGGCTGCCGGCCAGCGCGGCGCCCCACACCCACGGCATCCAGGCGAGGGACTCGAGGTTGTTGAGGACCCCGACCGCGGCGAGCACCGGCCCGGCGGCGAGCACGCTCCACCCGGTCGCGACGTCGAGCCATCCCGCGGCGCCGAGGCGGCGCGCGAGCAGCGCGCAGCCGACGGCGAGCAACGCCAGGTGGAGGCCAACCTCCACTCCGACCGCCGCTCGGGCCGGCAGGACGGTCGCGAGCCACGCGGGCGGGTACAGGAGCGCGCTCTGCGGGTTGGCGAAGAACGGCTCGCCGCACCCCGCGTCGGGGTCCCAGAACGGAGCGCGCGCGCCGGTCACGACCGCGGCCGTGCGCTGCCGCAGCGGGACGAAGTAGCTCGGCAGGTCGCTGGCGGCGTTGCTCGGGTGGGCCCCCGCCGTCGGCGACCTGCCGAGCTACTTCGTC
>PKYI01000179.1 GCA_003133645.1 Acidobacteriota bacterium | reverse complement strand
GGCGAGAAAGTCACCGATGCGGTCATCACCGTGCCGGCGTACTTCAACGACGCGCAGCGGCAGGCGACCAAAGACGCCGGGCAGATTGCTGGCCTCGAAGTGAAGCGCATCATCAACGAGCCCACGGCCTCGTCGCTCGCCTACGGGTTCGGGCGCGGCGGCAACGAGACGATCGCGGTGTTCGACCTCGGCGGAGGCACGTTCGACATCTCCATCCTCGAGATCGGCGAAGGGCTGTACGAGGTGAAGTCCACCGCGGGCGACACGTTTCTGGGCGGCGAGGACTTCGACGCCCGCATCATCGAGTTCCTGCTCGACCAGTTCTTCAAGGAAACGAAGGTCGACCTGCGGGGCGACTGCATGGCGATGCAGCGCCTCAAGGAAGCGTCCGAATCGGCGAAGTGCGAACTGTCGACCGCCCAGATCGCGAACATCTCGCTGCCGTTCATCGCCACCGACGGGACGCAGGCGCTGCACCTCAACTGCGCACTGACCCGCGAGCAACTCGAAGACCTGGTGGGCGACCTGGTGCGCTCCACGCTCGACCCGTGCCGCAACGCCCTCGAGGCGGCGGGGCTGAAACCAGAGCAGGTGCAGCAGATCATCCTCACCGGCGGCCAGACCCGCATGCCCCTGGTCGCGCGCACCGTCGCCGAGTTTTTCGCCAGGACCCCCTCGCGCGAGATCAACCCCGACGAGGTCGTCGCGGTCGGCGCGGCGATCCAGGGCGGGATCGTGCTCGGCGAGATCAAAGACCTGGTGCTGCTCGACGTCACCCCGCTCTCCCTCGGCATCGAGACGCGCGGCGGCCTGTTCACCAAGCTGATCGAGCGCAACTCCACGATCCCGACGCGCAAATCGCAGATCTTCACGACGGTCACCGACAACCAACACTCGGTGGAAATCGCCGTGCTGCAGGGCGAACGTGAGCTTGCCAGCGAGAACAAGGCGCTGGGCAGGTTCGAGCTCGTCGGAATCCCGCCCTCGCCGCGCGGCGTTCCCCAGATCGAGGTGACGTTCGCGATCGACTCCAACGGCATCGTGCAGGTGACCGCGCGCGACCTCGCCACCGGGCGCGAGCAATCGATCCAGGTGAACCCCGCCGGAGGACTTAGCAAGGAGGAGATCGACCGCATGATCGCGGAGGCCGACCGAATGCGCAAGGACGACGTGCGGCGCCGCGAGATCCGCCTGCTGCGCAACAGGCTGGAAGGCCTTCTGTACACGAACGAGCGGGTGTTCAAGGAGTTTGGTTCTCTCCTCGAAGGCCAGATCATCGAGAAGGTGAAGGGGGCGCTGGAGCACGGCCGGCGGGTGCTGGATTCCGAGGACTCCGCGGTCCTCCACGAGGCCATCGATGCGGTGCAGGTCGCAGCCCGCCACCTGACCGAGGTCATGTTGACCGACCCCTCGCGCTTCCTCTCCGGGATGGGCGGTGCCCCCCTCGACGGCGGCGGAAACTCGTGAGCGCACGCGACTACTACGAGGTGCTCGGGGTCGGCCACAGCGCGTCCCGCGAGGAGATCAAGGCCGCCTACCGCAAGCTGGCGGTGAAGTACCACCCCGACCGCAACCCGGGCGACGTAGAGGCCGAGGAGCGCTTCAAGGAGGCCGCGGAGGCGTACGCGGTGCTCTCCGACTCCGACAAGCGCGCCCGCTACGACCGCTTCGGCCAGGCCGGCCTCGGGGAGCAGCCGTTCTCCGGCTTCGACTCGTCGGTCTTCGGCGACTTCGCGGACATCCTCGGCAACATCTTCGGTTTCGAGGGGTTCTTCGGCGGTCGGCGCCGCGGCGGCCCCGAGCGGGGCTCCGACCTGCGGACCTCGATCGCGATCTCGTTCGCCGAGATGGCGGCCGGGGTCGAGCGACTGCTCACGGTTCCCCGCGAGGAGAGCTGCGAGGCGTGCGCCGGCAGCGGCCTCGCGCCCGGCGCGAAGGCTGAGACCTGCCGGAGTTGCGGCGGTCGCGGCCAGGTGCGTGTCAGCCAGGGGTTCTTCACCATGGTCCGGCCGTGCCCCGACTGCGGCGGCGCCGGGCGGAAAGTCTCGAACCCGTGCCAGGATTGCCGCGGCGCCGGTCGGGTCGAGCGCCGGCGTCAGCTCAAGGTCACGGTCCCGGCCGGGATCGAGGACGGCACGCGCCTGCGGATGGTTGGCGAGGGCGAGGCGGGGATGCACGGCGGCCCGGCTGGTGATCTCTACGTCGTCGTGCGGGTCGAACCCCACGAGCTGTTCGTGCGCGACGGGGCCGACCTCCACCTCGAGCAGGAGATCTCGGCGTTTCGGGCGGCCCTGGGCGCGGAGCTCGAGGTGCCGACGCTGGGCGGCGCCGAGAAGCTCAAAGTGCCGGCCGGGGCGCAGCCCGGGGACACCGTGGTCCTGCGCGGCAAGGGCCTGCCGCGGGTGCAGCGCTCGGGGAAGGGGGACCTCGTGGTCCACCTCCAGGTCACGGTGCCGCGCAAGCTCACGGCAAAGCAGCGCGAGCTAATCCAGGCGGTCGTGGCCGAGGAGGGCGATCGCCCGGGTGTCTTCCGCAGGGTGCGCGACCTGATCGAGGGCAGTGGTTGAGCGCGAGCTACCTGACCGTCACCTGCCGCATGGCCGCCGGCGCTGAGAACGAACTCTCGAGCGCCCTCGAACGCTGGCCGGTGCTGGGGTGTCAGGTCGAAGACGCCGACGCCGACATCGCCGTGACCGTGTTCATCGAGGAGGACGAGGCGGGCGCGCTCGTCTCCGTCTGCGCGGGACTCGCGGCGCTGGGAGGCCGGGAGATCGGCGCCGGCCGCTTCGCGGGTCAGGACTGGCTCGCCGAATACCGGCGCCACGCGGTCCCGCGCCCGATCGGAACGCGGTTCTGGGTGGACCCGCACCCGGAGGTCCCGACCCCCCCGCCCGCGGGGCGAGTGCACCTCGTCGTCGAGCCTCGTCAGGCGTTCGGCAGCGGGTCGCACGAGTCCACGCAGCTCGTCCTCCTGATGATGGAGGAGTTGCCGCTCGCCGGGCGCCGCGTCCTCGATGTCGGGACCGGCTCAGGGATCCTCGCGCTTGCCGCGCGCGCTCTCGGCGCCGCCGAGGTCGTGGGGTTCGACATCGACTTCGATGCGGTGTGCATCGCGCACCAGACCGTTGCCGTGCAACCGCAGCGGTTGCCGGTCGCGTTGTTCGCCGGTTCGACTTCGGCGCTCACGCCGCGGCCGGCGTTCGACGTCATCCTCGCCAACCTCATCCCGGTCGAGGCGCAGCCGCTGCTCGCCGACCTGCGCTCGCTACTGGCGCCGGACGGGATGCTGCTGCTCTCCGGGCTGATGGCCGACCAGCTCGCGGCGAGCGAGGAGGAGTTGGCGCGCTGCGGCTTCGCGGTCGAGCGCGCCCGTGAGTTCGAGGAGTGGGCCGGGTTGGTGTGCAAGGCAGGGGACCGGGGTCCGGGGTCCGGGGTCCGGCAGAACCTCCCCGAGCCCGCGATCCGAAAATGAGTGTCACCCGTCTCGTACTGCCGGGAGCGGTGATCGCGCCGGGGGAGGTGCACATCCCGGCGGATGCGGCGCACCACGCCCGCGTGGCGCGGGTCGCGCCCGGGGACCCGGTCGAAGTGCTCGATCTTGCCGGCGCCGTCGGGATCGGCATCCTGGCGCGGTGGGACGGCAAGGCGTGCGTGGTCGAGATCGTCAATGTCGAGCGGGGGCGCGGCGAGCCCCCCGCCCCGCTCGTCCTCGGCCTCGCCGCGCTGCACACGCAGGCGTTCGACTGGGCGGTGGAGAAGGCGACAGAGCTGGGCGCGACGGCGCTGGTCCCGGTGCTGGCCGCTCGCGTCCAAGGGGGAAGGCACGCCGCCCGCGTCGAACGCTGGCAGCGCCTCGCCGACGCGGCGGTCGCCCAGTGCGGCCGCAGCCGGCCGCTGGCCGTCGTCGAGCCGCAGCCCCTTGCCGACTTCCTGGCAAACGCCCGCGGCGTCCGCCTCGTCGGCGAACCCGGTGCGGCGATGCCGACCGCGTTCGAACCGACCGCCGACGGCATCACGTTGCTCATTGGCCCGGAGGGTGGCCTGACCGACGAGGAGCTAGCCGCGATTCGGGCCGCGGGGTTCGCCGGTCTGCCGCTCGGCCCGCGTATCCTGCGCGCCGAAACCGCGGCGGTTGCGGCGCTGAGCGTGGTCCAGGCACTGGCCGGCTGGCTCCGGTAAGGGGGCGCCGCTGGCGTCGGACCATCTGCGGCGTCAGGCTGTGGCGGTTCGGATTCTCACATAGCCTCCGGCTATGCTCCGGTCCGACCGCCTCGCCTTCCTTGCCAGGGGCCGGGTATCACACTTTGTTTGCAGTCCGGCAAGGCTGGTCCGCCGGCCGAGCGATATGGGTACCCACTGGTCAGGCCGCCGGCAGCAAAGTGTGATAGCCGGCCCCTACCAACGGCGACGGCGCGGCTACCCGCCATTCGCCGTCGCCTTGCTCGGGCGCCAGGGGGCCGATCTGGTCCTAGATTCGCCCAAGGCCGAGGCGGCGGGCGGCGCGGCGGGCGAGCCGCAGGACCTGGGGGGAGAGGAGGCGGCTGCGCGCGGCGTCCACAAGACGCTCGCCGGACTGGTGGTGGAACTGGCGCGACTCCGCGAACATCCCGCTCTCGGAGAGCTGGTAGCTGTCCACGCACTGCCGGCACCGCTCGACGGTGTCCTTGGCGGTGTAGACCCTCCTCCGCAGCTCCTTGTACGCCGGGCCTATCCAGATCTCGGTGAACGGACGCTCGCTGATGTTGCCGAGCTTCATGTCGCCGCAGAAGTCGTAGCAGCAGGGCACGACGTCGCCGTTCGAGAAGATGTTGGACATCTTCCAGACGCGGGCGCACAGTTCCTCGGAGGGGATGCGGTCCATCGTCCCTTCCCGGTACGCGAGGCGCCGGTAGCGCGGGTTGTCGGGCACGAGCTCAGAGTCGAGCGAGGTCGAGCCGCACGCCGGGTTCAGGGTCTTCACGACGAAGTGATCCGCTCCGATGCTCCTCGCGTACTCACGGGTGCTCGCGAGCTCACGCTCGTTCTGTTTCATCACCACGGTGCGCACGACGATGCGCGTCTTCGACCCGAGCTTCCTCTTGAGGGCCACCATCCCTTCGACCCCGGCGCGGACCTCGCCGAGCGTCCCCCTCTTGCGGTATACGTCGTAGCTCTCGGGCGAGATCGAGTCGACCGCCACGATCATGGTGGTGAGGCCGGACTCCAGCAGCGCGGCCATGTACGCCTCGTCGCGGAAGAAGTGGCCGTTGGTGCTGGTCACGGTCTTGATGTCGCGCTCGGCCGCGTAGCGGACCATCTCCGGCAGCTCGCGGTTGAGGAGCGGCTCGCCCCAGTCCCAGAGGATCGCGAACAGGAGGTAGCGCGCCGTGTCGTCAATGAGCCCCTTGAACTCCTCGAGCTTCATGTGGCGGGGCGGGCGGTTGAGATCGCCGCGTCCCGTCGGGCACAGTGGGCAGCGCAGGTTGCACGTGTTGGTCGGCTCGATCTGTAGCATGTAGGGGTAGCCCCACGCCGAGAACGTCGAGGTGTCGAACTCCTTGCGCCGCATGCGCGCCCAGTTGTGGCGCTTCTCGTCGGTGACGCTCCGCCAGGTGTACTCGATCGCGTCGTGCCGTACGCGGATGGGCCCGTCGTGCACCCGGCTCTCCCCCCGGATCAGCGTGGCCGCAGGCTTGGCCTTCTCGCGGCACGTGACCGAGTCATCGTGGCAGCGCAGGGAGTAATCCACCAGCACTTCGGGCACGAAGCGCGGCACGTACGCTGTCGCGACCCGGAGGATGAAGTCCCAATCCTCCATTCGTCTGATGCCTTCGTCGTGCAGGCCTGTGTGCTCGAGGCACTTGCGAAGGTGGACGAACGTGTTGAGGTCGATGTACGGCTCGTCGAGCATCACGGTGAAGCTGAACGGCGCACCGCCGACCCCGGCCGGGCGGATCGTGCCGTCGCGGTCCCGCCGGTGGATCCTGTATTGGCAGTACGCCGCGGTTGCGGCGGGGGCTTCAGAGAGGGCGTCGCGCATCCTGGCGAGGTAACCGGGGTGCCATGCGTTGTCCGAATCGAGGTAGGCGATGATTGGGTGATGGGAGTGGAGGATGCCGTGGTTGCGTGCTGCGGCCGGGCCCCGATGCGGAGTCCGCTGCAACACCACCCGCTCCGAGAGGTACGGCGCGATCCGCTCGGTGAGGCCGTCCTCCGACCCATCGTCGACGACGACCAACTCCCACCCCTGGTACGTCTGGGTGAGCACGCTCTCGATAGCCCGCCCGACCAGATGGGCTCGGTTCCAGACAGGCATGATGACGCTGAACATGAGCTTTGCCGGATCCCCCTGAACCATGGTAGCCGGACGCCCTTGGTGCGGCAATGGGCTACCCCGCGCGCCGGGGCGGACGGGAGCTACTGACGTCTCAGCCGCGGCGGAGCACGAGGAGGCGCGGCTCGGTCATCTCCTCGACGGCGAAGCGGGGGCCCTCGCGGCCGACGCCGGATTCCTTGACGCCGCCGTACGGCATCGGGTCGGAGCGCCAGGAGGGCATGTCGCCCTGGATCACCGCGCCGACCTGGAGCGCGGCGAACGCCCGCTGGATCTTCTCGACGTCGCGGGTGAAGACGCCGGCCTGCAGGCCGAAGCGCGAGTCGTTGACGATCGCGAGCGCCTCGTCGAAGTCGTGATAGGTGCGCAGCACGGCGACGGGCGCGAACGCCTCGTCGGACCACACGGCGGCGTCGGCGGGGACCCTGTCGAGCAGGACTGGGGCCACCATCGAGCGCTCGCGCCGCCACGGCGTGAGGCAGCGGGCGCCACGGGACTCGGCGTCCCGGACCCAGCTCTCGATGCGATCGCCGTCGCCGGGCGTGATCATCGGGCCGCAGAGGGTTTCGGGGCGCGCCGGGTCGCCGGCCGGGAACGCAGCCGCAGCCGCCGCCAGGGCGTCGCGGAAATCGGCCGCGACGGCTTCGTGGACGAGGACCCGCTGGACGGAGATGCACGACTGGCCGGCGTAGGCGTACGCTCCACCCGCGATCCGCTTCGCAACGGCCTCGAGGTCGCCAGCGTCGGGTTCCACGATCACCGCCGCGTTGCCGCCCAGCTCGAGCGCGACCTTGCGGTCCCAGAGCTTCCGCTTGAGGTCCCATCCGACGGTTGCCGAGCCGGTGAACGTCACCAGGCGCACCCGCGGGTCGTCGAGCAGGGCCGCGGCCTGGGCCCCGCTGCACGGCACCACGTTGACCCCCCCGGCCGGCACCCCGGCCTCGTGGAGGATCCCGGCGAGTAGCAGCGCCGGGGACGGCGTCTGCGAGGCCGGCTTAAGGACGATCGGGCAACCGGCCGCGACCGCGGGGCCGAGCTTGTGTGCCACCAGGTTGAGGGGGAAGTTGAACGGCGTGATCCCGACCACGACGCCGACCGGGAACCGGCGCAGCAGCGCGGTGCGGCCGTCCCCCGACGCGAACCCGCCGAGGTCGATCAGCTCGCCGTACGGCGTGCGGGCGACCCGGGCCGAGTCGGCGAATGTCTCGGCGCAGCGGTCAGCCTCGACGCGGGCGAGGGCGAGCGGTTTTCCCGCCTCCTCGACCATCGTCTGGGCCAGCTC
>PKYI01000181.1 GCA_003133645.1 Acidobacteriota bacterium | reverse complement strand
CTGTCCGTCGGCCTGCACGGTGTACGCCTTCTCCGGCCCGAACAGGACCCCGGTGGGGAGGTTCACGTTGTTCTGCTGGACCGCGTCGGCGACGTCGTCGATGCCGATGCCGTGTTGCGCGAGGGAGCGGGGGTCGAGCTGGATCCTGACCGCATACTTCTGGCCGCCGTAGACCTGCACCGCGGCCACGCCCGAAACAGTGGAGAGGCGCTGCGCGATGGTGGTTTCCGCGTACTCGTCGAGGACATACAGGGGGAGCGTCGTGGTGGTGAGGACCAGGTAGATCACGGGCTGGTCCGCGGGGTTGACCTTCTGGTACGACGGCGGGTACGGCATGCTCGCGGGGAGGTGGCGGGTCACGCGGGCGATGGCGGCCTGGACGTCCTGGGCGGCGGCGTCGATGTCGCGGTCGAGAGCGAACTGCAACGTGATCTGGGTGCTCCCCAGCGAGCTTGCGGAGCTCATCGAGTCGACGCCGGCGATCGTGGAGAACTCCTTCTCGAGCGGGTTCGCGACCGACGCCGCCATCGTCTGCGGGCTCGCCCCCGGCAGCCCCGCCGACACGGAAATCGTGGGGAAGTCGACGTTCGGTAGGTCGTTCACGCGCAGCAGCCGGTACGCCATGACCCCGAAGATGAGGATGCCCGCCATGACGATCGTCGTCATCACGGGACGCTTGATGAACAGCCCCGACAAGCCCATTCCGCCCTCTCCCGCGCCCGGGCGGCAGATCTCGCCGCCACCGTTGGCCCGCAGTTTCCGCCGCGCCGGTGGGGCCGGCTCCGGCGGCGGTTCGTTCTGAGTCCGGGAGCCGTGTGTGGCGGGGGTCGTGCGTCGGCCCGGCCGGTTACGGCTCGGTCACGGACGTCGTACACGACCACACTCCCGGGTCGCCTGTCAAGTGCCGGTGTTGAGAAATGATCCTGCTCACAGCATCCGGCGTTGAGGACATTGACGGCTCAGGGCACAGGTTCGGGGCGACGCGGGGCGACGACGCTCGGGTTCAGGGAGGACCCGGGCGCCGCCGGGTTGCTATGAAAGGGCCGAGCGAGGTGCGCGCCCCGCGGCCGTCACCACGGGTCCTTGACCTGACAGGCGGCGCCGTTCTTGGCGATGTACTCCTGGTGATACTCCTCGGCGGGCCAGAACGTCTTGGCGGGCTCGACCTGGGTGACGATCTTGCGGCTTCCGTAGCGCCCCGAGGTGGCCAGCTCCGCGATGTACGCCTCGGCCTCGCGCTTCTGTTCGTCGTTGACGTACCAGATCCCGGAACGGTACTGGTCGCCGGAATCCGGTCCCTGCCGGTTGAGCTGCGTCGGGTCATGCATCGTGAAGAACGCCTCGAGTAGCCGCCGGTACGTGATCTTGGCGGGGTCGTAGATCACCTTCACGGTTTCGGCGTGGCCGGTCGTTTCGGTGCACACCTGGCGATACGTCGGGTGGTCCACGTGGCCTTGCATGTAGCCGCTGATCGCGTCGATCACGCCGGGGCCGCGATGGAAGTAGTGCTCGACCCCCCAGAAACACCCGCCGGCGAAGTACGCGATCTCCGTCCGTCCGGACCGGCCCGCTACCGTTTGCGCCTGGGCCGCAGTCCGGGCCGGCAGGCTCTCGGGCGGAAGCTGGGCGCCCTTCTCGTAGAACTTGAGCGCCGCGGAGTTGAGGCAGTAGCGTTCGCCCGTGGGTTTGGGCCCGTCGTCGAAGACGTGGCCGAGGTGCGCGCCACAGCGTGCGCAGAGGATCTCGGTGCGCACCATGCCGTAGCTTGTGTCCACCTTGCGGACGATGTGCTCGGGATCGACCGGCCGGTAGAACGAGGGCCAGCCGGTGCCCGAGTTGAACTTGTGCTCGGAGGAGAAGAGGGGCAGGCCGCACACGATGCAGACGTAGACGCCGTCCTTGTGGTTGTCGAGCAGGTTGCCGCAGAACGCCGGTTCCGTGCCCGCGTTCTGCGTGACCTTGTACGCCTCGGGACTCAATTTCGCGGCGAGCTTGGCGACCTCCGCGGCTGGCAGGGGCGTGATGTCATAGCCGGACTTCGAGTACTTCGGTGTCATCGCTGCGTTCCCTCCTGGCGACTCCGCGCCCCGCGGCGCGGCCTCGGCCGTGAGCGCGGGCGCCCCCGGGGTTCCGGCCTGGCCGCACCCGGCGGCCACCAGAAGAAGGACGGCAACGACGCCGGTGACGGTTCGACCGCTCATGGCCACAAAACTCACGGCGCCGCCGCTTTCATTCCCATCGGGTGACATGCCCATCGCTCTGGGCCGGCGCTATAATCGCGGCCCATGAGACACAGGCTCACCGAGGAATCGATCATGTTCGCGAGCGTCCTCAAGTGGTTCGTGCTCGCCACGCTCACGGGCGTGATCGTCGGGCTCTCGACGACCGTGTTCCTCAAGGCCCTCGCCTGGAGCATCAACATCGCGGAAGGCCACGAGTACTACTTCCTGCTGCTCCCCGTTGCCTTCGTCATCAGCATCGTCCTCATCAAGAGGCTTGCGCCCGACGCCGAGGGGCACGGCACGGAGAAGGTCATCGAGGCGATCCACACCAAGTCGGGGAGGATCAAGGCCGCGGTGGTGCCGGTGAAGCTGGTGGCGACGATCGTGACACTCGCTTGCGGCGGCTCGGCCGGCAAGGAAGGACCGTGCGCGCAGATCGGGGCGGGCCTTGCTTCGCTGTTCGCCGACCTGCTGCGCCTCTCCGACCACGACCGCAAGAAGATCGTGATCTGCGGGATCAGCGCCGGGTTCGCCTCGGTGTTCGGGACGCCGATCGCGGGCGCGATCTTCGGCGTCGAGGTGCTGTTCGTGGGCAGCATGCTCTACGAGGTGCTCCTGCCCTCGTTCATCGCCGGGGTCACGGCCTACGAGATCTCGTCCACGTTCGGCGTGCAGTACTTCAAGCACTCCGTCAGCGTGGTGCCGGTGTTCACGGAGACGTTCTTCGTCGAGGTGGCGCTGGCGGGCGTGTTCATGGGCTTGTGTGCCTTCTTCATGGTCGAGACGATGCGGGCCGGCGAGAAGCTGGCGGGCCGATTGCGGGTTTCGCCGGCGCTGAAGGGGCTCATCGGCGGCGCGGCGCTGGTGGCGCTGACCTTCGTGTTCTCCCGCCGGTTCCTGGGTCTCGGCCTCGACACGATCGAGGCCGCGCTCAAAGGTGTGCCGGTGCCTTGGTACGCGTTCGCGGTGAAATCGGTGTTCACCTCGATCACGCTCAACTTCGGCGGCAGCGGCGGGATCGTGACCCCGATCTTCTTCGTCGGCGCCGCGTCCGGGACGCTGTATGCGCACCTGACGGGCCTCGACCCGGCGACGTTCGCGGCGATCGGCCTCGTGGCCGTTCTCGCGGGCGCCGCCAACACGCCGATCGCGGCGGCGATCATGGCGCTCGAGATGTTCGGCCCGGCGCTCGGCCCCTACGCGGCGGTCGCGTGCGTCATCAGCTTCCTGATGACCGGGCACCGCTCCGTGTACCCCTCGCAGATCCTCGCGGCGGCGAAGTCGCCTTCCTTGCATGTCCGGCTCGGCGAAGAGGTCGAGGGCATCCAGACGGAGATGGAGCCCGCGGTGATGCGGCGCCTGGCCGAGTGGAGGCGGATCGTTCGCAGGACGAAGCGCCCACCGCCATCGGCTTGATCGTGAGGCCCGGTCCGGCCGGGCCGGGCGGTGGACGCGGCGAAGACCCTAGTCGCCGGCCCAAAGGCCGTCAGGCCCCGGGTATGGGTCTTGCCGGCGTCGGAGCCAGGCTAGCGGAACGAAAGCACAGCCAGGACGACCGCCGCCACGGCAATCACGATCCAGATGACGCGCATCGAGCGGCCGCTGCCGGTCTTCTTCTCGCTGTCGCTTTCGCCCAACGGTTCGAACATGTGGTTCCTCCGGGGAGCCTCATCGCGGCAACCGACCCGGGAGGGACGGCGGCGGCGGAGTCATGGGCTGCGGCGCCTGCCGCGTGGCCCGCCTCAACCCGGACGGCGGCCCGACCATCCGAAGCCAACCTCCGCCGGCACGACGCCGGCGGACCCTTGGTGGGCCTGCCCCGGCGGACACACGCCCCGAGGCACGGCTCTTAAGTCCACTCTAGGGCGCGGCCCGGAGGCCGTCAAGCGGCGCCGATCCGGAGGCATGGGCAGGGCTGGTGTTGACAGCCGGCGCGGCGGGTGGCACCATCCGCGCGCGATGATCTCTGTGCCCTCCGCCCCGACCGCTGCTGCCGCCGCTTGGTGGTGGTACCCCTACGACAACGGAGGGCGTGTGGCCTCGTAGTTTGACCTCGACGTGGAACCACAGCCCTCCGGACCCCGGAGGGCTTTTTTGTTGCCCAGAAAGGGGAGACGACGATGGATGCGATGTCCCGACCGACCACGACGAAGCCCGCAGCCCGCCCGCGCGGGGACGTGATCACGCTGCCGGCCGCGGAGTTGCCCACGCGCTGGTACAACGTTCTGCCCGACCTGCCGGCGCCGCTGGCGCCGCCGCTCAGCCCCGCGACTGGCCAGCCGGTGACGCCCGACGAGCTTGGGCGCATCTTCCCGCCGCAGGTCATCGAGCAGGAGATGAGCCAGGAGCGCTTCATCGCGATCCCGGAGGAGGTGCTCGACATCCTCGCGATGTGGCGGCCGACGCCACTGGTGCGCGCGCGCCGGCTCGAGGCCGCGCTCGGCACCCCGGCGCGCATCTACTACAAGCACGAGGGGGTCTCGCCGACCGGCAGCCACAAGCCCAACACCGCGGTGCCGCAGGCGTACTTCAACAGGCTGAACGGCATCCGCCGCCTCACCACCGAAACCGGCGCCGGGCAGTGGGGGAGCGCGCTGGCGTTCGCCACCCGTATGTTCGGCATGACCTGCCGCGTCTACATGGTGCGGGTGAGCTACGACCAGAAGCCGTACCGGCGGACGTTCATGCGCCTGTTCGGGGCGGAGGTGTTTCCCAGCCCGTCGCCGCACACGACTTCGGGGCGGGCGATCCTGGAGTGCGCCCCCGAGTCCCCTGGCAGCCTCGGCATCGCGATCAGCGAGGCGGTCGAGGAGGCCGCCGGCCGCCCCGACACCAACTACGCCCTCGGCAGCGTGCTCAACCACGTCCTCCTCCACCAGACGGTGATCGGCCAGGAGGCGAAGCGGCAGCTCGAGATGGTGGGCGAGACCCCGGACTTCATCTTTGGGTGTCACGGCGGCGGCTCCAACTTCGGCGGCCTGGCGCTCCCGTTCGTCCCCGAGATCATGGCGGGCGCATCGATCCGCGCGATCGCGGTCGAGCCCGACGGCTGCCCGAGCCTGACGCGCGGCCGCTACGCGTTCGACTACGGCGACACCGCGAAGCTCACGCCGATGGTCCGCATGTACACGCTCGGACATGACTTCATCCCGCCCGCGTCGCACGCCGGCGGGCTGCGCTACCACGGCGCTTCTCCGATCATCTCCGCACTCCTACATGCAGGCGCAATCGGCGCCGAGGCGGTGGCCCAGGGCGAGGTGTTCCGCTGCGCCGAGTTGTTCGCCCACACGGAGGGGATCGTGCCGGCGCCGGAGTCGGCNNGGGCGGCGACGATCCTGTTCTCGCTCTCCGGTCACGGTCTGTTCGACCTCGGCGCGTACGAGGCGTACCTCGACGGCCGCCTCGCCGATCAGGGCGATCAGGGCGAGGCGATCGCCGCGGCGCTCACCCGGTTGCCGGACGTGCGGCCATGATCGTCATCCTCGAGCCCGATCTCGGCGGCCAGGAGGCCGCGATCGCCGCGGTGCGCACCGTCGCGGCGCGCTACCCCGGGGTGGAGGTCAAGCCGTACGAATTCAGGGGCACGACGCACCGGTTTGCCGAGGTGCACCTGCTCGGCCCCACCGCCGCCGTGCCCACCGACGCGTTCGAACAGCTTCCGGGCGTCCGCCAGGTGGTGCGCGTGTCCGCCAAGTACCGCTTGATCGGGCGGCACGGCCTCGGGAACGAGACGGTCGGTTTCGAGCACAACGGCGTGCGCATCGACGATCGCACCGTGCATGTCTTCGCCGGCCTGTGCGCGGTGGACACCCCCGCCCACGTCGACGTGATGATGGCGGCGCTCGCGCGCGAGGGCGTCGTCACCACCCGGATGGGCGCCTACAAGCCGCGCTCCTCGCCGTACGACTTCCAGGGGCTGGGCAAGGCGTGCCTGCCGTGGGTGTTCGACTCCGCCGGAAAGCACGGCATCAAGCTGATCGCGATGGAGGCCACCGACGCCTCGCACCTGGACGAGATCTGGGACGCCCTCGAGCACGCCGGCCATCCGACCGGCGTCATGGTGCAGATCGGCACCCGCAACGCGCAGAACTACGAGCTTCTCAAACAGGTCGGGAGGCAGCAGGAGTTCCCGGTGCTGTTCAAACGCGGCATGGGGATCACGCTCGAGGAATCGCTCAACGCCTGCGAGTACGTCGCGAGCGAGGGCAACACCCGCATCGTCTTCTGCCTGCGCGGCGTCAAGTCACACCTCGGCGACCCTCACCGCAACCTGGTGGACTTCGCCCACGTCCCCGTCGTGCGGCGGCAGACCAGGCTCCCGGTCTGCATCGACCCCTCGCACAGCGTCGGCACCGGGCTGTGCGCGCCGGACGGCTTGCCCGACATCTTCCACGCGGCGGCGCAGGGGATCGTGGCCGGAGCCTCGGCGGTGCTCGTCGATTTCCACCCGCAGCCGGCGCGCGCGCTGTGCGACGGCGGCCAGGCGTTGACGCTCGACATGCTGGGGCCGCTCCTCGACCACGTCCGCCGCGTCCGCGCCGCGTACGAAGGTTCGGTGGCCGAGGTGGCGCGGCAAGGGCTCACGGTGAGGGCACAGGCGTAGGTCGCGACGGGTCGCCGAGGTCCGGCAGGCGGGAGAGGCTCCCGCCTGGCGGCCTTTCCCGTGTCGCGGCGTCAGTTGAGCGGNNGCGGAACGGCTCGGTGCCGAAGCTCTCGAGCTCGACCTTCCCCTCGTTGTCGAACTTCGCGCGCATCGCGGCGATCAGGCGGCCCTCGCCGCGCCCGCCGTGGTCGATGCCGAGGACGATCATCCCGAACGGGTACTGCAGCGACCGCGTGCCCCGCCACTGCTCCCAGAACTGGATCGGCCGGTCGGCAATGACGACGATGCCGCGGCCGGTCGGCGTGGGCAGCGAGCGGATGAGCGGGACCTCGTACCCGAGGCTCGACCCGATCCGGATCCACCCCCGCCCCTTCATGCGGAACAGGGCGGCCTCGACCGCATCCTGCCCCTTGTCCTTGAGGAGGAGGTTGAGCGCCCGGATGTCGCCGACCGGGGAGTAGCTGTCGATGTGGACGACGATCGAGATCGTGCCGCCGTTCACGGTGTTGGCGAAGACTCCGGCAAACTGTTCCGGGCCTTGGGGTTCGGAGGCCGGTCCCGCGGCCGCCGAGGGGCGCGCCGCCAATGCCAGCAGCGCGGCGCCGACGGCCAGGAGCGATCGTCTGGTGTGCATGTGAGCCTCTGCGGGGTGGGGGCGCCGCGTGGCCCTGAGAAGAGATCGTGGCGCCGCGTCCCAAATTCAGAACAGCAGTCTTCCCCGCGCTCTTCCCCGGGCGATAGAATCTCCCGGTGAGCATCGCGCCCGAGGAAGGCTCGAACCGCTGGCTGCTGCTGGCCAGCGCGATGGTGAGCTTCTTCGCGGTCGGGATGACGTTCTTCGCGGTTCCCCCTCTCGTCGGCACGCTGCGCGCCGAGTTTGCCCTTACCAACCTCGCGATCGGCTTCCTGATGGGGGCCATTGCGGTGCCGGCGGTCGCGCTGTCGCTGCCGCTTGGCGCCGCGCTCGACCATTGGCCGCCACGGGCCGCCGGCCTCGCCGGCCTCGCGACGATGCTGGCGGGGTCCGTGATGTTTGCGGCGGCGCCGGGGTACGGCTGGCTGCTGGCCGGCCGCCTCGTCTTCGGCGTCGGCGCGCTCCTGGTAAACCTGCTGCTGGCGCGGCTGCTCTCGGTAGCGTTCGCTGGGCGCGAGCTGGCGCTGGCGATGGGACTGTTCACCGCGACGTATCCGGCCAGCATGATCGCGCTGTTCACGTTGCACCCCGTGATCGAGGCGCGCCTCGGCTGGCGCGGCGAAATGGGCCTGCTGGTGGTGCTCGTCGTCGTGGCCATCCCCCTGCACGCCGTGGCTGCGCCGCGGCGCCTGCCGCAAGGACCGAGGCGGGCCGGGCCGGGCCGGGGTCCCCGCGCCTTTCCGGCAGCGCTCGTCGCCCTGGGCGTGGCGTGGATGCTCTACTTCGCCGCGTTCGCGGCGGCGCCGACGTTCGGACCGGAGTGGGCCGGCGGTGGTGCGGCCGGACTGCTCGCGACCAGCCTGATCACCTGGGTGGCGCTGATCGGGGCGCCGCTGGTGGGCGTGGGGATCGACCGGTCCGGTCGCCCCCGGCTCTGGTGCGTGGCGGGCCTCGGCGTGATGGCCGCCACGCTCGGCCTGATGGCCGCGGGAGCGTTGCCCGCGACGGTCGCGATGGCGGCCCTCGGGCTGGCGGCGGCGGTCGTGCCGCCGGCGGTGTACTCGCTCCCTGCGCGGCTCGTGCCGCCCGAACGGACCGGGTTTGCCTTCGGGTTCATCACGGCGCTCTCGAACCTGGGGGCGCTGGCCGGACCGGCGTTCGCCGGGGCCGTGCGCGACGCGACGCCCGCGTGGGGCCCGGTATGGGGCTGCCTCGCCGT
>PKYI01000003.1 GCA_003133645.1 Acidobacteriota bacterium | reverse complement strand
CGGCGGCGGCGGTCCGGACCTCGGCCCAACGGGCGGCCCGCACCGCCTCCACGAGCACGGCGGGCGGAGGGGGCGGCGCCGGCATCACCCGGGCGGCCACCCCATCGGACGGCCGCCCAGCACGTGCAGGTGGAGGTGGGCCACGGTCTGGCCGCCCTCGGCGCCGCTGTTGGCGACCACCCGGTAGCCGCTGTCGGCGATCCCTGCCTGGCGGGCCGCTTCGGCGGCCGCGGCGAGGAGCTTGCCGAGGAGGTCGCGGTCCCCTTGCGAGGCGTGGGCGAGCGAGGCGATGTGGCGGCGCGGGATCACGAGGATGTGCACCGGGGCGCGCGGCGCGATGTCGTGGAACGCCAGCACCTCGTCGTCGGCGAACACGACCCGCGCTGGCGCCGTCCCCTGGGCCACGCGGCAGAACAGGCAGCTCTCCATCGGCGAAGCATAGCAAGGGCGGCCGCGGCCGGAGCCGCTTGCCGGGAGCGGCACGCGAAACCGTGGCGCTCAGGCGATCCCGCGGCCTATCGGTAGGGGCCGGGGTTGAAGCGCTCGATCTCGGCGCCGAGGGCGTTGAGTTTGACCTCCATCGCCTCGTAGCCGCGGTCGAGGTGGTAGATGCGGTCCACCACCGTGTCCCCCCGGGCGACGAGGCCGGCGAGCACGAGCGTCGCCGAAGCCCGCAGGTCCGACGCCATCACCGTGGTGCCATCCAAAGGGGTCGATCCGTGGACGTGGGCGGTGCGGCCCTCGACGTCGATCGCGGCGCCCATGCGCTTGAGCTCGAGCACGTGCTGGAAACGGTTCTCGAAGATCGCCTCGGTGATGTTGCTCGTCCCCCGGCTCTGGGTCGCGAGCGCGAGGAGCTGCGCCTGCAGGTCGGTCGCAAACCCGGGGTACTCCGCGGTCGTCGCCGAGACCGCCCGCGGCGGCGACCCCTGCTCGGGGACGGTGACGGCGTCGTTGCTGGTCTCGACCGCGACACCGGCGCGCTCGAGCAGGTCGAGGAGGGCGTGCAGGTGAGCTGGGCGGCAGCCGGTCACCGTCACGCCGGCGCCGGCGAGCACCGCGGCGATGACGTACGTGCCCGCTTCGATGCGGTCCGGGATGATCGTGTGGTCGGTGCCGCGCAGCGCCTCGACGCCCTCCACCTCGAGGGTCGGCGAGCCGACCCCGGCGATGCGGGCGCCCATGCCGGCGAGCATCGCGGCGAGGTCCTCGACCTCGGGCTCGCGGGCGCAGTTGCGCAGGACGGTGCGGCCGCGGGCGAGCACCGCGGCCATCAGCAGGTTCTCGGTTCCGGTGACGGTGATGCGCGGGAACTCGATCTCGGCGCCGGCCAGGCCGTGCGGGGCCTCGGCCACGACGTCGCCGCTCTCGACCCGGAGGTCGGCGCCGAGGCGCGCCAGCGCCTGGAGATGGAAGTCCACCGGACGGGCTCCGATCGCGCAGCCGCCCGGGAGCGAGACGCGCGCCCGCCGGCGGCGGGCCAGCAAGGGGCCGAGCACGAGCACCGACGCCCGCATCGTGCGCACGAGCTCGTACGGCGCATGGTGGGCGTCGCCGCTGCCGGCCACCACGCGCGTCGTGCCGTTCTCGCGCTCGCACGACTCCCCGAGCGCGGCGAGCACCTTTTCCATCGTCACGATGTCGCGCACTCGCGGGAGCCCCTGCAGTCGCACCGGCTCGGAGGTGAGGAGCGTCGCCGCCAAGCACGGGAGGGCGGCGTTCTTCGCCCCCGAGACCTGGACCTCGCCCGCCAGTCGGCGCCCACCGCGAATGCGGAACTTCTCCATGGCGGCGGGAGTGTCGTCCTCCCGGCCGGCGCCGTCAAGGATGCCGAGTGGCCCCGCCGGGGCGCGTGGGAGCGTCGAACGTGCGTACAATCGCGGGGTGGCGACGGTGCGGGAGCTGCTCAACCGATTGCGGTGGGACGCCGGGTCCCGGCCCGAAGGGGTGGTGATCGAGGTCCGCGCCCGCGAGGCCGGCGAGGAGCGGGTCGAGCCGGTCCCGTTCGAGTCCGTGCTCGAGGTCCTGCCCGCCGGCGTGGTCGTGGCGAGGGGCGTCTTCCTCCCCTACCACCGGTTCCTGCGGGTCAGGCGCGGCGGCGAGGTGCTGTGGCCCCCGGCCGCGGAGATCCGCGCGTGAGGCGGGGGGCGGCGTTGGTGCGGCTGCAAGACTCGCTCGGGTACCGCTTCGCCGACGCCGGGCTGCTGCAGCAGGCGCTGCGGCACCGCTCCGCGGCGCACGAACAGGGCGCCCCTTCGTTCGAGCGGCTCGAGTTCTTGGGCGACGCCGCGCTCTCGCACGCGGTCGGCGCGCTCCTCTTCGCGCGCTGGCCCGAGGCCAGCGAGGGGGAGCTGACACGGGCGCGGTCGGCGCTCGTGCGCGAGGCGTCGCTCGCCGCGTTGGCGCGTCGGCTCGAACTGGCGGCAGCGCTTGAGGTCGGCGGCGGCCTAGGCGCGGCCGCGCCCGGCGCGGCCGTGCTCGCCGACGCGATGGAGGCGGTGCTCGGGGCGCTCCTGCTCGACGGCGGCTGGCGGGCGTTCAAAACCGCGGTCGGCCGCCTCTTTGCCGCGCCGCTCGCCGAACTAGACCCCGAACAGCTCGCGCTGGAAGAGCCCAAATCGACCTTGCAGGAGTTCGCGCAGAAGCGCGGCATGCCGCTACCGGTCTACCGCGAGGTCGAGATTCGCGGACCGGCGCACCGCCAGCTCTTCGTCTACGAGGTCGAGGTGGACGGGCGCTCCCTGGCCCGCGGCGAGGGCCCTTCGAAGAAGGCGGCGCAGCAGGAGGCCGCGCGCCGCGCGCTAGCCGCGATCGAGGGGTTCAGCGGGCCGCAGTGACCTGTGCCGGCCCGATGCCGGGGATGCGGAGCTGGGCAAGTTCCTGCACGAGGCGCAGCTCCAGGGGGCGGGTCGCGTACAGCCGTGACGGCGTCTTGTCCCAGTGGTCGCGGAAGTCGGCGACGAGCCGCTCGCACCACGTGAAGAACGGCGTCGCCTCGAACAGGAGGTCGCGCTGCGCCGCCGAGGTGTCGAGCACGATGTCGTGGTCGTGCGTGTACGGCGAGAACGCGGTGCCGAGGTTGAGGCGGTGGAGCCACTCGAGCGGGACGGACGCCAGCGTCGGGCGCTGGCCGAGGTTGGCGGCGGCGGTCTCGACAAACTGCTTGAGCGCCACGATCTCCCGCTGGGCGAGGTTGTAGGTCCGTCCGAACGCGTTGGCGTTCATCAGGTTGGCGGCGATCGTGTCGGCCACGTCCCCGACCCAGAGGAACCCCCACGAGTTGAGCCCGCCGTCCGGCAGGATGACCGGGCCGCCGTCCAGCAAGCGCTCGAAGTACGTCTGCGCCCGCTCGGTGTAGTCGCGCGGCCCCACGACCATCGGCAAGCGCAGCGTGGTGTAGGGGAACTGTTCGCCGTCCCATGCGTGGGCGAGCGCGACCTCGCAGCGCCGCTTGTGGTAGGCGTAGGTCCACGACGAGCTGGTGGCCTCGGTCTTCGGCGCGAGCCTCCCGGCGAAGTCCTCCTCACGGAACGGGGCCAGCAGGCGCTCGCGCACCAGGTACACCGAAGCCGTGGAGATGTGGATGAAGTGCCCGATGCGGCCAGAGAGCTTCTCGATCGCCGCCCGCGTGTCCTCCTCGCGGAAGGCGATGACGTCGATGACGGCGTCGAACTCCCTTCGCGCCAACGCGCGCTGCAGCGTCTGCGGGTCGGAGCGGTCGCCGATCACACGGCTGACTCGGGTGCCGAACGGGTCCGCGGTGCGGCCCCGGTTGACCAGCGTGATCCGGTGCCCGTCCATGAGCAGCCGTTGCACGACCGCCAAGCCGATGAAGCGGCTGCCCCCGATGACGAGAACCTGCATGACCCGATTGTATACCGGGGTGAGACCCACCGACAGCACCTGCTACCTTTCGGCCTTATCCGGACTGTGTTCTCTCCACGGGTGACATCGCCTGCTGCCGGGCCGCTGCCGCCTAGTGACGGACGGTTCTCGGACGTTCGGCGCACCTTCTGGCAGACTGGCGCTGCGACCCGTCTCAGCAGGTCAGGCACCCGATCACCACACATTTGCACATTGACTCGCGAGTGCTCTGGGGTGTATAATAAATGTTGGTGGGGCTGTGAACACCGCGAAACGAAGGCAGCACGCCGACCACCGAGCAACAGCAGGCGCGCGGCACTGCCGGGACAAGGCGACCCAGACCCCGTACGGAAGCTCGACCGTGAATCGCCGGTCACGCGCTCTGGCGAAACAGACCAGACGTTCATTCCGACGTTAGCCGACCACCGAGCCCCGAGAGCGACGTACCCGCAGCAGTTGGTGAGTTCGGGCCAACAATCAACACCCGCGGACGACCTACGCGCTCACGAAGGGGACGGGTATGGCTAACGGCTCACCGCTTCACCTCGTGACCCCAGACGGCGTAATCGCGCTGGGCATTCCCACGATGACCAACAAGGCCGTGCTGCGGAGGCTCGCCGTCGCTGGCAAGTTTCCGCCCGGCGTGGTCGTCAAACTCAATGACGGGCCTTACGGTCGCTGGCTGTTTAACGTCGAGAAGCTGCTTGATTGGATCGAGGCTGGCGGGCACCTCGCAGCGCCAGCGCCCGCCGAGGCCGTGGCAACAGGGCGGCGGCGATGAACCCCCCGCCCAACAATGAAAGCGCCCGGCAGCGGGAGCAGACCGGGCGCGACAGCGGAACCAAACAACCCCACCAGAATTCCACCACGCCGCCCGCTCCTGCGCAAGTATCAGGAACGCGCTGGGGCGGCTGGGTGCTCCACCGAGATACCCGGATGCTCCACCACACTGCTTTAGGCTGCATCGTCGAGCTGGACTGCTGCTGCACGTCAGAGGCCGTGCTCGACACGATCCTTCAGTGGACAGACCAATGGTGGGTGCCACCCAAAGTGATCCTCGACCTCGTGAGGGCGCTGAACGACATACTCCGGCCACAAGAAACCCTCTGCTCTTGGTGTATGTACGGAGGACCACGTGTGGAGGAGGACCACAGGGTACTGGACCCCGCGACGCTGCGGCGCCTCGCCAATGAGGCGGCACCATGAGCGCCGCCCTCGACCGACTGCGCACCGCACTCGCTGCACATGAGTGCCAACCCACCGATCGCGGCGTGGCGCACTGCCCGGCCCACGACGACGGCACCGCGAGCCTGAGCTTCAAGCAAGGCGACAAGGGCGTCCTCGTGAAGTGCTTCGCGGGTTGCACCGCCGCAGCCATCACCGAGGCGCTTGGCCTACGGATGTCTGACCTCTTCGACGAGAACGGCAACGGTCAGCGTCGCGAAGTGGCCACCTACGACTACACCGACGAGGACGGCACGCTGCTGTTCCAGGTCGTGCGGTTCGCCCCCAAGGGCTTCCGCCAGCGTAGGCCCAATGGGCACGGCGGTTGGGTGTGGAAGCTCGGCAACACGCGGCGGGTCCTTTATCGCCTGCCCCTGGTGATCGAGGCCGTGAAGGCCGGCCGCACCGTCTACGTCGTCGAGGGTGAGAAGGACGTTGCAACGCTCGTGGGCTGGGGACTCGACGCGACCTGCAACCCAATGGGCGCGGGGAAGTGGCGCGCCGAGTACAGCGAGGCGCTACGCGGTGCCCACGTCGTCATCATCCCCGACGCCGATATCGAGGGCCGCCGGCACGCCGCCAGCGTCGCTGCATCTCTCTCGGGTGTGGCCGCCGAAGTCCGTAAGGTGGAACTCCCGGCTGGGAAGGACGCCACCGCGTGGCGAGACTCACATGGCGGCACGCGCGAGGCGCTTGAAGCGCTCGTGGCGAACCCGCCACCGGCCGTACCGGTGGAGCAACGCGAGGACGAGCCCCGGAAGACCATCTATGGTGAGTACAACGGTCGGCTCGTCCACAACACGACGACACGGCAAGGGGCACCAATAGCGGTGCCGCTGGCCAACTTCACCGCACGTATCGAGGCCATCACCCAGCGTGACGATGGCAGCGACGCGGAACCCATCCGGCACTTCACCATCGTAGGCAAGGTAGACACAGGCAAGGTACTCCCCTCGCTGACGGTTCCCGCCCTGCAGTACTCAGGCATGAACTGGGTCAGCGCCGGCTGGGGCGGCGAGGGCCACATCTTCGCCGGACAGGGCACGCGCGACCATCTCCGCGTAGCAATAGAGGAGGTGTCGGGCGCCATCACCCCGACCACGACCTACACCCACCTGGGCTTCCGGAATGTCAACGGCGAGCTGGTTTACCTCCACGCAGGTGGGGCGATCGGTGCGGGTGGCGTGGTCCCAGACGTGCACGTTGACCCGCCCTCCGACCTTACCGCGTACCGGCTCCCGCCGCCACCCGAGGGCGAGGCGCTAAGGGAGGCAGTCCGCACCGCGATGATGGGCTTCCTTGAAGTAGCACCCGACCCGATCTCGATACCAATCCTCGCCGCTGTGGTCCGGGCGCCGCTCTGCCACATCGCCCCGCCGGCGAACTCGATGCACCTGGTAGGGCCGACACATGCAGGGAAGACGACCATAACGGCTCTGGCCGCATCGTTCTACGGCTGTGACCCCCGCCCGCTCCACCTGGCCGCATCCTGGCAGTCCACAGCAAACGCGATAGGGCGCCTCGGGCACGCAGCCAAGGATGTCCTACTACCGATCGACGACTACGCGCCAGCAACCAATCAGCGAGACGCCGCGCGGCAGGCCAGCGACGCCGCGAACGTCTTCCGCTCCGCCGGCAACCAGCAAGGCCGTCAGCGCCTGCGGTCGGATATCTCCTTCAACACCACCTACATTGTCCGTGGGTTCATTATATCGACCGGAGAGGACACCCCTTTCGGGCAGTCGCTCCGCGCCCGCCTGCTCACCATCGAGATGGAGCCCACCTCCTTAGACTGGGCTGCCGTCACGGAAGCGCAGGAGCCCAGCCAGGCCGCGACCCGGGCACTGGCGATGTCCGGCTACATTCGATGGCTCATCAAAAACCTGGACGTCCTCAAGCGGGGCCTCCCGGGTGAACTCAAGAAGCGTAGGGACACCAACGAGGAGGGGGACACCCATAGGCGGGTCGTGGACTCGGTGGCGGTGCTCGCCTGGGCCTGGGGGGCGTGGCTCACCTTCGCACGCGAGGTTGGCGCCATATGCGAGTCCGAGGCCGCCGACCTCCAGACACGTGCGACCACGGCACTCAACGAGCTGGCTGCCGGACAGGCCAAACACATTACCGCAGCAGACCCGGTGACTCGCTTCTGGGAGCTGCTATCCGCGCTGCTCGCCTCCGGTAGGGCTCACGTCGCCAGAGCAGGAAGCGGGGATACGCCTCGAAATGCACAACGATGGGGCTGGAAGAGAGAGGAGATTTCCACCAGGGAAGGCCCTGAGGAAAGGTGGCGTGCTGGTGGCCAGCTCATTGGGTGGGTAGCAACCAGACAGCGGGAACCTGGAGACGACGACGGAGGGGTTTCTGCTGGTTCCATCGAGCTGCTTCTTAACCCGGAGATGGCGTTCTCCGAGATACAGAAGCTCGCCCGCGACCAGGGGGACCATCTCTCTATCTCTCCACAGACCCTCTGGAAGAGGCTGGATGAGCGCGGTGAACTCCTCCTAAAGGAGCCGCCGCGCTACACCTGCCGCCGCACGGTCATCACGGGAAGCCCACGGCAGCGGGTCCTGCTGCTCGACGCGACCCGGTTGGGGGCGGGTGAGAAATGAGGCGAGGTATGGACCACGGACTGGCCCATATGGACCAGCGATGGACCACGCCGTGGTCCAGTCAAGGCATCGTTCCCGCCGTGCCAGAATGCCCCGCTGGACCACATGGACCACTTCTACGAATAGAGACTCCCCTCCTAGTGCACACACTGCGTCTGCTGTGGAGTCGTGTGTGTATTGGGACCCCCCTCTCTATTCCACCGCGTGGTCCATATGGGCCATATGGGCGGAAAGTGCAGTCCGGACGGGCATTCTCGGGTGGACCACATGCCCCTTCCGGAGTGGTCCAGTGGTGGTCCAGTCGCTGGTCCATCCCCCCATTCAACGACACTCTCTGGCACACGGTGATACCCACGATATGGTCCGGGGGGCCGTCGGGACGGGCCGGACGGCTCACCTGCAAGGTGGGGGCGCGGAGCGTCACCTGCGTCACGCGTCACCCCCCTCCCCTCCCCTGGGGATGCCTCGTGCCCCCTTTGTGGCAATACCTTTCCTCGTGCCACCACGGCCTCCGGTTGCGCGGCGGGCTGCCCCGGGTGCCTCGCCCCTCCCCTCGTCGCCAGCGCAACCCGTGGGCCACGGTGCCGCACGACGACCTATTCCGTGGCCCATACGTCGCTTCCCATTACGCGCCTTGCTCGCGCCACCTTGTGCTGTGGACTGAAGGGGGCAATGATGGCTAGTTCTTCTCCTCCTCGTAATCCGGACCTTTTCAATCCCACCGACGATGGCTGGGGCACCGATGTGACCCTGCGTGACCTGTTTGTGGGCTTCGCTATTACGGGCCTGGTTTCGGAGCCGGGATATAGCCGCGCGGACGTTGTCAAGGAGGCGTTTGTACTAGCGGATGCTTTGCTGGCCGCGCGTGCTGCTGTGGAGGGCCAGTGAACCGGGGCGGCATCTATTTCAGCGAGGGTGCCCTCTAGCGGCTCGCCTGCCGTCGTCGTTTTCGTCGGGCCGTGAGGTGGCTGCTCACCAAGCTGGCGCGGCTCGATGCGTTAAGGGCCAAGCGGGAGGGTTGGTGATCTCCTCGCGCTTGCCCCGAGTCGGCACACCGATGGCACACCGGCCCACGCTTCTGCTTACTGCGCCTCGGCTTGGCTCAGTCAGCTTGTTTGGTTGTCTATCAGACAAGGAGACTCTGCCTACATCTGTGGGCGGCTGCGATCGGTGCCCCAGACCTTCCGAAAGCGAGGCGGCTAAGCCAGCGCATGCAGCGGAGCCGGCCACACGGCTGCTAGGCTTGGCGCTGGTACGGTGTGGGGGAGTAGGCTGTGCGTATGACGTGCCCAAGAGTCGCCGGCGCTCTTGGGCGGAGCGTTTAGCGGCGGCACCAGACGCAACAGGAAGGGCGACGAGCATGGCAGGTACCCCTGTTTTCGTGACGGCCATCAGCGGTTTCTTCGCGTGGCTTTCGAAGCTACTTGGTCGCTTCCTCGCCGGTGCTTCGAAGCGCCGCTAAAGCGCGGCGTTCGGCGGAAGGAGGATGACGCAATGAAACTGTCGCTCAAGACCTATACGGCATACAGCATCGGCTGTACTGTTGTATGGGCTGTCATTTTGGCGGGTGTTGCGTCCGAGGCGAGCAAAGACACTGTGCACAAATTTTTCTTGCTCTTCCTTGGGTGGGTGATCGGGTGGCTCTCGGCCACGATTGCTAGGGCCGTTTACCCGCCGCCTAAATCGCGGCGGCCACGAAGCGTTCGGGCGTGACTCCCTCTAACTTGACGTAGGGAACGTCGGCTATGGTGGCGCGGTCGACGCGGGCGCCCTCGGTCCAGCGCCGTTGCGGGTCGCGCGTTTCGTCGGAGGTGTACGGGGTTAAGCTCACCGTGGCCGGTGCTAGGCTCGGGACCCTCGAACTCAACGGCCAGGCCTGCTGGAGGTTGCGGGAATTCCTCAGGGACCTCACGCGCAATGACCGGACATCCCTTCTCAGCTCCTGAAGACGGGGTGGGGCGAAGACTTATTGTGGAACAAGAGCCAAAGGCATGAGCGGTTGAACGTGCCGCGCGCGGACCCTAGCACGACCTAGCAGCTCGCTTACGTTCGCATGCGGGCGCTCGGTCTTCTGGCACAGCTAGCGAGTTTGGGCTCTCAAACAGCCTCGAGGGGCGCGCCGCAAGCTAGGCGTCATGCTTCCTTGCCGGTCCGGTTGGCACTTGGCCGCGTAATGCGAGAAGCGATCCCGTGCCGTTGGGTCGGGCGTGACCTCTGATTTATGGTCAATGGCAAAACCTGAGCAAAAGGGATACCCATGAGACTGTTTAGGAAAGCAGGGCGACGGACTGGAACCAAAGGCATGAACGATTGAATGTGTCGCGCGGGTACCTTAGCACTAGATAGCGCATCGCGGAGGCAGGACGCCCCAGCCAATGAGCCCGACGAGGAACCCGACGAAGACGAATGGCGTTCGGGCGCCATTGGTGCGCAGAGCGTCGAAGCCGCTGTGCTTTTGGGGTCGAGCAGCCCTAGTCGCCGGTTGAAGTGATCCACCGATGCCATTCAGCCATTCCAAACCTGAAGCAGCTCTTCGGGTCCCCTCGTGCTAGGGTACGCTAGGAGGTGGGCAATGCGCCGCAGCTTCCAAGCCCCGGCCGCCTTTGTGGGCCTCGCTGCGTTCCTTGTCGTTGGCTTCAGCGCTTCGTTGTCGCTCGCCACCAACTGGGTAGACCTTGGAACAAGCTCGCTCGATACTACCTGGTACTACGCCGCCGTCGTCGTTTTGTTCCGGGTGGTGGACATTCGCGCAAGTGTTCGGTGTGCCGGTACATTGACCGCCGTGGTGGCGACGCATTTCAGGAAGCGTTACAGCACGCATGCCTGGCCGGCATGTCCTACTTCGAGTTGCGAATGGAATTCGGCGTCCCGGCGAAGCTCTCCCGCTCCGCGCTCTACCGGCACTTGACCGAGCATCACCGCGACGTGGCGATCGCCTAGACGCCCGGGAGGAGTGGGAACGCTCGCGCAAGCTGTGACTCCTGCACGCTCTTGGTAGCCGGGGCTCGTGAACGCATTTCCAGCAGCTGCCAAACAGATGGCGCGGCGCGACCGATCGTTAATGCAGCGACATGCCTTTCGGGGGCTAGTTAGCTTCCCTGTGGCACGTACTTGAACGGGTTGAAACCGGGGCAGGCGGTCGCGGCACCATGTTGGAGCGACAGCAAGGCACTCGCGAGGGTCTGTAGCAATCTCATGGTCTCACCAGTTGCGTCCGAAGCTTGCTGCATGGCAGGCGCGGATCGGCCCTGGAGGTGCGCAGTGCGGAACGCGGACACCATTTGCTCGTACTGTGTGGCTAGATCGCCAGTGGCGCGGAAGACAGGACCGCGCAACTGTGATGGGATCGCATCGTACTGGCCACTGCGTTCGTCCTCTACTAGAACCTGGATACAGAGAAGCGCCCGGACCTCGTGGTCGTTGGCGTCGGGCATCGGATCGCCGCTGCGCCTCCGCTTCACAGCATCAAGGAACTCTACATTCCCAAGGTCGTTCTCACCCCAGAATTCCCCAATGGCTTTCGAGAAGCGTTCCAGACTTGGACAGGGATCGAGGGGCGTCGGTGTGGCGACGGCTTCCGGGTTCTCCTGGGCACTCGTTTCTGCCGGTGGAGGGAGGGCTCGGAATTCAGTGCACGGCACGAGCTTGGAAATCTCCTCTGCCGAAACCGCGAAGTTAAGGCCCTGGCCCGCACGAATGCTCAACGCCGTGATGCCGACCAAGCTACCATCGCCCAGGAAGAGACCCCCGCCGGAACTCCCGTGCGATATGGGGGCGGTCGTCTGAATGAGCACCTCCCCCTTGTCTTCCCTGATTTGGCTCACAATGCCATCGGAGAGGCTGCCTTCGAGGCCCAAGGGCGAGCCCACGGCGAACACGTGGTCGCCAACTGCTGGCACTTTCTTGGCCAGTCTCACGGGCTTGAGGCCGTTCACCGGCACGATCTGCAACGTCGCGAGATGCTGCCCCGCCGCGCACTGGAAGGGCCTGGCTGGTATGGGGCGTTCGTCCACGCCCTGCCCGGGGAGCTTGATGTCAAAGAAGACTCCCCCTTCGACAACGTGGTAGTTCGTGAGAATCACCCCGTCGGAGGAAAGGATCACACCACTCCCTGAGGCCAACGGCGCCCCATCACGGCCGGAAACGGTGATCGAAACCACCGAAGGCGAGAGACGATCGTAGAGGGACGGGGTCGGGCGCAGTCGCGGCTCCTGTCCTCGTGCCAGCGCTGCCACCGACAACATGAGTACCAACCAAAGAGCCCCAGACTGGGCAAAGAGAGCCAACGTTCCAGACCTGCCCGCTGCTTTCGCTCCAGATGCTGACCGACTCATCGCTCTGCCTCCGCGGATCGTCGCTGGCGCCCTCGGTGCGCTAGGGCGGTCCGAGCCTTCCGGTGTGCACGCTGTGGCGCTCCCGGGAGGTGCCTGAGACCGAAGACCCAACCGGGCTTGGAGAGCTCGTCTCTAGGTGGAGAAGGGTTCAGGTGACCTTGCTGCACTCAAGGCAGTGTTTCTTGCCCCCGGTTCCGGTCTTGCGGTTCTTTTGCTCGATCTTCCTGCCGTCCGGGCACGTGTCCTTGTCGTGGTAGACCTCGCGATGTTTCGGTGGGTATTCGAAAGAATCCGTGTGGTACGGCGATACTGTAGCCATGTTGTCCCTCCTGGACTTATGCGTTGAGTTTACAACCTACCCCGGGGGGGGTTGCGGCTGGGGCGCGGGAGCGATACCCCTAGCCGATGGCGCGCGCCCAAAGCGAAGCTCCTCCCGTGAAGAAGCCTGTGCGTGTCCGCAGGACGGAAGCACCCCTTGCAGAGAAGCTGGAAGCGAGCGCCCGCGCATAAGCCTCTGACTTACCTCTCCTAAAGTCGAAACACCGAAGCAGCCGCTCAGGTCCTTCGTACCTGAAGCTGAGGGCAGATGAGGTGCGTCAGATGGAGGGCTGCGTGATGCGCCGTCACGGCCTCGTCGCGCTCCACTTGGACCTCACCATAGCGCACCCCCGCAGTGCACTGGACAAGGCCGATCAGTTCTCTCGGCAGGGCTGAGAGACCGCACTGTTCCGCACGTTCTGTGAGGCTGAGCAGGCTGTGGGTGGCCGGGACATTCGCGTGGACATTGGCGAGGTACGCCTTGAGCAGCTTCTCGGTCGCCTGCAGCGAAGCCCAGCGCGATAGGCCTGGGTGAGGCGGGGAGGTCGCCAGGCATTGCACGGCAGCGTCGTGGTCAACTCTCGCCGCAGAAGTCATCGCGTCAGGGGGAACCATTGAAAGTGCAGAGAGGGCCTGGAAGCCAAGCCAGAAGGCTGACAACGCCACCTTCCAGTCCTCTAGGCCGAGGCCATCGCGATAGGCTGGGGTCATACCTTGGAAGCAGCGGAACATGTCGTACTCGTCAGGTGCGAGCTTATGGCTTGTTGCGCAGGCGACAAACCTGAAGGTGCCCGCGAGAACTGGAAACCGCACGATCCAGAGATCACCCCGGATCAGGATGGCCATTCGGCCAGGCGAAAGGAAGTCGCTGATGATCAGCCGGTCGCCGTAACGCCGCTTGTACCAGGCGTCGACATGCGCATTGAGGAACTGAAGCGTGTACGGCGCTCCTGCAGGCAAGTCAAGAGAATCGAGGCGGACCGGCAGTTGGCCCCTCTTCGCGAATTCCATGATCGCACGAAGGGGCCGAAAGGGAATATCGACGCCCTCGGAAGCCAGGCGTTTGTCGATTGCCTGGAGCTCGGCTTCGAAAGCCTCTCGGGCCGGATTTACCATGACGACCTGGCCCGTCTAGTGCTGCGCTTCAGTGCCACGCCGGGCAACATGCAAAGCCCCACCACGGCACGAGAATGAACCAAGGTTGTCCCGCCGAGCACGCTGTGCCGCCAACGTGTCTGCCAAAGTCGCTGTCGGGCAGTCCAAGCGCCGTACGCCCGAATCAGTATGGAAAATAGGTCTTTTGCGCCGCATAGCGGAAGTACCCACATTGCGCCAACAGCTCCAATAGCGTCCCGAACCACTCGCTTGTGACGAGCGGTTTGCCGATCCGCCGCGCATCGAGGAACAACTCCGTTGCCGTGGGGATGCCGCGACTGTGCACCTTGTACCGTACAAGAGAATCGAGCTGTTCCACCGAAAAGCCCTGGCGCACTAGCTCGTCACCAACAAGTTCAACGAGGACCCTATTGAAGTAAACGCCGCCTTTGGCAAACATCTTGCGGCCTTGGGGAGTCAAGGAAAGCGGTTCCTCCTGGCCTACAACCGTCAGAGTGCGGAGTCGCTCGATGTAGTTCCCAAAGGTGGATTCCTGAATCGGTTGGTAGGCGGTGGTCGATCCGCGCTTCACGGGCGTGAGGAATTCGATAGGCTGGCTCTTCCTGACAATGGCATACAGTTGATGAGTGCTCATTGACGAACGTTCGAGGATGGTCGATCCGATCCACCACATCTTCCTGTAGAAGGACTTCTTCGCCGCTCTGGAATTGAACCTAGGGTCGATTACAACCTTCGGGAGTGCCTCGGCAAGAACGAACTCGCTAAGTCCTCCGTCAATAAGGTAAGCCTCCTGTTCGTAATTCTCCAAATCGAGGGCATCCTTGACGTAGCGGAAGAGAGAGGTAACTGTGACCTGGTGCGCGGGGGGCGCTGCGGCCTCCACGTCGCGAAGGCCGCCGAAAAGGTATAGAGAGAAGGCCCCGAATGGGGAGGGGCCTTCTCGGACGGCAGCGCGTTGCAAAGCCACCGTACTAGCGAGGACAACAAAGCGCTGGCCCCCGCCGCTCGCAGCGTGGACCTGGAAGGCAGCCGCTCCGGCGTAGCATGAATCAATTACGAACACCGCTCGGGGAATGCCGAGACCAAACACTATGTCCGCGATCTGACGGAAGCCGATCATGGTGGGCAATTTGGCTGTGTTGCTGTCTTTGAACGCGAGGTGGAGATCGTTCATCCTCTCGACACCATGCCCGAAGTAGTACACCAGCAAGCAGGATGTGTCGGCGGGTGTCGTTTGGGCGTCGAACCTGGCCGCTGTCTTCTTGACCGCTTTGGTGAAGGCTGCAAGTGCGGCGTCCCTGTCGAACTCGAGGATGGGCGTCACATCGAAGGAGTACTCGCCGAGGTGCGCAAGAGTGTGAGCAATGTCAGTGGTGTGCCGCCGAAGGTGCGAGAGGTTCACACTATTTCTGGGATCAGAGGTTTTGGCCGTATTGCCTATGATGACGGCGTCTCGGATCATTGGTCGCCCCCGGCAGACTCCGTTTCCCGAAGGAACGTGTCTTCGTCGGCTTGCTTGGCTGGTACACTTAGAGTCGTCGTGGTCTTACCCTCCGCGACAAGGCGGATGGGGGGGACGTCTTTTAGTGTGAGATTGTGCGAGACCGAATGTTTTTCCCTAATATCGCGCACAACATCAAGGAGCGCTTTGCCCGCCTTGGAAGTCCAGTAGGCAATCTGGAGAACGACGACAACGGTTGCCAGACTCAGCGTTCCTTCGGGACCCTTCTGCTTGATTGTCTGGACGTCACCAACGTCGAGCGCCGTTAGTTGCCGTGACAGTTCCTGCATGAGTTCCTCACTTCCAGGAGCCGCGGGATCGACAGAGACCTTCACTAGCATAGTGTTCTCCTTTAGTTGTGTTGGCCGCGTGTTCTTCGAGACACGTGGCGTTGACACGGCACCCTACGGTGCGCGGAAGGGGCGCAGGGAGCGGGTCGCTGACCGATATCAGAGCACGGTCGTGATGAGGGTCGTGCGTACCGTGTCCGGAAGCCCATACGCGTGAGCGCCGCAGCGAGTGGTGGGGGCGCCTCATAGTCTCGCCTCGATGGCGCGAACGGCGGTACGGACGACGAGGTTCCGAAGCTGCCCGATGGTTACGTGGGCACATACCTTGTACGTCGGATTGAACATCGTGCAGTCGCCATCGTGGAAGAAAAACTCCCAGTACTGACCTTCGTGAACGACATCGCAGCGAATGTCATACAGAAGATCCACCGCTTCCTCAACGGTCAGGCTCTCGAGAGCCGGCAAGCGAGTGAATGCGTTGGACAAGAGATTGCCGTCCGTCGGACTCAGGAAGGCCGAAAAGAACTTCCGCACATAGGGCTTCGACTTACCTTCGCCCTTGAACCCGGCCTCAAGCTTCGCGACACACTCCGCGCAAATTACTAGGAACAGGACCTGAAGAGGGTCTCGCCTGCTGATCTCGGCCAACTCGTCTCCTAACGAAACGAGGCGTTGCACCTGATGCATCATTACCTTCGCCGGTGATGTTGTTGGCGCCGCCTCACAGCGCTCCACGAAAGCCTCGGCCTCCGCGCGCGATGGAAAGGCTGGACCGTAGAAGCTCACCCACTTCCCGGCAATCTCAGCCATCCCAAATGTCCCCAACGCATATCCAGCTATCAGAGAGGAGACCGGGAACACTGCAGGATTCGCCGCGTTGGTTAGTCCCGTTGTTCGCGCCTTCGTGGTGCAACACTCCGTTGAGTTCACTCGGCGCAGCGGGTTCCCGCCGAGACGGCCTCCTCGGTAGGCTGCAGGATGTGCCGCCTAAGATCGGCGGGCAAACGCTGCCGAAACCGGCGACGGGCAAAGGGGCTACGGACACCGCGTCCTCCTACATTGTCCAGGAGTTGAGTATAGATCACCGCGCCGTGAGCGGCCTTATGGCCGAGCAACCCATGGCAGCCCCTCCAGATGGTGAAGCGGAAACGGCTTAGTCTGTGCTTTGCGAGAAATGACCTCACGCCGCCCTCAACGCATTCAGACTGTGGGGGTTAAACTGGGCAGTGACCACGTCGCGGTCGCGCCGTCTCTCGCTCCTGCGGCTCGGTGGCAACGCCGCTGGGCGAGCGACGGCCGCTAGCGCCTGGCCCTTGTGGCGCCTGGTGCGGGGTGGTGTCACCATAGCGGCCCTGGCACCGCGCGGCCCGTGAGGGGCAGACCGGCCCTCGGCGGGGGGTGGCCCTGGGCGAGCTGGCCTGAGCGGTCGGCCCCGCCGGCTGATGCGTCTGGCAGTAGCGGGGATGCCCAGGATCGACGCGCGCTCAGGGGGATGCCCCGCCTCGCTGGGCTCCGGCCAGGTGGACGCGGGCGACCTGACACCGGCGGCCGGCGTTCGGGACACGATGATCGAGGGCGAGTCGGGGTTGCTCCTTTGCCCGCTGCCGGCGCGCTGGTCCGGCCCGGCGCTGCTTCACCCCTCGGCCGGGACAGCCCCCCCTGCTGCGGGCACTTTTCCCAGAGAGGTGGCCCGTTACCGCTGACATTGGCGCCCCGCCCTCTGCCGCCCGCGAGTAGGCCCCCCAGACGTCCGGGCGCGGCCCAGGACGGTGCCGGCAGAGGTCCGTGGTGCCCTATAGGCCGGAGGTGGATTCAAAGCGGTGCCATGGACGTTGACTTGGAGGGCTGGGTTCGTTGCGGTAGGATGACAGGGCGAACCTGGGGAGGGCGAGGCATAAAGCTATGGGCACGCGGGGGGACTTCTTCAGAATCCGCCTAAAGGGACCGGACGCTTCCCCAGACCTGGTCCCGGTGTCGCAGCTCGCCGAGGTAATGAAATCCGTTGATGGGATGCTACGAAGCCTGATCGCTTCGCGGCATCCAGGGGTATCCGAGGATGCGGTCGTTGTGGGTCTCGTCAAGGTGACTCGCAGGAGCGTTGGTCTGGCATTCAGCTCAAATTTCGAGGAAGCCGCAGGCGCTGCGGCTGTTGAAATATCGCGAGCCGTGAAGAAGCGCGACCTGTCGCCCCTTCCTGTGACCACCGCTGCGAAACTCTGTGACGTCATTAGCTTCGCCGAAAAGAGGGGCTGGGAAACTCATCTCACCGCCCGAGCCGCGGGTAAGCTGATGACTGCGACGATCTTCCCAGATACGAAGTTCAAAGTCACAACGCCGACAGTAATCCTGGGCGAGACGACGCTCTATGGGGAGATAGAGAGGGCCGGTGGGACAACGCCAATTGTCTCACTCCGACTGTCAAATGACGATCGGATTAGTTGCCAGGTGACGCGTGAATTGGCCTGCGAGTTTGGGCAACGGCTCTATCGGTTCGTTGGTGTTGTCGGGTCCGCCCGCTGGAGCAGCCCGGAATTCAAGCTTGAGGCATTTACACCGTACAGAATCACTGAGTATGAAGACACGCCTCCCAGTCAAGCCGTATCCGAACTCGCCGCCGTGCTCCGGCCCTACTGGACCGGGACCGAAGATGTGCTTGGCGAGGTGAAGAGGCTTCGCCAAGGCGAGGACGTGAAATGATGCTGGTCTGCCTCGATACACACATTCTGATCTGGGGTGTATTGGGACAGGCAAAGGCAACGCAGCAGGAAATGATCGACCGGGCACAACGTTTCCTGCGCTCTCTGGACAAAGAAAAGGCGCGGGTCCTGATTCCTCCTACTGTTGTTGCTGAACTAGTTTGGAAGGTTCCCGAAGAACGGCACCCTGAGGTACTGAGAGTGCTTCAACAGCGGTTCGTGCTAGGTGTTCTCGACGCGGCAGGTGCGTGTCTTTCTGCCGCGATTGCACGGAAGAACGACGGCGCGGTGAAGGGCGCACCCGGCCGCGAGACGATCCGCTCGGACTGCCAACTCGTTGCGGTGGCGGTGGCCTACAAGGCAGAGAAGATCTATAGCAATGACCCCGACATCAAACGACTAGCTCAAGGGTTCGTTCAGGTCGAGGAATTGCCGAACATCCCTGAGCAGCAGAAACTCTTTCCCGCCCGCCCGAGCGAGCCGCAGAGCCGGCACCGGGCCGATCCCTCGACAGGCGAGGACCAAGCGTAGTAGGTAGCAGCCGCAGCCCACGCCCACCGTCACCGGGGCGCACGCCCGCGTGGAGGCTGGGCAAAGGCACCCCTCCCACTGACCGCGCGTCGATCCTGGGGCAACGTCGCACGAAATCTCTGGCGCGGTGCGGCGCTGGCGCACCCCCGGAGCGGACCCCGCGCCAGGTGCCGGGCAGTTGACGCGCGAGCGGTCCACGGGGGAGGATGGGCGCGTGGACTCGGGAGCGGACTTTAGCGGGGGGGTGCACGGGGGTAGCACCGGCTTTCGGCCGAAGTCCCGCGCCTGATCGCCCGTCCTAGAGGCAGCGAGGTGGTGTAAAGTTTCCACCACCTGCCCCCGCGGCATCACTCAGACGCTTCCGTTCTGCCGCCTCTTCCCTCTCGTGCGGCTCGATCACAAGGGCAAGGGCAACGGGCCGTCGCCCGCTTGCGACTGGCTGCGAGGACCGGACCTCCCCGCACTTCCACCCCTCCCGCGAGGCGATCGCCCGCCCTGGGGCATCCTGGTGCTTTGTCTCGCTCGCGTCGTGACGGAGAGCGAATCCGCCTGCCTCGCTCGTTCTGGGGCGCGTTAACATGAAGGAGCAAGCGGGAGGACGCCATGCTCATCCTCAACATTCTGACGATCCTGGCCATTGTCTCGGGGCCAGTCATCGCCGTCCAGGTCACCCGGTACCTCGAGCACAAGAAGGAGCAGCAAGGGCGACGGTTGGAGGTCTACCGGACCTTGATGACGACGCGGGCAGTCTCTCTGTCCGTGGCCCATGTCGAGGCCCTAAACAGGATCGACCTCGAATTCGTCGGCGACGTTGCCGGTGACAAGCCGGTTGTCGAAGCCTGGCGGGCCTATCTAGATCACTTAAGCCAGAAAGACATGCCGCCGGATTTGTGGAACGACAAGCGGGTCGAGTTGCTTGCTTCACTCCTGAAGGCGATGGGGCAGTCCGTCGGCTATTCATTCGATCTCACCCACATCAAACGATCCATCTACACTCCGGGTCTCTGGGGTGAAATCGACTCGTTTTGGAAGGAGTTTCGTTCTGCGATCCGGGGGATGATGGCTTCTCCCCCGCAGAGAGGATTGCCGATCTTTCCGTTCGTCTCACCGACCACCGGCCCTGGTGGGGCAACAGAGGGGCAATCGACAGGGAGTCTGCCATAGGTCATTGGGCCGTTTGGGACGCCCAGGTGAGCCCGGCTGCCCCGACAGGTATATCATTGATCGCAAGGAGCTCGACCTGTTTTGGAGGCGGTGGCAACGCCCGACGAAATGGGCAAAGGGCCGGCTGCCGCCGCCCGATTGGAGGACAGTGATGCCAAACTTGAAGTCCTTCCTTTTGGCCACAGTAAGACTGGCGGTCGCAATTGTCTTAGCCCTCGGTGTCTTGGTACTCGCCATCTGGGCGTTCTCAAACTATCGAGAAGCGAGACGGGCTCGGGCCGAGGCCAGCCTTGCAAATCCCAGAGCCTGGCCACCGATAACTCTTGAGCCTTTGGGGAATGTCCATTTGGCGCTCAGTACCATGTGGCGTGATGGGCACGCTTACTATCAGTTTCGCATTGATGGGTTCCCTCTAGCTCTTGCGACAGCCAAAACGATGGGAACCCAGGCCACCTTCACGTTGACGCTTCTGGACATGCACGGTTTCAAGATTCACGAACAGCAAGTCTCTCTTGATTCCATGCTGAGGCTCGTTGACGAGAAGGGGCAGGCCAAAGGCCTTGAATGGAAGGGCGACGAAGATATGTCGGTCGATACCTACAGGGCCCTTGTAAGATGGGAGGTTGCATGGTCAGGATTTCCAGACGAAGCTGCAGAAAACACGAAGAGCCAGCTTCCATCCGCCCAATCGGAGGCGCTTTGGAAGAACAAAGCTAAATGGCGTCAACTGTCACGAGGCGACTCGAGGGACTCAGTTCGCGAACTCCTAGGCGAACCCACCAAAGTTGACCAATTAGGGAGCGGCAGGGCTGTGTGGTACTACGGCTATCCATCGGGCGGTGAGGTCTGGTTCGATAGGAGTGGCGAAGTTCAGTCGTGGACTGAGCCGTAAGAAGGAGACTGGCGTAGACTAGGTTCGGTCTGCTGATCGGGAGTCGCCACGCCCAGCACAGCGAACGCCGGGCTTGTGCTCTAAGGAACGTAAGTCCTCGCCCTACCCCAAGGGTATGTCTTGGCTGAATGGCTGAGAATCTGCGTCGAATCCGATCACGTCAGGTTTTCGAGGAGCGTGGCGGTGCCGGGCGAAGCGATCGCGCGGCGGGTGGCCTCGAGCACGTAGCGGTGCGGATCGACACCGGCGAGCTTCGCGCTCTCGAACAGCGTGTACATCACGGCCGCCACCTCGGCGCCGCGCTTGGAGTGCGGCGCATACCGAAAGACGGCAAACCGGCGACCAGTAGCGGCGAAACTCCAAGACCTGGAGTCTCTCCCTACTTCAGCACCAGCGTCGGCGAATTGATGGTGTACGCAAGAAGCCGACCCGGACCTTTGTCAACAACCCAGACAAATTCCTCCTGCGCGTTGCCGCCCTCAAATACACTGGAGCAAACGATCCTCACGCGGCTCACGCCGATACCTACGGTGATGTTCGATGCAACCACCTCCGTTCGTAATTCCCTTCCGAGCTTGCGCTGAATGGCGGTCATAAGGTTAACAAAACTTGACTCATCCGTCTTCGCCTTGAACGCTCCATCCGCTACCTTGTAGATCTGGGCATAGTCGTGCCCATTGTAGTGTTCGTGGAATCGGCCAACAGCTGTCTGAGCCTGCTGCGACGCCTCACCGAACCCGCACGCCTCGACCACAAGGATGGCGGCTGCCAAAACGAGCCCAAGGGCAAGGCGGCCTCCCCTGGACGCCCGTCGCCTATGAGCCGCCCCAATTGACCGGTCCCGTCGGAACATATTCATGCCACCTCTCTTAGATCGTCGTTGCAGCCACCGGCAAGCCCCGGGGGCTCAAGGCCCGAGCTATCGATCAAGCCGTCTTCCGCAGTGGCTACATCTACGTCCGCCCCACACGATGACGCCGTACACGAACGCACGTTTGCCGCACCTGGGGCAGCGAAGCGAAAATACCCCAGCAACGACATACACCCCGAGCGGCAAAAGGAGCCATAGAACTACGTGAGATGTGTAGAAGGAGACTACCAGTAGCGTCATGCATCCAGCGACCCACGCAATTCGAAGCCGGACAAAGCGTCGGCGTGGTGTGGCTTCCGACCGGCTTCTACCGAACCACCGGCTTCCCGTCGGCACCACTGGCTCCTGAGGGAGGTCACGCGTCATAGACGATCAACATCCATTCCTAATCCCTGTGATGACGTTGTGCGCAAAACCAGCCACGTCCCTCAAAGAGAGAGTGAATGTCCTCGTGCCGACCCCGTAGAAGCCGAGACCCAGCGTCGAGCCGGTTCCACCAGAACCCCCAACGACATCATGGTTATATTGACTCAGTGCCCCGCTAACGGCTCCGACCGCCGCCCCGAGCTGAATGTTGGGGTCGGTAATACCGTAGCCCGGTTGAAGCACCCCTCCGGTAACACCGGAGGAGCTGCCCCACCCACCCCCAAAGCCGACTGTGAGGTATAGGCCCACGTCCCCCGTTCCCCCAAAGAAGACTCCGCCTTCCGCACTGACGGCATAGCTTACGCCAAAGAAGCCGGTAAGTCCGAAACTGCCCGTCGGCGCCCCGAGGGAGTTCGGAGCTGTGTCCCCTGGTCCTGCCGCCCTCATCGTTTGATCGCCTACGGCCATGCACTGCGACGTCAGCCGACCGTGGGCCGCGCCTGATACCGAAGCTCCGCCGCTGCTCCCCAGAACGACAATAATCGGTGTCGGAACTACGATCGTGCCCGGATCGGTGATGATCGTGACGCCCGGCAAGATGGGGGCCCCCCCACGCATTGAATCTGGTCCTCCATCATGCACGCCGGCTGATCGGGGGTTTGGTTTGCGGTTTGAAGTCCCAGCGGGTCGAAGCGGCTGATCGGGTTCCCGCCCACATACGCAAACAGGTTGAAGCTCTGCGGGCTGTGCGCATCGCCGCGCAGCAGGTCCGCGCTCAGGAAGCGTGCGATGTTCGGGTTGTAGAAGCGGGCGTGCATATTGTAGAGGTCGTCGGTCTGGGCCGCCGTGCCCATCCCGTCCAGCTCGTGCCCGGTGAACTTCATCCGCTCACCGTCCGCCGTCCCGTACGCCTCCATCCCGAACGGGTAGTAATCGTGGATCGCGAGCGTCGTGCCCCCGCTCCCCGTGATCAGCCGCGGCGTGCCCAGGTGATCGAGGTCGAAGTGCCTCGTCGTGCTTGCATCCACGCTCGCCAGCAGCATCCCCTGCTGGTACACGTAGTCCTTGCTCCAGCTCCACGTGCTCCCCGACTTGACGTAGATCCGCAGCACCTTGCCGTCGAGACCTCGCACCGTGAGGGTGGTCGTGGCGGCGAGGCTGTCGCGGTCCGAGATCCGCTCCCCGTCCGCGGTGTACAGGTAGGTGTGGTTGATCCCGGTGCCGGTGACGGTCTGCATCTTGCCTAGGGCGTCCCAGGTGTAGGTGTACCCGCCCCAATACGTGACATCTCCCGCCGTGTCGTAGGTCACCGGCGAGTTGA
>PKYI01000134.1 GCA_003133645.1 Acidobacteriota bacterium | reverse complement strand
GCCGCGCCGACCACGACCTGCTCCTGAGCAGGTCGTGGTCGGCGCGGCCGACATCTACGAGGCGCGCTGCCGCCGCTGCTTCGAGCCCGGCGGCCCGGGTCAGGAACCCGAGCTGTATCCCCCGGACGAAGGCGAGGGGTAGCGGCCCCGCCGGCCGCTCGGCGCCCAGCGGCCGCGACGGCCTTGACGCGTCGGATCGAGCGGCGCTCTAATGCCCCGGTGACACCTCTCAGCGAGCGGCAGTGGGCGTTTTTCCTCGCCGTGGCGGCGCGCGTGGTCCCGGCGGTCACGTCCCTCGACGAAGCCGGGCGCGAACGCTTCGCCGCGATCGTGGGGACGGCGCTGGCCGGCCGCCCGCGCTCGTTGCGGCGCCAGTTCGCGCTCTTCCTGAGCGCGGTGCGCTGGGCGCCGGCGTTGCGCTTCGGCGCGCCGTTCGACCGCCTCGCGCCCGCCGCGCAGGATTCCGTGCTGCGCTGGTTCATGGACGCGCCGGCGGCGAAGCTGCGCGGCGGCTTCTGGGGCCTCAGGGCGCTGGTCTTCATGGGGTACTACGGCCAGCCCGAGGTGTGGGGCGCGATCCGCTACGCGCCGTCGTTCTCCGGGAACGAGTTCCTCCATGGTTGAGAAGACGTACGACGTCGTGATCGTCGGCTCCGGCGCCGGGGGTGGCGCGGTGGCCAAGGAGCTCGCGCCGCTGTGCCGCCAGGGGCTCCGCATCGCGGTGCTGGAGTGGGGCCCGAAGCTGCGCGAGAGCGAATTCACCGGCCGCGAAGCCGAGATGGCCGACAAGCTCTACTTCGATTCCGGCGGCTTCCTGACCCGCGACCGCGCGATGACGCTGGCGTTCGGGCGCGCATACGGCGGCTCGACCGTCGTCTATACCGGCACCTCGCTGACGCTCCCCGAGGCGGTGCTCGCGCGCTGGGGCGTTCCCGGGCTCGACCACGGCGACCTCCGCCGCCGCTCGGAGAAGTACCTCGGCGAGAACAACGTCCACCTGCTCGGCGACGACGCGCTGAACGACAACAACCGCCTCTTCGCCGAGGGGTGCCGCACCCTCGGGTACCGGGTCGCCCAGTTCCCGATCAACGTCAAGGGGTGCCACGGTTCGGGCCTGTGCAACCTCGGCTGCCCGAACGCCGCCAAGCAGGGGACCAACCGCGTGCAGCTCCCAGCCGCGGAGGCCGCCGGCGTCGAGGTGGTGACGAACTGCAAGGTGGAGACGATCGGGGAGCGGGCGTGCACCGCCACCGTCGCCAACCCACCGTTCGGCGAGCCGTCAAGCTGGGAGCCGGGCCGTTACCGGATCCGCGCCCGCGCGATCGTCGTGGCCGGCGGCGCGGTCAACTCCCCCGCCCTGCTGCTGCGCTCTCGCCTGCCGGTGCAACTGCCCGCGCTCGGCCGCTACCTGACGGCCCACCCGGCGCTCATCCTCGTCGGCGAGCACGAGCACCCGATCACCAACTACTTCGGCCACCCCAAGAGCTACTACTGCGATCAGTTCGTCGACGATGGCTTCCTGCTCGAGACCTGCATGTACTTCCCGTTCACCACCGCCAAGAACCTGATCGGGTTCGGCGCCGAGCACGCCGACCTGATGGGCCGCATGGACCGGATGCAGATGATCCTGGTGCTGGCGGTGGACCCCGCGCTGCCGGGCAACCGCATCACGCTCGGGCACGACGGCGAGCCGGTGGTGGACTACCGCTTCACCGATGGGGTGCTCGACGCGCTCGTCGCCTCACAGCGCGCCGCCGCGCGCATCTTCTTCGCCGCGGGCTGCCGGCGGGTGCACGCACCGGCCGGGGCGAGCTTCTTCATCACGGCGGATGCGGCCGGACGGATCGACGAGCTGATCACCAGGGCCCCGTTCAAACTCGGCAAGGTCTCGATCTCGAGCGCCCACCTGATGGGTGGGTGCCGGATGGGTGCGGACGCCGGCGACTCCGTGACCGACGCATGGGGGCAGGTGCACGGGGTCCCGTGGCTGTTCGTCGCCGACGGCAGCCTGTTCCCACGCTGCTCCGAGATCAACCCGTACGTCACGATCATGGCGCTCGCCGACCGCGTCGCAGAGCGCGTGCGTGCCCGCCTGCCCGAGCTGCCGGCATGAGCGAGTCCGGCGCGCGGGCCGTGGTGCGGGCGCTCGAGGACGAGGGCGCGGTGTTTACCTTCGGCATCCCGGGCACGCACAATATCGAGTTGTACGACGCCCTCGCGGCTTCGGGGCGCGTGACGCCGGTGCTGGTCACCGACGAGCAGGCGGCGTCGTTCATGGCCGACGGCGTCGCGCGCAGCTCGGGCGGCGTCGGCGTCCTCAACCTCGTGCCCGGCGCGGGGATGACGCACGCGCTCTCCGGCATCGCCGAGGCATACATGGACGGCATTCCGCTCGTCGTGCTGGCGTGCGGGATCCGCACCGACACCGGCCGCGCCTATCAACTGCACGCGATCGACCAGCTCGCGGTGGTCCGCCCAGTGGCCAAGGCGGTGTTCCCGGTGCGCGAGCCGCGCGAGCTGTACGCCACCGTGCGACGAGCGTTCGCCCTCGCCCGCGCCGGCACGCCGGGACCGGTCGTCGTCGAGGTACCCGCCGAGTTGTACCTGCTCCGCCACGACTTTGGCCCGTCCACGTGGGAGCCGGAGCCGCCCGCTTCGACCGCGCCCGCCCCCGACGCCATCGAGCGCGCAGCCGGACTCCTCGCGGGCGCCCGCCGCGTCCTCGTCTACGCGGGGTACGGCGCGCGCGGAGCCACTCAAGAGCTACGCGAGATCGCCGAACGTCTCGGGGCGCCGGTCGCGACCACGATCCAGGGCAAGGGCGTGTTCCCCGAGTCGCACCCGCTCTTCCTGTGGAACGGCCTGGGGCGGAGCGCGCCGGCGTTCGTACGCGAGATCGAGCACTCCTGCGACGCGATGGTCGCCGTTGGGTGCCGGTTCTCCGAGGTGGGAACCGGGAGCTGGGGGTTCACGCCGCCGCCGGCGCTCGTCCACGTGGACGCCAACCCCGACGTCTTCAACCGCAACTTCCCCGCCGCGGTCACGGTCGCGGCCGACGCCGGCGCCACCCTCGCCGCGCTCGCCGGCCGGCTCCCGGCGCGCGGGCGCGACCTCGCGCTCGAGAGGGCGATCGCCGACGGCCACCGCACCGTCCGCGAGGCGCAGCGCCGGCCGGCCGAGCCCGGGCGCGTCGCTCCGGCGGCACTGTTCGACGCGCTGCAGGCGCTGTGCGAACCTGACGCGATCTTTTCCGCCGACTCGGGCAACGGGACGTTCCTCGCCATGGAGCACCTGTGCCTCGAGGCGCCGGGACGGTTCCTGGCGCCCGTGGACTACTCGTGCATGGGGTACAGCGTCCCGGCCGCGATCGGGGCCAAGCTCGCCAACCCCGGCCGGGACGTCGTAGCGCTCGCCGGCGATGGGGCGCTGCTGATGACCGGGCTCGAGCTGCTCACCGCCGCCGCGTACGGCGCCGGTGTGGTCACCGTGGTGCTGCGCGACGGCGAGCTGGCGCAGATCGCCCAGTTCCAGCGCACCACGCTGAACCGCGCGCCCTGCTCCACGATCGCCCCTTACAGCGTGCAGGCGCTCGCCGCTGCGACCAACTGCGAGTACGCCGCCGCCGGCAGCGACGCCGAGGTCCGGCCGGCACTGGAGCGCGCGCTCGGGATCGCCCGCTCCGGCCGGCCCGTGATGGTCGAAGTCGCGATCGACTACTCGCGCAAGACGTTCTTCACCCGCGGCGTGGTCGCCACCACGTTCCGCCGCCTCCCGTTCGCCGACCGGTTGCGCCTCCTCGGCCGCGCCGTCGCCCGCCACCTCGGCGGATAACTCGGGCGTTGGACGCGAACGCCGGGCGCGCGATCGTCGCTCCTCTAGCCTTCCGGCTCTGAAGATGCGGATGCTTCATCCCTGGTCGCGGCCCTGCCCATGGCGTTGATATTCGTCTTCACTGCGTGAGGCCTGTTTTGTTTTGCCCCGCGGGCTACGGCCGGGTCGCTCGGGCGG